>JAVBLQ010000003.1:0-88533 GCA_031553435.1 Bacteroidales bacterium | reverse complement strand
TAATCCGCGTATTCCGTGTTCCATCACGTAAAACTTAAAACGTATAACATAAAACTTAAAATAAAGATGAAAACAACGAAAATTTTAATTTCAATCTGTGTCGTTTTGTTTTTGACGACAATAAAAATGACTGCACAGGTGACAATAGGTAGTCAGAATGCGCCCAATGCTTCGGCTGTACTTGATTTACAGACAACAAATAAAGGATTGTTATTGCCAAGAGTGGCATTGACCTCAACTACTTCAGCTTCACCGTTGAGCGCGCATGTGGCAGGGATGACGGTGTATAATACGGCTACAGCAGGAACAGGAGCTAATGCTGTTACGCCGGGACAATACTACAATAACGGGACCGCATGGGTACGTATACAACCATATACTGAAACCATTGATCCCACTTATATGGTGTGGGTGAATACGGCTAATCCCAACTCTGCTACTGCTTTTGATGATATTCCTTACTACAACGAAGATGGAAGTGTTAACAGCGCTTTTACAAATGATAACACATTAAAAGCAAAAACGAATTATTTTTATGTAGGAACAGATGGTAGCAGTTGGATTTATAATGGAACTAGTTATATAACTAACACACCTTCACCTGCTACAGAGTGGTATGTAGAAGGAACTAATATTGATGCAGGAAATAGCAAAACAGTAAATATTATGCGTTCTGGTAGTATTGGAATAGGACAATCACCTGGTTATGCAAAAATTAGAACATATTCAAATGCATTTACAAATGTGTCTTCTGGAATTTATTCTGCTAGTGGAGCTTTATTTGAAACAGAGCCATCAGCAATAAAAACATCCGGAACTTATTATCAGGTAGGAGCAACGGCCTCGGCTTATCAAACAATCAATGCTGGAATTACCAATTCCGGATATATGTATGGCTTGTGGGGAACTTCTTTTCGTCGAGGAGCTAACAATGGTGGTACTCTTAACCTTCAAGTTGGAGAACTCATAAATTTCGGACATTATGGATCTGAAGTGACTGGAATTACAAATCCTTCTGTGGGACTCAGAGTACAACCTTATGTTACTTCTGGCACAATCACTAATATGTACGATATTTATGCTGGAGGTACAGTCACTGGAGGTACAATTACCAATAAATATGGAATCTATATCGCAGGAACAGATAAAACCAATGTTTTTGATGGAAAAGTTGGCATAGGAACCTCTACGCCTTCAGAAAAACTTCATGTGGCAGGTAGTATACGTGGAAATATTTTAAGTGGAGGAGGAGGTACATATCCCTCTTTGACTAGTGGATACGCTTTTGGATGGAATAGTATCAATGTTGGAGATGGTTACTGTGAACTTGTAAATTATTCAGGTACAGGTCCTGGTGGATTTTCTTTTTATCGCGTCTCAGGATCTGGAGCACCTACAACTCCCACAACAGCTAATCAAATTGCTCTTATTAATTCATCTGGTGCTTATACAGCATTGTCTGATAGTAGAGTTAAAACTAATACTCAAGAAATGCCTTATGGTTTAGAAACTATTCTAAAACTTCAACCCAAGATGTATGATATGCACAATGTAAAAAGTATGGAAAATGGAGTTGTTGAATTAGGAGAAGTAACAGCGCACAATGCTTTAGGTTTGATTGCTCAAGAAGTTTATAATATTATTCCTGAGGTTGTAAATAAACCAAATGATGATTCTAAAGAACTTTATGGCATAGCATATAGTAACTTGGTTCCTGTTTTAATTAAAGGAATGCAAGATCAGCAAAAAATTATCGAACAACTGGAAGCGCGTATTAAAGTATTGGAAAGCAAATAACACTAAAAATATCCTCATTGTGAAATGAGTTCAAGGGCATGTCAACGCAGACAATTCCACACCCGCACGGTTCTTTTTTATTCCTTTTAACACAAACCAGAGTGCGGAGTGCCTGGGAGAGGCCATTAGGGGGCCGCTCTGCGTTGAAACTCTTGAAAAAATTGAAAATTGAAAATGGAAAATTGAAAATGTTTTTGTGCATAAGCCTCGTTTTCAATTTTCCACTTTCAATTTTCCACTCTTTCGCTCAAAATCCAAAATCCGTCACTTCTACATCTTTAACTTTTTCGTATTCCGGTTTTTTGACTGTGATGTGTTCTGTGTTGGCCACTACATGAATCGCTCTCTGCGGACGAACAGGACAAATGTATTCGCAACCTCCACAACCTACGCATATTTCTGGAGTTACCTGTGGAATTCGCAGAGAATCTTTATAAGGAACCATTTTTACGGCTTGTGTAGGACAATGCTCAGAACAAGCTCCGCAATCAGTCTCATCTTTAAATACTACGCAAATATCTTTTTCAAAATGTGCAATCCCTATTTGGGTAGTTACTTTTTTCTCAGGAGAAAGAGCTTCTAATGCTTTATTAGGGCAAACTTCCGAACAAATCGTACAATCATAATTACAATATCCTTTGATATAAGCCAAGTGTGGTTTTAAGAGGTAACTGAATCCATATTGTAATCCGGCAGGTTTAATGATTTGATTCGGGCATTTTGTTACACATAAGTGGCATGCAGTACATCTGTTTTCAAACCTTTTTTTATTGAATGCTCCCGGAGGAAGAACCGGTTGTTGTTTTGAACCATTTTTTGTTTCATTTTTTGTTACTTGCGATATGACAGGAATTGTTGTCATCAACATGGCTCCAGTTGCGATAAATGATCTTCTGCTGTTCATTTCAGGTTGTATTTCTTCCTGAATTTCTGTGTTTTTTTCTTTTTTTACAAGAGAAAAACCAAATTTATATTTGAGTCCACCTTTTCTGCAAGAAGAAATACAATTGAAGCAGTCTACACAACGTGAAGTATCTACTTTCTGGGTTTTACTGTTAATACATTCTGATTTACAGGTCATTTCACAACTTCCACAGCTGTTACAAAGTTTTTTATCAAATGAAATCCTGAATAAAGAAAATCTGGAAAAGATACTGAGGAAGGCTCCTACAGGACATAATGAATTACAAAATAATCGTCCATACATGACAGAAAGAATCATAAAGACAAGTAAAGTAACAGCGGCGGAAACAAGCGCAACAACTGTTAGATTATTGATAGCAATATATATCAGTTTATAATTATCCATTTCTATCATCCAGTCTGCCAATACATTATTAATAAAAATGGCACCAGGCAGAAATAAATTGGAAGCTATACGCCCGAAATTACTATATGGATCCAGCCACAATAAAAGATGGGTACTTCCTTGATAACAGAAGAAAAATATTACCAGAACTAATAATGTATATCGCAGAATATTGATATATAGTGGTTTCCTGTAATGAAACCGATATTTTTTCCTTTGTTTCCATTTTCTGCCTTTACCTGAAATACGAATAAATATATCTTGTAAAATTCCAGCAGGACAAATCACAGAGCAATAGATTCTTCCAAAGAATAAAGACAGTAAAGCCATAGCAATCAATACACCCAACATCCCGGAGATAAGCGCCGGAACTAACTGTAATTGTAATATGAAATGGAACTGAACAGGTAGCTTTCCTGTGAAATCCAAAAAGTATAAAACAATCGGAATAAAAAAGAGAAGAGCCAATATTACTCTGGCGGTTTTCAATTTATTGTTCATTTTAGTTTTAATTATTTTGAAATCTATATGAATGTTTTAAAGGCAAAAGATTCATATCGGTCACATTTTAATCCTTTTAATCGTCAATTTTGACAAATCAGAGGTTCCCAATTTGTGAGCTTCACCTCTGCTGATATGCCCTACATCGGCTAACGGCATTTTTTCTACTTGATTAAAGAACTGGACAGCAGCAGTATCGGCAGCAACAATGTTGGGAGATACAATCATTGTTTTGAGTACGGAAACATCATTTACACTTTTGCCTTGAGGTCCGTTTTGCCTCATCACCCGATAACCGTCAACTATATTGAGAACAGGTTTTTTATTCCAGGTACAAATATCTGCAATACATTGTTGTAGATTATTGGCGTGGAAAAAACGTCTGTCCCAAACTATTCCCATATAATTTTTCATGGAAATACTCATTTTGGCGCCACCATGATTTTTCAAAACAGGGACGTTGATCCAGGCATCCGCATTCAATAAAGCTTCATGTATTTTTGCTTTTTTGAGTATTTGTCCGTTAGGAAGTGTTACTTCTTTGTAATATCTTTCTTCGTTGGCCGGAAGCATAGTTCCTCCTGCATCTTTTACTGCTTTGGCAATGCCGCTTGAGTCGTAACACTTTTGCCAGTTGTCACAGGTATTATCAAAAACGAGAACTTTGGAGGCTCCGGCCGATAAACATTTTCTCACCAAAGCAGTTATCAGTTGAGGATTGGTATTTGCTGCCAATTCAGGAGCCCTGTCCCATCCGATATTCGGTTTTATGACTATATTCTGTCCTTTTTTGATATATATTCCGATACCTCCCAAGGCCTCCAATGCTTTATCCAACATCGCAGCAGGTTCTCCACCCATTACAGCAACCAAATCCGGCGCTTTTTCAACTACGGTTTCATTATTTAACAGGGCTGCCTGTAGTTTATCAAAATTCAGAGTAGCCATTGCTCCGACCCATGCTCCGGTTTTTAAGAATTCTCGACGCTTCATGATAATTTTCAATTAGGTTATTATCCAAGGAAATTTAAAACAATCTTCATTGTAGAGAGAGTAATCAGCAATACCATTTACTGCAAAGGTCTTAACAATCTCGGCTTCATCGTTCAACAGTTTTTTTGCATAAGCCAGCGTTTGTCCTGTTTTTACACGGTCTTCGACCAATAAAATTTTTTTTCCTTTAAATTCAAAATCAATGGGAGATATTAATTGAGGAAAATTATATTTTGGTTTTTGAAATGCATCGCGCCAATTGATTTTCAATAACTCGATATTTAAATTGAGCCGTTGATTAAGAATGGCAGCAGGAATAATTCCACCATTAGCAATGGCAACAATCAAATCAAATTCATCTTTGAATTCAATCGTTTTGAATTTTTCCAGAACTTCCTCAAATGATTTTTCCATTTCAGTATTTTGACAGCGCTTTTAAAACAAAATATCCACCGATGACCTGAATAACCATTCCTGGCAAACCTAAACGAAAGTCCTGAATAGCTACTGTAAAGTCTTTTACCATAGGCCATTCTATTCCTGTGCCGATCAATTGATAAGTAAGAACAACTCCCAATAATACTAAAATTGATATTTTTTGGAAATATTTTGCTGCTAATGATGCTGATATAGCCAATAATCCGGATTTCATCAGAATGATGGGCAACATATTTTCAGCAGGCATTCCAAAAAGCAAATGATTTAGTAATGGAGAGAAAAACGCAGTAAGAATTCCCACTTGCCAACCATATTTATATGCCCCTATTAAAGTGAAAAAATAGATGGGCAATAAAACAGGACCACCAACAGGAAGCAAATGGCATAATTGTGGTAATAATAAATTTCCGGCAATAAAAAGAATAGCAAATAAATAAGTTTTTAATTCTTTATAAGAAAGGGAATAAAGCTTAACACTCGCGTCCATGATAAAAATATTTTAAGATTTGGTCAAAAGTATAAATTTATAAGCAGTGAGCAAAATTTAAGTTGTATTATTTTCAGTACTAATCTTTTTATTTACAATCAATGTTGATGGAATTCTTTGTAAAGCACTTTTTTCCGTCTCAGAAATTTGATTCCAAGTGGCGTATCCGATTAACATAAAATTATATTCGAAGAAAAGTTCTTCAGAAAGTGTTTTTTCCGGTAAGATAAATGCATCATTTTTTTTACAAAAATCCTGGACAACAAGTCTGTTTGTTTTATCGATTTGATCTCCCAAAATGAAGAAGTTGATTTTTGCACGATTAGATTTGATTAAATTAGATGCGTATTCAAGTAAAAATAAATCTTCAATCTGTTGTAAGATTACAATCACTGAATTTGCAATTTCAAAATCACGATTGACAAATACTCCAACAGTATGATTTGTTTCTTCAATAAATTTTTTCGTTTTATCTTGTAGTAAATCTCCGGGATAAAACCATGAATGAGGAGCTTTTATCTTTTCAAAATATCTGGTGTAAAAAATTTCTTTGTGTTTTGCGGCTTCAATATCTTCAGGAATATCAGACATGGAAATCCCTGCGCCTACCAGTAAAAAATCATAGTTTTCACTATTTACGATATCAACAATTTCTTTTCCGGCATCACTGGTAACTTCATAACGTGTTTTGATTTTTACATCCAAAGCTTCTGCTTCATGCAGAATAGGTCCAAAGCTGATTTCCTTGAAATTTTCCACAAGCATGGGGTTCACATCTGTTCCTATTGTTAAGTGTAGAGCTGTTAATTCGACTTTACCTTCTTCTAATGGAAAAATTTGATTGGCAACCTTCAACATAACACTTCCATTGCTTGCACGTCCGAAAGATAGTAGTATACGGAAAATATTTTTAGGATGAGATTTGTGTTTAACAGATTTACGATAATAAAAGTCAATGAATGACATCAATGGTGTTGTCATAAATGTGGTAACCAAGGTCATCAAAACAAGCATCACAAAAATCTGGGGAGGTAAAATCTTCATTTCGTAGCCGATTGTCAGGACAACTAATTCCATCAAACCTCTGGTGTTCATTAGCGCTCCCATGTACAGACTGTCTTTGTTGGTTTCGCCGGCAATCCTTGATGCGATATAGGTTCCTCCGAATTTACCCAGAATAGCTACTCCGATGAATATAAAACAGACCATCCATTCATATGTTGTGCTGATCAATCCGATTTGAGTGCGTAATCCGGTGGATACAAAGAATAAAGGAAGGAAAAGCGATAATGCGACATCTTCGACTTTTTCCGTCATAATTTTTCTGAAATTCACATGCGGTGGCATTACCACACCTGCAATAAAAGCGCCGAATAATGCATGAATCCCAATAATTTCAGTTAAATATGCCGAAATTATCAGAATCAAAAACATAAAGCCTACCATTGCTTTGTTCAAGACTTCTTTATTATGATAGATATAGCCAATAATTTTCAGGAAAGGTTTCAACACAAAAAACATGAAAATTAAATATATTGCCGAAAATAATATGGTATAAAGTGACCCGCCAATTGTTCCGGCTTGGGCAATTGCAATGACAACAGCCAGTAAGAACCAAGCAGTAATGTCTCCATTAGCCGCACTGGCTATGGAAATAACTCCTACTCGTGTTTTTGTTAGCCCTTTTTCCTGAATAATTCTGGCCAATACCGGAAATGCGGTAATACACATGGCGATTCCAACAAAGAGAGCAAAAGGGATGAAAGGTATACCTGTTGCATAATGCGGATATACAAAATAAGCCGTCAACACTCCTAAAAAGAAGGGGAGGAAAGTGCCTGTATGGCTGATGAGGAGTGTTTCGTTGAATGTTTTCTTTACTTCAGTCAAATCGAGTTCCATCCCGATGGCAAACATGAATAATATCAAGCCGATTTGGCTTAAAATATTTATATTGCCCAATGATCCGGGAGAAAAAAGAAAAGATGAAACTTCGGGGAGAAAATGAGCCAATACAGAAGGTCCCAGTATGATTCCTGCCACAATTTCTCCAATAACGGTAGGTTGTCCGATTTTATTAAAACACCAACCAAAGATTCTGGCTGTGAATAAAATTGCAATTACCTGCAAAAGGAGCATTGCAATCGGAGTAGCAATATTTTTTGCGACGGAATTAAAAAACATCCTGATACCTGATATTTCGTTAATTCCTTTAATATTAGATAGTTCTGGTGTTTGAAACTTGTCTCCGGAACTGATGACAAGGTATATCAAAATGCTCAATACAATAAGCATTATAATATAATAAAAGAAATTTTTTAATCCTTTTGCCATGCAATCAGCTTTATTCGTGCAAAATTAAGTATATTTTAAAGAATTATGGTACAAATTCATAAATCTTTCAATAATATATTGTTATCCTTTATCATGTCTTCTCTTGATTTCAGTAGCGCTTGCCATTCGGTTTTAAATTCAATGTCTTTGTCTACCTTAAAATTTTCAGAACCGTATAAATCGACTTTTTCCAATAAATATCCGACAGTTATTTTATTGATATCCAAGGCTGGCTGATATAAAATAATATCATCATCGTCATCAACAACCTCATTAATAATATTTAGCTCCTGCAATTCGAATAAGATGGCGGAAGTGAGCCGGGTTGGTATCTTAAATTCTGCCGATATAACTTCCGCTGAATATGGTTTTTCTCCTCTTTCGAAACGTTTGACTATCAATGTTGTGATCAATAAACGCAAAAAATCTTTATACCTTCGGCTGATATTTTTACTGTCGGCTTCAAAATCATATGAGCGGATATTTTGGCTTGCATATGCAATTTCTGCACCCAATAAGCAAATAAGCCAGGATAATTGCAACCATAATAACAAAAGCGGAAGTGCTGCGAAACTCCCATAGATCGCATTGTATTTTGACACCCAGATTTGCCCGCTGATATAGAGGTATTGAAATATCTGAAAAGCTGTTCCTGCAAATATTCCGGCATAAAAAGCGCTTTTAAATTTAACCTTGGTATTTGGCAAAAACATATATGCACCTGTAAACATAAATATGGTGACTACAAAAGGAGCCATTTTCAGAATAATCTGAAATACAGGTGTAATCAGCTCATAATCAGCCAGTGTTTCAAAGTATGTGGATAAAAATATGGATAAACCCGAAGAACTGACAATAAATACCGGCAATAACAGGAATACGGAAAAATAATCGGTAAACCATCGATAATAAGTTCTTCCTTTTTTTACTCTCCAGATACTGTTGAAACAATCTTCAACGGTTGATAACAAACTCATTACCGTATATAGCAACAAAACGATACCGATACCTAAAAATAAACCGCTTTGGGCTTGCTGCATGTACGAATCGACGAAAGTCAAACCTTTTTCCAAAACTTCTTTTTGTCCCGGAAAATAATCAAACAGTTGATTTTTAAGGATATTGTGGAAACCAAATCCATTGGCAATGGAAAATAAAATCGCCAGAATAGGTACAATAGACAATAATGTGCTAAAAGTTAAGGCAGATGCTTTACTCTGTAATTTATCTTCTTCAAACCTGCGGATAGCCAGGCTGATTGTTTTCAGGAAAGAAATACCTTTTTGTTTCAGACCTTTGACTTCGGTATCTGTGACGCGCCAAATGCCGATTGTGACAAAATCCCAAAATTCTTTGACTTTTTCAGGTATTTCTTTCAAAGAAAGCATGACCTTGCTATTTTTTTGTTAAAATAAAGTCTAACTTGAGGGATTCTTTGTCTTTCTTTAACCTTATACCTGATGGAAGCAAATAATGATTTGTGGTATAGGGCACATTGATTGTACCATAGTATGAATCCGAATAAGAGGTACTGACAACTGTTACCGGAACCAATACAACTTCCAGGTTTTCATTACTTTTGTTATCTATCGCATATTGAATTAAGCTGGAGATATTGTTGAAGTTATAAGTATAGTTGCTGAAGTTTGCTGTGTATGAAGTTTTATTATCTGCGACATGAGGTTTTTCAAAGAAATTTATCAAAGAATCTTTCGGAAGCAGGAGTAAAGTGGGCGGAACATTTAACTTGTATTGCCAATTGTCGTTAGATAAAGCCGATACAGTCAATTTCACACTATTAAATTTTTTATCTTTTTGTTTAGCTGCAATTTCTGGAATAGGAATTGTGTATTGGGTAAATATTCCTGCCGGAGTTTTCAGATAAGTTTCCGTAGAATTATTCACCAATAATTTTTCATCATTTGTACTTTTATATTGATTTAACTGGACAACTTCTTTAGAAACAGGGAAAGGGGTAGATCCGGCATATGTGCTATCCACACTACTATCTAATACACTTTTGGTAACTACCTTGAAATGTACATAGATGCGTGTATAAGCAACATTCAGGATATTTCCGCTACCCGTTGTGGTAGTGATATAAAGACCTGGGAAAAATTTATTGAATTTATCCAAAGAACTGTATGTAGCCGGATTTTTTTTCCATTCGTCATACATTTTTTGTCCTAAAGAGTTCGGCAGTTTTATTCTTACATTTGAATAAAGGTAAGTGTAAGAGTTGAATACAGAGTCCGGAACTGTTAAATCTTTTGCAGTATATGCTTTTGTTCCATATATTGTTGACAGGTCTGCATATTTTGCAGGCACCACATTGGAATAATAATCTTCTTTCAGAGGAGCATCTTGTCTTACCGGATATACTGTCGCTACCATAGGCGCTAACGAGTCTCCGATCCAACCGCCATCAATATAAGCGCTGGCATATGAAGAATACCACCGGGTAGAATGTTTGCCATATAAAATATTCAATGTGATGGAGTCAATTTTTGAATTTACAATAGTATCGGGAAATACATTTTCTCCCTGAGTATAAAATTGACAGAGATAATCAGACTTTAGCGTTCCGTACATTGGGTCTGTGAAATTTCCCAGTAAACCGTTGATTGTCCTGGCATAGATTGAGTCTATTTTGATTGTTTTTGCATCAGGATAAATAGTATCTGTATATACTTGTATCCGGTCTTCATCAGGCATAGTACCTGTTCCTACACTGTTCAAATCATCATTACATGCAATGAAAAGAATGGCTAATACAGCCAGAATAGCTCCTTTAATTCTCATTTTTTACGAGTTGTTGAATTACTTAAAATCTGATCATAAAATTCATTATAAGCACTGATATAGGTTTCTTTAGGTTGGTATGCGAGAAATGGTTTATCTGTTCTACCAGTAATATCTTCAAGGATATCCGGATTGATATCCGGACTGTTTTGAATGACACCGTCGGCATATTGAATGGCCAATTTATTGAGAGTTAAGAAATCAACTTCACCTTTGAATAAGTCGATGTCTTTTTTAGTGATTCCATCCATTATCAGCTTTTTGGGAAAAGTATTTTTGAACGGATTCTTAAAATCATCATCATACACAGAATAAACCACTTTGGAATTTCGAAAACAAGGATCGTCACTGTAGGCTTTCTTTATGAATAAAGGCGCTAATGCGGTCATCCATCCGTGACAATGAATAAGATCCGGTACCCAACGTAATTTTTTCACAGTTTCCAATACTCCTCTGACATAAAATATGCTACGTTCGTCATTGTCTTCAAATTCAAATCCGTTTGCATCTGTGGTAGTATATTTTCTTTGAAAAAAATCATCATTGTCAATGAAGTATATTTGCATCCGGGCGGCCTGAATCGATGCTACTTTTATGATGAGTGGGTGGTCTGTATCATCTATGATGAGGTTCATACCTGAAAGTCTGATTACCTCATGAAGTTGATTTCTTCTTTCATTAATATTACCGAATTTAGGCATGAATGTTCTTATTTCACGTCCAAGTTCTTGAATTCCTTGAGGAAGGTTACGTCCAATGATTGAGATTTCAGATTCAGGAAGATAAGGGCTTATCTCTGTTGTGATGAATAAAATCCTTTTTGCGTCCATTATTTGTGCTAAATCGTTTTTTTAAACTACAAAGATAATAAAAAAAAATTTACATATATCAAACAAAGTCTCAATAAAGATTAATAAGCTTTGTATCAATGTTCGGAAAGACATGTTTGTACCAGATAAGTCATAGATGCAATATATGATTTACCTTTAAGAAGAGTTTTGTTCAAAGACTGGATTTCTTCTCCTTTGGCTGGTCTCAAAAGTGTCCTGGTAGAATCTTTCCAGGCATAGAATATCGGTTTTTGTTTAAAATAAACGCAACCTGTATTATTCATTAAGACATTATATTCCGCCATTGCAAAGTTATGATTGGCCTCTTCCGGATTAAAAAGGTTGATTCCTGACTTTACATAACTGGTTTTGGACAAAGATAAATGGTAAACTGTGGGAAAAATATCTTTGTGGGAACCAAAGCAGTCAGGATGAATAAACTCTTTTGCCGGCTTATATTTTTCCGGAATATAAAGTATTAAAGGAACGCCGTATTTTTGTAACGAATAGGCATCCGCATAATCAAATATCCTTCTGGCGTTGTGGTCGCCCGAAGCTACAATAATTGTATTTTCTCCCAGCGGGGAATTTTTTATTTGTTCGATAAATTTACCCAGACAATCATTGGCATATTGATAAGTCAGGAAATGTACTTTGGCATGTTCCGGGTCGGATGATAATTTTTTGACAATATTTTGCGGTATTTCCAATGAATAAGGCTTGTATGTGTCTGGCAAAGAATAAGGCGTATGATTTGTGGTTGTCAATGCAAAAATAAATTGAGGTTTTCCTGTGTTACTCTGTAATTTATCATACATGCGTTTAAATAAAAACTCATCGTAACACCCCCATTCATTGGATTGTGTATTTTCCACATATTTTTCAATGTATGCCGAACCTTCCACATCGTCGAAATATTGATTGGGTACAAATTTATCGAGATTTCGCCAACCCAACTTGCTTCCTGTAACAAAAGCGGTATGGTAACCATTTTCTTTGAATGGCTTTGCTGCAGATGTTTCCAGTTTTTTATTCAGATAAATGGATTGAGCAATAGGAGTCATCGGACTATTCACCATCAATCCCTCCAAACTGTGAATCGTTGCACCTGTGGACGGTAAAAAATGTGTGAAATGGATACAGCCTGGAAGAACATTCTCCAGGTTTCCTAATAAATTGAATGATTGTTTATTATGAAGGGAGATAAAATTTTCACTCATACTTTCCATCAATACGAATACAACATTCGGAGGATTATTTTTTAAGAATTCATTATCAGGTGTTTCGGAAAATAATGCATGTACCAATGAATCCGGATTATCTGCAATTGATTTTTCCAGATAAGAAGAAACTGCTTCTTGCGGAGAGCCAAATCCATTGTTTTTCATTGTTTTTCCTATATCCACGTTCACATCTTTTTCTTTTCTGTCGGCTATGGCAGTTTTAAGAGAATAAACTCCATTTGGAACCATATTATTGATAAATACGTGCTGAGAAATAATAGAGTCGTTGATTTTTAAAGGATAAAAATCAAAGGTTCCGCGAATACCCAAAATAAAAAAGAAACACAATGTCAGGAAAAGAATAAAATTAGTAATAAATGAGAGATTTACCTTTTTCAATCTTGCTTTTTGAATAATTTTCACCATTATATAAACTAACCATATAACTATGGAAAAGACAATGAGCCAGATAGCAACAGGATAATCT
Organism: Bacteroidales bacterium; assembly: GCA_031553435.1. Taxonomy (GTDB): domain Bacteria; phylum Bacteroidota; class Bacteroidia; order Bacteroidales; family Azobacteroidaceae; genus JAVBLQ01. The sequence continues at coordinate 75,332 of JAVBLQ010000003.1, read as the reverse complement.
GTCCATATAGATTTGACGACAGCAGCCGTGTCGTCCTGTACAAGTCCGAATATCAATACATTGATATTGGTCATGAAAAAGTTGTAAAAATATAAATTTACGATTGCTATTATTATAAAAATGAATATTAGTATCGTATAGTATATTCTGAAAATTTTGTTGAATAATTGTACGAATCGATCTGAAAATAGAAATAGTAAATTAATGATCATTACCGGAAGTAATCCGTAGAGAATGGTCATTGTATCAAACCTGAAACCATAAAAATAGGCTTTTATAATATCTGAAGTTTCGTGATATAATTCCGGAGAATCGTTGAAAAAAATAAGAAATATAGTCCTGAAAACAGCAAAAACAAGAAGGAGTAATATATAAATCAACAGTGTGTGAAAACATTGATTAAAAAACAATTTGAAATTCAGAGCAAATTTTCGATTCATTGAAATAACTTTGTACTTTTTTTATTCCTGAAATATTCGATTACAGGAGGGATGAGAGAAGCGCCGATGATCAGTACAATCAATAATTTCAGGTTTTTCTGAACAATATCCAAACCTCCGAAGAAATAACCAGCGTAAGTAAACAATGCAACCCAAACTATACCTCCGATTACATTGTAAGAAAAGAAATGTTTGTAACTCATATGTCCCATTCCTGCTACAAATGGAGCAAAAGTACGTACTATGGGTACAAAGCGGGCCAAAATGATGGTTTTTCCTCCATGTTTTTCGTAAAATGCATGAGTTTTATCTAAATAACTTTGTTTGAATATTTTAGAGTTTGGATTATTAAATAATTTTTCTCCGAACAAACGTCCGATCGTATAATTGACAGCATCACCCAATACGGCAGCTGCAATAAGTATAAGTACCAAAAGATGAGCATTTATGCTATTAGTAGGCAATGCAGCCAATGTTCCGGCAACAAACAGAAGAGAATCTCCGGGTAAAAATGGAGTAACAACCAATCCTGTTTCACAAAAAATAATGATAAAAAGAATAGCATATATCCATGTTCCGTATTCAGCTACCAATTCAGCCAGATGCACATCAATGTGTAAAATAAAATCAATCAAAAATTGAATAATTTCCATAATTAATTTAAATTAGTTTATAGTTTAATGTTGAAAATCAAAAATCAAGAAATTTAGAAACTGATACTTTTTCATGCTCTTTTTTGCTGTTTTGTGTCTTTGCTTTTGGTCAAATAGCCCGCTATTCTCCCAAAATCAAATTCTCAAATCAACGAAAAAATACCGAAAAAAGATCTTATGAAAATTTTTTAAACAGTTTTTAAACTTTCAACATCAATATAAAGCACGCAAAGGTACATGTTTTTAGCATCAACTCATACATTTCCTTGAAATATTTAAAATTCTTGACAAATTTGGAAATCTTTACAATATATTTTGCAACTCAACGTTGTTTTACAAGTACAATGGTGAAAATTATACCAGATAATCTAAAAAATAAATAAACATTATATGAATAAAACTATACTTCCGACTGATGTGTCTATTATCACTACTTATCGCTGTCAGATGCGTTGTAAGATGTGTAACGTCTGGAAGTATCCTACCGATCCAAAAAAAGAAATACAGGCCAAAGAATTAGAAATATTACCCCAATTAAAATTTGTAAATATTACAGGAGGAGAACCTTTTCAACGGGAAGACCTTGAAGATATCATATCCGTAAGCTTTGAAAAAGCGTCACGGGTGGTGATATCAACATCAGGATATCACACTGAAAAGATAATTAATCTGGCTAAAAAATTTCCTAAAATCGGAATCAGGATCAGCATCGAAGGCCTATCCCAAAAAAATGATGAATTAAGAGGACGAAACGGAGGATTTGACAAGGGGCTCAGGACATTGCTCACATTGAAGGAAATGGGAGTGAAGGATATTGGTTTCGGATGTACGGTTTCTAATAATAATTCACAGGATATGTTGTCTTTGTATCAATTATCCAAAGCCTTGAAAATGGAGTTTGCCACAGCGGCTTTCCATAATTCTTTCTATTTTCATAAAACGGATAATGTAATTACCAATACCGAAGAAGTTTGTTCCAATTTTGAAATATTAATTAATCAATTATTAAAGGAAAATAATCCTAAATCATGGTTCAGAGCTTTCTTTAATTTAGGACTGATTAATTATATCCGGGGAGGAAAACGAATGCTTCCCTGTGAGGCCGGAAGCGCCAATTTTTTTATTGAAGCATACGGAGATGTGTATCCATGCAATGGTTTGGAAGACGGCATCTGGAAAAAAAGTATGGGAAATATCAGAGATTTTACTACCTTTGAAGAACTTTGGAACAGTGAACAGGCTGTTAAGGTGCGCGAATTGGTAAAAACTTGTCCTAAAAACTGTTGGATGATGGGAACTGCTGCTCCGGTAATGAAAAAATATATTAAATATCCGGTCAAGTGGGTATTGCAAAATAAAATAAATAGTTTAAGAGGAAAATCTGTTTGTGCAGATAAAATTCCCTATTTTTATGTAGGACAGGATGAACGACAAGGTGATTTAGATTTTACCAGATGTAAACCCGATACCGGTCAGTCAAAGCAAGAAAATGAAAACCTACCTCTTATAGAAGAGTAATTTTTTGACTGTTTATGAAAGTTGTTGTAATTGGAACAAGAGGCATCCCCGGAATTATGGGTGGTGTTGAAACTCATTGTGAGGAATTATATCCACGTTTGGTTGAATTGGGTTGTGATGTAACTTTGATTCGCCGGATATGCTATGTAACTCCGGAAAATAAAATGTCAATATATAAAGGAGTAAAACTAAAAGATATTCCCGCTCCTAAAAGAAAAAACCTGGAAGCAATAATACATTCATTTTTTGGTATTATTCAAGCCAAAAAGTTAAAAGCTGATATACTGCACATTCACGCCATAGGCTCGGCATTGCTCATTCCCTTCGCTCATCTTTTAGGATTGAAAGTTATAGTAACGCATCATGGTCCTGATTACGACAGACAAAAATGGGGGAGATTTGCTAAATTTTCTCTCAGACAGGGCGAGCATTTTTGTGCCAAATTTGCAGACGAAATAATTGTCATTTCTCACATTATCAATGATACTTTAAAGCAATTGTATAAGAGAAATAATACTCATCTTATCTTCAATGGAGTAAATCCTCCAGTTAAAATTCCGACCACTCATTATCTGGAGAGTTTAGGATTGGAAAAAGGAAGATATATTTTTGCAGCCGGACGTTTTGTTCCGGAAAAAGGATTCGATTTATTGATCGAAGCATATTCCAGATTAAAACCCAAAAGAATTAAGTTGGTTATTGCCGGCGATACGGATCATGCAACGGAATATTCTTCCAATCTGAAGAAATTAGCAGAAATTCATGGCGTTATCCTTACCGGTTTTATTAAAGGAGAAAAATTGCAGGAACTGCTGACCCATGCACGATTGTTTGTTCTTCCGTCATATCATGAAGGTTTGCCAATCGGGCTGCTTGAAGCAATGAGCTACGATTTGGACGTATTAGCCAGCGACATTCCCGCTAATGTAGAAGTTAACTTACCCAAAGAATCTTATCTTTTTACAGGAAGTGTAGATTCTTTATACGAAAAATTAAAAGAAAAACTGGATAAAAACCACTATCAAACAACTTACGATATGAGCCCTTACAACTGGGATAAGATTGCGAAGCAAACTTATGAAGTTTATAAAGGCATGATGTAAGTTTCCAGCATTTTATAATTTCCTTCTGGAGACAATAAAATTGATTCGCATTCAGCAGGAACCAATACGGTTCGACCTTGTTTAAGTGGCAATTCAAAGCCGTTGTCATCTTTCAAAATCAGATTTCCTTCCATACAAATATAAATAACAAACGAATCTATCGATTTCAGATCCCGTTTGATTTCTTTTTTTCCTTCGATCAGATTAGTCGTAAAATATTGGCATGAAACCAACGGTTGTGCTTTGTCGGGGGCGGGCTGATATTTTAATTTATGATCGGGGTAAATATGATAATCAATAGCATCCTTACCTAATTCTGTATGCAATTCACGGGGATTTCCCTGGGCATCTTTCCGGTTATAATCATAAAGGCGATATGTGATATCCGATGTTTGCTGAATTTCAGCAATGAAACAACCGGCTCCGATGGCATGTACACGACCTGCAGGAAGGAAAAAAACATCACCGGCCGACACTTCGTGTTTATCCAGATAATCAGTTAAAGTATCATCTTTCAGACTTTGTACATAAGTATCAGGAGTCATCTGTTTAGAAAATCCTGAATACAGATGAGCTCCTTTGGTGGCGTTGATCACATACCACATTTCTGTTTTTCCGAAAGAATTATGTCGTTTTTGGGCTAATTCATCATCCGGATGTACCTGAATCGAAAGGGCTTGTTTCGCATCAATAAACTTAATCAAAAGGGGAAAGGTAGATCCGAAACGTTCGAAAACTTTTTTTCCTACTAATTTTTCTTTGTATGTGTTGATCAACTCTTCAAGCGATTTATCTTTCAATTTGCCATTGGCAACTACTGAAATATTGTCTTTAACAGAAGAAATTTCCCAGCTTTCACCTATTCCTTCCTGGCGGGGAGTAATATCTTTAAAAATACAAATTTCATTTCCACCCCAAATAATGGACTTAAGAATCGGTTTGAATATCAATGGATATAACATAATTTTTTATTGTTAAAAATGCAAAGATAAAAAACTTCACCGTATTTTTGCATGATGAAAGAAATAAAATTGTATAACGATTTTGGAAGTTTTCTGAAAAAAATTTTTCCGTACAAAGTTCAAAAAATCTCTATCAATGCCGGATTTACATGTCCTAACAGGGACGGATCAAAAGGCCGGGGAGGATGTACTTATTGTAATAATCAGACTTTCAGTCCCGAATATTGTCATACGGATAAATCTGTTACGGAACAATTGGAAGATGGTATTAGCTTCTTTTCCCGGAAATATCCGGAAATGAAATATCTGGCTTATTTCCAGGCTTATACAAATACCTATGGAAAAACCGATGATCTGAAAAATATGTATGAGACTGTTTTGTCTCATCCTGATGTGGTTGGTTTGATTATCGGAACACGTCCGGACTGTGTAAGCGATGATTTATTGGATTATCTTGAAACATTATCGAAAAAATACTTCATTCTGGTTGAATATGGATTGGAATCGACTAATGATGAAACATTGTCTTTGATCAACCGGGGGCATACTTATGCGGAATCTGTGGATGCTATCAGGAAGACAGCTTCCAGAAATATTTTTGTTGGTGCCCATCTTATTCTCGGGTTGCCGACTGAAAGCAGGGAAACAATACTCTCGCATGCAGATAGAATTTCGCAATTGCCGTTGACTACCATTAAATTACATCAGCTTCAATTAATTAAAGGAACGAAAATGGCAGAACAATACAATACCCATCCCGAATGGTTTCATTTATATGATGCGGATGAATATATTGATTTAGTCATTGAATTTATTAATCGTTTGAATCCGGATTTTGTTATCGAACGTTTTGTTTCCCAATCACCCAAAGAATTGTTGATAGCCCCGGATTGGGGATTGAAAAATTTTGAATTTACGGCAAAATTGGAGAAAAGGATGAGGGAGCGGAAAACAAGGTTGAATGTTTAAGATTTATTTCTCAATGCCTTAATTTTCAACCTTCAACCTTCAACTTTCAGCTTTCAACTTTAGAAACTGTTTAAAAATTTTTCATAAGACCTTTTTTAGTTATTTTTTCGTTGATTTGAGGATTTGATTTTGGGAGAATAGCGGGCTATTTGACCAAAAGCAAAGACACAAAACAGCAAAAAAGAACAAAAAAGGGCATGAAAAAGTATCAGTTTCATTTATAAATAGTATTACTTGTAAATTTTTAAACAGTTTCTTAGAATTATTTATTTCATTTAATGTAACGAGCAGAAAAATAGATGTAATCAGCCGGATATTCTTTCTTATACCAGTTTCCTACATTTGTGCGGAAATAATCATTTCCAGAGATAAGAAAATTTATTCATCTAAATTTATGTCATTATGAAAAAAACTTTACTCATTACATTTGCTCTGTTTCTGAGCTTCAATTTTTTTGCACAAAACATTCCTTTTGATCAGTATGGTAATGTAAAGTTGAGTGATTTTGAAAATTATGCTGATAATCAAAAAATTACCGTCACATTAACTGTTAGTACCACCGTAAAACCGGAAGTTGGACCGGGTTGGGGATTAGGAACAATCAAACCGATCAATTATTCCGGAGCAGCTAGTTATAATTTTATTTGTATAGCCGCTTCTCCTGAAGGCGCCCCAAATGCTTATGAATTTACGATTGCAGAGTTTAAAAATCTGGCAAAAGTCGGAGGAGAGTATTACATTGACCAATATGATCAAAAAGGTCTTACTATTAATGCATATAACGGGGCAACTCTTACCAGTATAATTGTAGGAAGTGCTATTGTTCCATCAACATCTCTCAATTTTGAGGAAAGTACACTTGGAGATATTTTTTCGAAAATTTCGTGGGCTGCAGGAGATATTACATCAACGGTTGAAAATGATCCTGCCGGAATTCATGGTAAATCGCTACATGTAATCGCTACTAATTATAATGCTTATCCTAAAATGACGGTTACTTTACCGGATGGCAAATCATTGGCAGATATGGAAAAAATAACTTTCAACATTTATTTTAAAGTGTTTGATGGTGAAACAGCTTCATATCCTCAAAATAAATTCAAAAAAATAGAATATTTTATAGGAACAAAAGGAGGAACATTTACGCCTAATGCCCCAACAGGAGGTGTCAATAACTTAATTGCAGATGAAGCAAATGATACTTGGCTATCTAAAGAAATTTCGCTGACAGATTTAACAGATGTATCTTTGCTGGCATTGAATTCCTTTGATCTGGCATTAGGAATTTCACATAACAAATGCAACTATTATCTTGATAACATTACATTCCAGGCAAAAATATCGACATCTATCGGCAAAGCAACCACAGGTGAAATGTATTTTTCAAACAATACTCTTTATCTGAACACACCTGGAGCTGTTCAGGTCTACGATATCAACGGTAGATTACATGTTTCAAAACAAAATGTATCAATGGTTGATTTTTCCGACTTAGTTTCCGGAGTTTATATTGTAAAATCAATTGTAAAAGGAGAAACACAAGTAATTAAAATTGCAAAATAAAATCTCAAAAGCGTGTCATCCCGGCCTTGAGCCGGGATCTTCAATGACAACACACACAATGTCACCTTTTGAGGTAGCCTCACAATTATTTTTTCATAAAATAAGCTCTTTCCTCTGCCGAAAAATGCTCAATGGAATAACGTAACGCTGTTCTGGGCATATTTTTATAATGGATTTCCAGAAATTCGACCAAAGTCTGTTTATTTTTTTTCCCGACTTCCCGCAACATCCAGCCAACTGCTTTATGCATCAGGTCATGTTTATGATTCATCAATTTCTCTGATAACGCCAATGTATCGGTGTAATCCTTATGTTTAATGAACATCCAGGTAGTGACTATTGCAATACGTTGTTCCCAGAGATTATCGCTTTCAGCTAATTCGTAAAGAATACTTCGGTCTCCTTTATCAAGCAAATAGCCTCCGATAACATCGCGACAGGTGACATCGACCAGATCCCAGTTATTTGCTTTTTTTGCATTGGCAATATAAAAATCGAAAATTTCTTTTTTCTCCTCTTCCTTTTTTGCTTTCCTGAAATGTTGGACCAAAAATAACAGAGCAGCCAATCGGGCTTCATGATATTCCGAGTTCAATAAAATCTGGATTTCAGACAAAGGGATACCTTTGTTGTTTTTTACAATATCACGGACTTGCGGTACTACAATCCCGAGAAAAATATCACCTTCGGCATATTGTCCTTTTCCTGTTTTAAAGAAGCCCTGAAGAAATCGGGCTTTTTCCGGATTGGCTACCGAATATAATTCCTGAAGGATGAATTTTGCGGTCATGAATTATTGGTTATAATTTTTTTGCCCTGCTTTTAAACAATTCCACTGAATCCCATAAATGCCATAGCCAATAATCCCGCTGTAATCAATGCAATCGGAGTCCCTTTCAGTCCTTTAGGGATATTGGTTAACGCCAGTTGTTCCCTGATACCTGAAAATATAACCAATGCCAGACCAAACCCTATGGCAGTTGAAATAGCATAAACCACAGAAGTTAATAAGTCAAAGTCTTTTTGAATGACAATGATGGCCACTCCAAGTATCGCGCAGTTTGTAGTGATCAATGGTAAAAATACTCCTAAAGATTGATATAGGGCAGGGGAGACTTTCTTCAATATAATTTCAACCAACTGCACCAATGCTGCGATAATCAAAATAAATGTGATGGTTTGCATATATTTCAGATCCCATACATCCAACACATATTTTTGAGCAAGAAAAGTCGCTATTGTTGCAATAGTCATAACAAATGCTACTGCAGCCGACATCCCGATAGCCGTTTCTACTTTTTTAGATACACCTAAAAAAGGGCAAATCCCTAAAAATTGCGCCAATACAATATTATTGACGAATACGGCAGCGATGAATATTAAAATGTATTCCATAATCTTAAAGTGAAAAGTGAAAAACTAAAAGTGAACAATTAATATTGTTGTGCATAAACCAAATTTTTAACTTTTAGTTTTTAACTTTTAGTTTGTTTATGATTGCAATCAAATACCCCAAAGCAATAAAAGCTCCCGGAGCCAAAACAAATATCAAAGATCCGAAAGATTCGGGATAAATCGATAAACTAAAAATCTTACCTGTACCCAGAAATTCGCGGACAGAGCCTAACAATGTAAGCGCCAATGAAAAGCCTAAGCCTATACCTAAACCATCAAAGATAGAATTGGATATGCCATTTTTAGCTGCAAATGATTCTGCTCTTCCCAGCACAATACAGTTTACAACAATAAGAGGAATGAATAATCCTAAGCTGTCATACAGCGCAGGAAGAAATGCTTCCATAACCATCTGTACTACAGTTACGAATGAGGCTATTACTACAATATATGCGGGAATTCGCACCTGATCGGGAATTAAGTTTTTCAAAATGGAAATGGCTAGATTTGAACATGTTAGAACAAAAGTAGTTGCCAGTCCCATACTCAATCCGTTGATAGCGGACGAAGTAGTACCCAAAGTTGGACACATCCCCAATAGAAGTACGAAAATAGGGTTTTCAGTGATTAACCCGTTGATAAATATTTTACTCTTTTTCATTGCACTTTTTTTAATGTGTACTTGCTGATGTTGTTCCATCTGTTTTTGATCCCGAATAAGCCTCATACGCCAGATTCACAGCTTCCAGAAAAGCCCTGGACGAAATGGTTGCGGCTGTAATTGCATCTACGCTTCCGCCATCTTTCGTAACAGCCAATGTTTTGCCTGATATGTTTTTACCAATTATACTTTGCTTGTTTTTATTCGTCTTGAACCATTCGTTCATTTTAGATCCTAATCCCGGAGTTTCAGCATGCTGTAATACTTCATAGTTGTAAACATTGCCGTTTTTATCAAACCCGACAAGGACTTTAATTTCTCCGCTAAAACCTTTCGTCGAGCGACTTTCAACTGCATATCCGACAATTGAACCGCCTTTAGTGGCCGGATAAATTTTCAAAGAATCTCCGGCAGATGTAGTTCCATAATAAAATTCTTCCGATGGAGAATTATCGAATGCAGGAACAACTTGTTTGATCGCATTTTCCAATTTTGCTTTTTTTGCTTTTTCAATCGGATCGACTGTGAAATGATTTACAGTTGCTAATATAGATGCTGATGCCACACAAATAATGGTAAGCGACAAAAACATATTCTTTAAAGATGATTTAAGTTTAGCCATTTTTCACAACCTCCCCGAATCTTTTAGGTTTGATATAAGAATTAATAAGCGGAGTAAATGCGTTCATAATCAGTATGGCAAAAGACATTCCTTCCGGATAGGCTCCGAAAAGACGGATAACAGACGTTAGAATACCAATTCCCATTCCATAGATGAGCATTCCGTTTTTCGACATGGGAGATGTGACGTAATCTGTTGCCATAAAAATAGCTCCTAATAATAATCCTCCTGACAATAAATGAATTAAAGGAGATACATAAACTTCAGGATCTATCAGATTCATTATTCCTGTGAATAATATGACAGTGGCAATAATGGAAACCGGGATATGCCAGGTAATGATCTTTTTCCACAACATAAAAATCAGTCCTGAAATAAGGGCGATTGCACTGACTTCTCCTAAACTTCCTCCCATTTGACCAAAAAATAAATCGGAATAGGAGGGAAGATGTCCGAAATGTCCTTTAATCATAGATAAAACTGTTGCTCCGGTGGCTGCATCTGTGTATTGCATGGGAAACATGCCGGGTTCAGGCCATACCGTCATTTGTGCCGGGAAAGATATTAAAAGAAATACACGTCCAACCAAAGCCGGATTGAAGATATTATTTCCCAAACCTCCGAATGATAATTTCCCGATACCGATAGCAGCCAAAGCTCCAATAACAATAATCCATACCGGAAGATTGGAAGGCAGGTTGAAAGCAAGTAAAACACCGGTTAAAGCTGCAGAACCATCGGTAATAGCCGGTTTTACCTTCATCAGATATTTTTGAATCAGAAATTCAAAAAGGACGCAGGAAGCGACAGATACCAGAGTGACGATCAAAGCTCCCAATCCGAAAAATATCAATGAAACGATAAAAGCCGGAACGAGCGCAATCAAAACGCCATACATATTTTTTTCTATACTATCTCCACTGTGTATGTGTGGAGAGGGTGATATGATTAATTTTGTCATATTATGATTTCCTGTTTCTGATTATTGTCATCACTTTGCCTTTTCCCAATCTGATATAGTCTAACAATGGTCTGTTGGCCGGACAAACATAGCTGCACGATCCGCATTCGATGCAATCGACAATCCTGTCTTTTTCGGCCAAATCCCAGGCATTATTTTCTGTTACGTTCATTAAAAAACTGGGAACCAAGCCCATAGGACAGACGTTGACACATTTGGCACAACGGATACAATTCCTCATTTCCTTACGTTGTGACTCCAATGACGGCATGAGCAATATACCCGAACTTCCTTTAGTGACCGGAACATCCGTATTTACCAATGCTTTTCCCATCATCGGGCCTCCACCGATAATTTTTCCGGTATCTTCAGGTAAACCTCCTGCAAAGTCAATCAAATCACGAATCGGAGTTCCTATCCTGGCCAACACGTTGCATGGTTTTTTTACTTTTTTCCCGGTAACGGTAACCACTCTTTCAATCAATGGTTTGTTTTTTTGTACGGCTTCGTATACGGCAAAAGCTGTTCCCACATTTTGAACAATTGCTCCAGCTGATATTGGTAAAGTTCCGCTTGAAATTTGTATTTTTAACAGCGCATCTATCAGCTGCTTTTCTCCTCCCTGAGGATATTGTGTTTTTAAAGTGACAACTTCTATTCCCGGAAATTTTTGAGCAACTTCGGTAAGCAAAGCAATCGCATCCTTTTTATTATTTTCAATGCCAATGATAGCTTTTTCAATATTGACGGCTTTCATCAGAATGTTTACGCCAATCATAATTTCATTGCTTTTTTCGAGCATCAAAGCATGATCGGATGTAAGGTAAGGTTCACATTCTACGGCGTTGATAATCAATACTTCCGCTTTACTTCCCGGAGGCGGTGAAAGTTTGACATGCGAAGGAAATGTTGCTCCTCCCATACCCACAATTCCCGCAGCCGAAATCTTTTCCATGATTTCCTTGGATGAAAGCGTGCATACATTTAAGATTTCGTCGGATGTATCAATATTTTCCTCCCAAACATCACCTTCCACATCAATAATAATGGCTGGACGTTTATAACCCGATGAATCTATAATGTCTTCAATTTTAGATACTTTTCCAGAAAATGGCGAATGGATGTTTGCGGAAATAAATCCGCTGGACTTCGCAATCAGTGTTCCGACCTTCACTTCATCTCCTTTTTGGACAACAACTTGTGCTGGGGCGCCTATATGCTGGCTCAAAGATATGAATGCCTGTTTGGGAAGAGGAATTTTTTCGATACACTTTCCTGCTGATATTTTATTTTCAGGAGGATGGATTCCTCCGATTCTGAATGTTTTTAGCATAACTATTTAATTGAAAGTTGAAAGTGGAAAATTAAGTTCAACAATCGCAGATGTCGGACACTCATTTACGCATTTACGGCATAAACGGCATTTATCATCATTTATATACGCCAGATTATTCTCAATGGTAATTGCTTCAAAAGGACAGGCTTTCTGACATTTGGAACATGCAATACAAGCCACACTACAAGCCTTTTTGGCAGCAGCTCCTTTATCTTTATTCATGCAATTCACATAAATTCTCCTGGATTTAGGGCCTTTTTTTCTCAATTGAATGAGTAGTTTAGGACAAGCTTTTACACAGGCTTTACAGGCAGTGCATTTTTCATCATCCACTTCAGGAAGATTTGTTTCAGGATTCATATGAATGGCGTCAAACGGACATACTTTTACACAATCGCCCATGCTCAGACACCCGTAAGAGCACCCGGTTTCTCCTCCATAAAGTGAAGAGGCTATAGCACAGGTACTTGCACCATCGTATATATTCGTTTGAGTTCTGTTTGCACAGGAACCGTTACAACGAACTACTGCTACCATGGGAGTAGCAGCAACAACTGTTTTGCCTAAAATTCCGGCAATCTTTGTCATTGTTTCCGAACCTCCGACCGGACAATACAAGTCATCCAGTGAATCAGACTTCGCACATGCTGCTGCAAACCCTGCACAACCTGGAAATCCGCATCCGCCACAGTTGGCTGCCGGAAGCGAATCCTGAATTTCCGCTATTTTAGGATCTTCATAAACTTCAAATTTTTTTGAAGCTATGTAAAGCACTATCGCACTGACAGAGCCTATTGTGCCTAAAGATGCAAAAGCGAATAAAATAAAATCCATTTATCTTCTAATTTCAAATGTAAATTTCTTTTTGAACCAATTCCTTAATAAATATAATGCCAAATAATAGACAACAAGCAACATCAGAGAAATAACACTTGCTATTCCTTCATTTTTAAAAATAAATAAAGTGAATAAAATCAAAATCAGAGGTATTACAAATGCAAATAAAACAGCTTTCAATCCCATAGATGTTTTTCCTATGATGGTGACTTCTTCTCCTATAGAGTAATTTCCTTTGTCAGATGGAATTTCTATAATTTTTTCTTTTGCATCGGCCATACTGCAAACAGCTTTTGCATGACAATCACTGCACGCCGAAACTTGTTTGATTTGAACATATATAGTATCATCGGTTAACTTCAAAATGACACCTTTATGTTCCATAATTTGATTCATATTGTAATCTTGACATTGCAAATTGCGTGCAAAAATACAAAATAATTTGAGAAAACGTTTAAATTTTTAAAATGAAATCTATGAATGTTTTAGGTTTTAAGTTTTACCTTATATGTTTGGCTTACGCACAACAAAACGTATAACGCGAAATTTACCATTTATAATTAAACCCAAAACTCAAAACCTCATAAAATTGAAAATAAGAATCATCGGGATTTTTCTTTTTCACGCTATCATCATAGCGGACATTACAATAGATTTTTGTAGAAAAATATCTGTTTACCGCCATGTTCAATGTATTTCTGAATTCAGACTCTACTTTCTCATAACTGGTGAAATAATATAATTCAGAAATCCATGAAACATTTCTGTTAAAGTCAAATTGCATAGTAGCGTTAATTTTTGACCCGAAAGTACTCAGCGCTTTTTGTCCTGGTTTGAGTCCATATTTACTTCTGTCGACAGCAGGGTCATTTATATACCTGTAGTTGAATGAAAGAGGAGAAATACTGGCTGTTGCATTCAGTTTTTTATACTTATTATTTTTAAATTTCTTTTCCAGTTTATACTCCATCCCGAGACCGATGTTCAGGTTGAGAGGGGATAAAAATGAAGCGCTTTTCAAATCATTTCTGTTTTCGTAATAATTATTGAAAAATTGTGTCCAGAAGGCGCCATTTATAGTATAGTACCACTTATTGAATGCTTTATATCCATAACTGCTGTTGATAGCGAAAACATCATCACCTATTTTGTATTTTCGCAATGAATCAGTGGCAGATGTATAAATACTTAGTTTGTATTCTACCCTATTTTCAATGCTGACCTTTCCTTTTTCATATTTGTGGGAAAACTTGTTGTACGACAGTAAATTCAGGTTACTTTGTCCGCCTTTGTACCAGTTGGGCGAGATATAATTCTGAGAAAACTGAAGAGAATGTTCGAATGCAATTCTATAATTATGAATTTTAGGCATGAACTTTCTTGGCCCTCTTTGATGGTTGTAACTACTGGGAGGCTCTACTTTGAAAAGATCCCTGTACGGATTCACTTTCATTTCCATTGTTTGCGGAATATCTTTAGGCAGTTCTGCGGCTATATATTTTACCGATTCAGGGTAATATCTGGCAAGATAATGGTAAGCCTTTTTTTGCATCTCATTGATATAAATTTTATCCTCAAACAGTTGATTCTTGTAAACAGGAAATCCATAATCAATACTATCTTTTTTGTTAATCGGACTGTAAAAAATCATTTGATCAGGTAATATTTTTCCAGTAAATACAGCCGGTAAGAATAGAGGATTCACAATAGTATCATCACTCCTTCCCAATACCGAATCTAAATATAAAATGTACGATTCCTGTTTGAAATCGCTTTGAGCATATATTTTTGAAAATAATCCAAAAGAAAAAACAAGAGATAATAAAATTATGATAATTTTTATCTTCATTGGGAATTGATATATTAGCAGGTTGTTATATTTCTTACGCGAAAATACAGATCAATATTGAGTCTTCAAAAATATATTACATTTTTTAACGAATTGCAATAAGAAGTGGACTTGGGTTATTCATGAAATAATTGTACTTTTGCGTGTTTTTTATTTATTAATACTAATCAACTGAAAATCGTGGGAGAAACAAGATATATCTTCGTTACCGGAGGTGTTATATCATCCTTGGGAAAAGGCATTATTGCAGCTTCTTTAGGAAAATTATTACAGGCAAGAGGTTATAGCGTATCCATTCAAAAGTTTGATCCATACATAAATATTGATCCGGGGACACTCAATCCTTATGAGCATGGAGAATGTTATGTGACCGAAGATGGGCACGAAGCCGACTTAGATCTGGGTCACTATGAACGTTTTTTGAATGTTCCTACTACAAAAGCAAATAATATTACCACCGGACGCATTTATCAAAGTGTCATCAATAAAGAAAGACGCGGAGATTATTTAGGTAAAACAGTTCAGGTAATACCTCATATTACAGATGAAATCAAGCGGAATATCAAGCTTTTAGGGAGTAAATATAAATTTGATTTTGTTATCACAGAAATAGGAGGTACTGTTGGTGATATCGAATCACTTCCCTTCATTGAAAGTGTTCGCCAATTACGTTGGGAATTAGGTAAAAACTGTTTATGCGTTCATTTAACTTATGTGCCGTATATTGCTGCTGCAAAAGAAGTTAAAACAAAACCTACACAACATTCCGTTAAACAACTGCAAGAACAGGGAGTTCAACCGGATATCTTGGTTTTGCGCACAGAGCGTGAACTAAGCCCTGAGATTTGCAGCAAAGTGGCCTTGTTTTGTAATGTGGAGGAAAATGCTGTGGTTCAATCATATGATGTCCCAACTATTTATGAAGTTCCTTTGGTGATGGCCAAACAGGAAATGGAAGAAATCGTCTTGAGAAAAATGGGACTGAAGGTCGGGAAAAAACCGGAAATGAAAAACTGGAAAGAATTCTTGAACCTTAAACATACAGCGACTCAAACTATCAGAATCGGTTTGGTTGGGAAATATGTAGAATTGCCGGATGCCTATAAATCGATCAACGAATCTCTCTTACAGGCAGCCACTTACCATCATAGAAAATTAGACCTGAGGTTTATCCAATCCGAAGATTTGAATGACGAAAATATCCAGGAAAAATTAAAAGACCTGGATGGCATTCTGATTGCTCCGGGTTTCGGACAAAGAGGCATTGAAGGAAAATTCTCCGCAATCAAATATGCCAGAGAAAATGATATTCCGACTTTAGGTATATGTCTCGGAATGCAATGTATGGTCATTGAATTTGCCCGCAATGTACTTGGTTTAAAAGATGCGAATTCGACCGAAATGGATACGAAGACCCCACACAAAGTCATTGATTTGATGGAAGAACAAAAAGGCGTTACGGAAATGGGAGGTTCTATGCGTTTAGGCGCTTACGATTGCCGGATAACAAAAGAATCTTTGGCTTACAAAATCTACAAAAAAGATTTGATCAGGGAAAGACATCGCCACCGCTTTGAATTCAATAACAAATACAAAGAAGAATTTTCATCCAAAGGTTTAAAATGTGCAGGTTTTAATCCTGATACAGATCTGGTTGAGATAATTGAAATACCTTCACTTAAATGGTTTATCGGCGTTCAATTCCATCCGGAATATAACAGTACGGTTGTTAACCCGAACCCATTATTCATGAGTTTTGTTGAAGCCACAATAAAAAATACCGAAAAATAAATATAAATACACGAAATGGACAAGAATACGATTATCGGATTTCTCTTGATAGGACTTGTTTTAATCACTTTTACGTGGATAAACAGGCCCTCCCCCGAAGAACTCGCCCAGAAAAGAATGCAAGATTCAATTGCTCAGGTTGCTTATATTCAACAACAAGCAGAACTAGCCAAAGCTGAACAACAAAAAAGTACGGAACAATCAACAATCGAAGAAAATAAATCCGATTCTGCCAAGAATCAGGAGCTTATTGATTCCTACGGAGTATTTGCCAATGCAAGCATGGGAGAGGAAAAAACTTTCAAATTGGAAAACGAACTTGTTGAGTTAACTTTTTCCAATAAAGGAGGAAAAATTATATCTGCCCGGTTGAAAGAATATACAAGTTATGATTCCCTGCCTTTAATGCTTTTCGATAAAGATGAAGCTTCTTTCGGACTGACATTGGTTACCGCCAACAATCGTGTAATCAATACAGGAGATATGTTTTTTGAACCATCGGTATCTACAGATGGTAAATCGTTGACAATGAAGTTATCTGCAGGAGAGGGTCGTTTCCTTGATTTTGTTTACACCCTCGAACCGAATGATTATATGCTTCGTTATGAAATCAAATCACAGGGATTGGACCAGGTACTTTCTCCAAGTACAAGTTCTCTGGACTTGCAATGGAATCAAAAAATCCGTCAACAGGAAACAGGACGTCAATTTGAAGATCGTTATACCAATCTGAACTATAAATATAGTGCAGATGATCGTGAGAATTTAAGTGACTCCAAAGATGATAAACAAACACCTTCCGGTAAATTGAAGTGGATTGCTTACAAAGATCAATTTTTCTCTACCGTTTTGATTGCAGATAATACTGATTTCGAAGCTGCTCAACTCGAATCCAAGAAATTTCATGACGGCAAATATCTGAAGGAGTATAAAACAATGACCTCTTTTGCTTTTGATCCTAAAAACACATCTTCAACAGGTTTTTATTACTATTTTGGACCTAATGACTATAAAATACTTAAGAAATATGATAAAAAGCTGTTCAATGGAAAAGATGTTGATCTGGAGAAATTAGTTCCGCTGGGAGCCAGTGTTTTCCGTTATGTCAATGAATGGGTCATCCTGCCGGTATTCGATTTTATTGTTTCCTGGTGTGGAAACCTGGGTATTGCCATCTTTTTGCTCACATTGTTTATTAAAATGGCATTATTTTATCCGCTGACTTATAAATCATTACTTTCGTCGGCTAAAATGAGGGTGCTTCGTCCGCAAGTCGAAGAAATCAATGCCAAATATCCCGGACAGGAAAATGCAATGACCCGTCAGCAAAAAACAATGGAATTTTATCGAAAAGCGGGAGCAAACCCCATGAGTGGTTGTTTGCCGATGCTTTTACAAATGCCATTCTGGATCGCTTTATTCATGTTTTTCCCTTCGGCTATCGAATTAAGGCATGAAAGTTTCCTTTGGGCAAAAGATTTATCCACATATGATGCTGTTATAAGCTGGAGTACTTATATTCCGTTGGTCTCGCCATACTTTGGAAATCATATCAGTTTGTTCTGTTTGTTAATGACTATAACGAATATTATCTACACCAAATATAACATGGATCAAACCAATACCGGGCAACAACAAATGCCGGGTATGAAGTATATGATGTATCTGATGCCTTTGATGATGTTGGTATTTTTGAATAACTATCCTTCAGGATTGAACTATTATTATTTCATTTCCATGTTGATAACAATCATTCAAACAATAGCATTCCGTTATTTCCTGAATGAAGATAAATTATTGGCACAGATGGAAGAAAATAAGAAAAAACCTGTCAAAAAAGGCGGTTTCATGGCCAGACTGGAAGAAGCTCAAAGAAAACAACAGGAATTACAACGCCAACAACAAAGAAAAGGGAAAAAATAAATATTCTTTAGAACACAAAGACACTTGATTGCCATCCTGCGTTAAATCCGCAATGACAAATTAGGTGTCTTTGTATTTAGAACCAAAATTTTGCGTAAGTTTGTATGAAAATTTTAATCAAAAACACATAATGGGACATCATCAATTAGACGAGTTAGATGAAAAAATTCTGAGAATGATTTCTGAGAATGCCAGAATCCCTTTTCTGGAAGTAGCAAGGGTGTGCGAAGTCTCCGGCGCTGCAATCCACCAAAGAATCCAGAAACTTATAGCCTTAGGAGTAATCAAAGGTTCGGAATATATCCTTGATTATGCAAAAATAGGCTACGAAACCTGTTCTTACATGGGTTTATTTTTAAAAGACCCTAATGATTTTCCTAAAGTAGTCGATGCTTTGAAAGATATTCCCGAAGTCGTAGAATGTCACTACACAACCGGACAATATGATATATTTATCAAGTTATACGCTTACAATAATCAACATCTGTTGGAAATTATTCATCAAAAATTACAGCCCTTGGGATTGGCCCGGACAGAATCTTTGATGTCTCTGAAAGAAGCATTTAAAAGGCAATTGCCTGTGAAAATTATAAATGATTAGTTACGAGTTACGAGTTACAAGTAATTTACCCGTAACTTGTAACTCGTAACTAATCACCCCATCACCACCATGAACCCTCAGATTTTCGACAAACTAAAAACACTGGCAGAAGCTGCGAAGTACGATGTTTCCTGCGCATCTAGTGGTACTTCTCGGAAAAACTCAGGTAAATCTTTGGGTTCGGCCGCAGGGTGGGGGATCTGTCATAGTTTTACAGAAGATGGGCGCTGTGTTTCTTTGCTTAAAATTATGCTGACCAATCATTGTATATATGATTGCGCCTACTGTGTAAACAGGAGAAGTAATGATGTGCCGAGAGCAACATTCAGTGTTTCCGAATTAGTTGAGTTGACCATAGAATTTTACAGAAGAAATTACATCGAAGGTCTTTTTCTGAGTTCCGGTGTTGTCCGTAATCCTGATTATACGATGGAGAGGATAGTCAGAGTTGCCAAAGATTTGAGGCTGGTCCAACGCTATAATGGTTACATTCATTTGAAAAGTATTCCGGGAGCAAGCAGGGAGTTGGTTGCCGAAGCCGGTTTATATGCAGATCGTTTAAGTGTGAATATTGAAATTCCCACAGAGCAAAGTCTTAAATTGTTAGCTCCGGAAAAAGATTATCAAAGTGTTTTCAAGCCGATGCACTACATCCAGCAAGGCTTTTTGGAAAGTAAAGAAGAACGAAAAAAATATCGTCACGCTCCGCGTTTTGCTCCTGCCGGACAAAGCACACAAATGGTTATCGGTGCGACTCCTGAAAGTGACAAGCAAATATTGAATCTGGCATCCGCCATGTATCAGCGTCCGGCAATGAAAAGGGTGTATTATTCTGGCTATATTCCTATCAATGAAAATGATAAAAGATTACCGGCATTGACAACTCCTCCCTTGGTCAGGGAAAATCGTTTGTATCAGGCCGATTGGTTGATGCGTTTTTATCAATTCAAAGTGGATGAAATAGTAGATGATACTCATCCGGATCTGGATTTGGATATAGATCCTAAATTAGCCTATGCTCTACGTCACCCGGAACTTTTTCCCGTAGATATCAATACGGCTGATTATGAATTGATTTTGCGTATTCCCGGAGTAGGAGTTAAATCAGCGCAATTGATTGTTTCATCCCGTCGTTATGGACGATTGACTTCCGAACATTTGAAAAAAATGGGAGTAGTGCTGAAACGTGCCCGGTATTTTATTACCTGCAACGAATTATCTGCCTTTACCGTACAAGATACTCGTCCGGAATATATCAGAAAAATTTTGACAGATAAGCCTGCTAAAAAGAAAAAGGATGACAGACAATTGGAAATACAATTTTGACTCGGATCAATATCCTAACAAGATTCAAAAGCCTGTTAGGGTATCCACTTTCTTCATCTACGACAATACCTTTGAAGGTTTGTTAACCGCCGTTTTCGATGCTTACAACCGCAAACAATTCCCAGAAAAAATTGTTACTCCGAATACAACCATCCCTCTTTTTACTGATACATTTACAGTGATAACCGATGATGAAAAATCCGGAAGAGTGCTGAACGGATTAAGAACCAAACTTTCCAAATCAGCTTTGGAAATGTTATTCATATGTTTTTTGTCCGAAATGGAAGATGTTGAAATGCATATTTTCAATTATATTCAAAAAGCATTTGTCGCACAAAAAAGTATAGAATTAAATTTTGCAGATCCGGATGTATTGGCGCTTTCAAAAATTTATAGAAAGGTGCAAAAAGAAGAAGAAAAAATGCGGCAATTTATTCGTTTTCAGAAAACATCAGATGGGATCTTTTTTGCTTGTATAGAACCTATGTACAATGTTTTACCTCTTTCCGCACCTTTTTTTGAAGATCGTTTTGCAGATCAGCAATGGCTGATTTACGATGTGAAGAGAAAATATGCTTTATTCTATGATCTGAAAAAAACAGAAGAAGTTTATTTCGAAAACCTTCAGGTCAACATCCATACCGGACGACTTGCAGAAGACCAATTAGATGCTGATGAGATTGATTTTCAGGAACTTTGGAAGCAATATTTCAAATCAGCTTCAATCAAAGAGCGTAAAAACCTTAAATTACAAAGACAACACATGCCCAAACGATTTTGGAAGTATTTGACGGAAAAATCGTGAATGGTGAAACAGTTAATCACCAAGTGATTGTTTTTTTATATGTAGTCCTGTTTCCACAATCATCTTCTACCCATAATTCAAATTTTTTTGTTCCTAATTCCATCCTTTTGGAATCGTATTTGCAGAATAAAGAAGAAGTTTTGGCATCATATTCGAAGAGAACAAAGCTCCCGTCTAATGTCGCATGCCATTTATTTATTCCACTCAAATCATCTTTTATTTTGAATGATATTTTGTTGTTTTTAGCCCATAAATTGGGAGTAACTTCAGTGATTACCGGTGGAATCGTATCGACAGTAACAGAATAATTACCCAACATTCTTATGCCTGTAGAAATTCTACCGGCATTGTATTTACCGCCGATCCATGAATCTTTTTTATCACCTACAAAGATAATTCCATATTTTTGTTTATCTGGATATGAATCGTTATCGATTGTAATGCTCAGAGGACAGTATGAATGTAATGGCTGTTGTTTATTCAGTTTGTGTAATGATGCGTATTCAGTATAATTTTTCACCGAAGAGTAGTTGAAATAAATATCGGTATATAAATTATCTTTCGGAATTGTTAATTTAACGCGATCATTATTGAACTCGTTTTTCTTGTTGTAAGCAAATAATATTCCGTCGGGAATATGATATGGAATAACTTGTTTTTTCCCCTGAATATCAAATGAAAAGGTAGTTGTGTTGTTGTATGAATCTTTCAAAGTATAAGTAATCTGATATACTTTTTCCTGGTCTATCGTAATCAAACCGTCTGTTTTTGTCTTGTAAATATTTAGACGATTTCCAGGCTCAATGAAAGATTTCATGTAGAATACTTTTTTAGAGTCCCATTCGTTCCAATCAATAAAACTGTTGATGAATCGGGTTTCCGAAAAATCGAACTTCTCCATAGATGTGTGAAAAACAACCCGATTATCAACAGTCATTTTTATTTCTTTTACACCGTAATTATTGGTGGTTTTGTTCATATAATCATAGGCTTTGATTCCGATGCCTATGGTTCCCCAAGCGTTAATTGCCGGTAAAATATTTTTCTTTCCTGTTTTTTTGTCAGTTTTTATTGATATTGCTTCTTTAGTTATCTTTCCATTAACAATTCCTTTTCCTAATTGCGGATATATCATGAATGCCTGGACTTGAGGATCACGATTGTCGCTTATTTCGTGTTTGAATAATGGCAATGGGTCTATCGGAGTGCTCGTTTTTGTTTCTCTTATTTCAAAATGTAAGTGAGGGCCTCCCGAGCTGCCTGTGTTTCCGGAATATGCCACGATTTCTCCTTTTTTCACGGGCAAAAGTCCGATAAGGATGTTCATATCTACGGAAAAAGATTCTTTTATATATTGACTATCCAGAACAAAAAATTCTATTTGCTTAGCAAATCTATCCAGGTGGCCATATACGGAAGTTGTACCATCAGGATGATCTATAT
Organism: Bacteroidales bacterium; assembly: GCA_031553435.1. GTDB lineage: Bacteria > Bacteroidota > Bacteroidia > Bacteroidales > Azobacteroidaceae > JAVBLQ01. Next base: position 52,574 of record JAVBLQ010000003.1, on the reverse strand, counting down.
AAAGCGCTCTACCGTATCCGACGGGGCTGACTGATATTCTTGAAACATATCCGTCTTTTATCGACTTGACAGGAATTCCTGTAATTTGCTGTGTTTTAAAATCTATACCGGAGTGAAAATGATTATTTCTCAATTCTCCGAAATTGGCGCTCAAATAAAGTGGAATATCCATCGGAGCTACATAGTCCTGAGAATAAACCGATGAGATAATGTTAATTGCAAATAGGGTTAGAATAAAAATTTTTTTCATCAAAAGTTTTTTCAATTATCCGTTATTGGGGCGAAGATATAAAAAAATCTACAAAAACAGGCAGATGATCACTAAAACCTCCTTCGTGTTTCATTCCTGAAAATGTTTTTTTTGGGCGTTTGCCTCCATTGGTTTTATCTTCGGTTAAAAGAAAATTGCGATAAAATATTTCCGTAGTTTCCGGTAACACTTTGAATGTCTTTTGATTAAAAATATTTCCTGAAATGATGATTTGATCCAGCATATTCCATGTATCCCGATATTTGTAAGAACCTTTATTTTCAATTTTTTCAAAAGAAAACATCAAATTATATAGTTGGCGTGGTTGGACAGGTTGAGAAAATGATCGCGCATTCAAAACAACAGACATGCTTTTATTGGATGGTTCATCGTTAAAATCGCCCATAATGATGATGTTGGCTTTTTTGCGAGTGCGCATAATGCTGTCTGATTTGACTTTAACCAATTGAGCTACTTCAATTCTCCGGGATTCGGATTCTTTTTCTCCGTTTCTTCTGGAAGGAAAATGACAGACAAATATGTCCAGGGTATCTCCACTCAGTATTTTTCCTGTAACGTGCAAAATATCTCTTGTCTTAAATGAAACCCGGTAAGCATGATGACCGATATATCGAAATTGATCCGGTTGATACATCAAAGCGACATCCACACCTCTGGCATCATCAGACTCAGTCATTACATAGCGATATTTCTGGGATTTTAAAGGAGAATATTTGGTCAGACCGGTCATCACTTTTTCGTTCTCGACTTCACATAATCCGACAATAGCGGGAGAAGACCATTCACCAATAGAGGTAATTACCTTGGCGATGTTATTCAATTTGTTTTGATAACGGCCTTTTGTCCAATGACGTTGTCCGTCGGGCAAAAATTCTTTGTCATCTTTTCCTTCATCATGTTCATAATCAAAGAGATTTTCTACATTATAAAACATAACGCGGAAGTTGGATTGCGAGTATATTTGTAGGGAAAAAATAAAAAGGATTGCAATAAAAACTATTTTTTTCATAAATAAGAATTTGTTAAAAGTAAGAACTTAAGAGTGAAGAACTAAGAAACAACGTTCGACGGAGTCAATTGAATTTTTTCACTCTTAGTTCTTCACTCTTCATTTATTAGTATCCTCTGATCGCTTTAATTCCCGGAAGTTCACGTCCCTCGATAAATTCAAGGAGGGCGCCGCCACCGGTAGATACGTATGACATTTTATCTGCTATTCCGAATTTGTTGACACAAGAAACAGAATCGCCGCCACCAACAAGAGAGAACGCTCCATTTTTGGTTGCTTCTACGATTGCATCACCGACTGCTTTTGATCCGTGTGTGAAGTTTTCGAATTCGAATACTCCTGTAGGACCATTCCAAAGGATGGTTTTTGATTTTTTGATCACATCGGCAAAAATTTCTTCGGTTTTCGGGCCGATATCCAGACCTTCCCAATTATCAGGAATTTGATCGACGGGTACGAACTGAGTATTTGCATCATTACTGAATGCATCTGCTATTTTAGCATCTACGGCTAAGACTAGATTAACATTGTTAGCTTTAGCTTTTTCTATCAATTCAAGAGCCAAATCCAGCTTGTCATCTTCACAAATAGAAATTCCGATTTTTCCGCCTAATGCTTTGGTGAAAGTATAAGTCATTCCACCGGCAATAATCAGATTATCAACTTTGGTTAATAAGTTTTCTATGATTTCTATTTTGGATGACACTTTAGATCCTCCCATGATAGCAGTGAAAGGACGGGCTGTGTCTTTCATTACTTTTTCCACGGCATCGATTTCGTTTTGCATCAGATAACCAAACAGTTTGTGGTCTGCATCGAAATAATCAGCTATCAAAGCTGTAGAAGCGTGCGCGCGGTGAGCAGTTCCGAAAGCATCGTTTACATAAACATTGGCGTATGAAGCTAATTTTTTGGTAAATTCTTTTTGACTCTCTTTAATTATTTTTTTAGCGGCAGCTTTTTCTTCTTCGGAAGCATCGTCAGCCAAACCTCTTGGTTTTCCTTCTTCTTCAGCATAGAAACGAAGATTTTCGAGCAATAAAACTTGTCCCGGTTTCAATGCAGCTGATTTTTCAATGGCTTGTTGTCCGACACAATCATCAGCAAACTGAACATCGACTCCTAATAATTTAGATACATGGGAAAGAATATGTTTCAAAGAATATTTATCTGTCGGACCTTTAGGACGTCCTAAATGTGAACCAATAATTAGCGAACCTCCGTCATTCATAATTTTTTTCAATGTGGGCAATGCTGCACGAATGCGGGTGTCGTCAGTAATGTTGAAATTTTCATCCAAAGGCACATTGAAATCAACTCTTACAAAGGCTTTTTTCCCTGAGAAATTAAATTTGTCAATTGTTTGCATAATTTTATATTTTATGTGTAAAATTTAATTGAAAATGAAGAATTGAAAATTGAAAATGACAGTTACTGAATATTTTCAATTCTCCACTGATTATGAAGCTTGCAAAGTTAAAAAATTAATTCTTAAAAAATTCATTTTCCATTTTCAATTCTCCATTTTCAATTGTGAAAATTTACCCCTAACTTTGCCAGCCAATCTTAAAATAATTAATATGTCAACGTATTCTGAAACTAACAGGAAAGTGACAACCCACCGGTTGATTGAGATGAAACAAAGAGGTGAAAAGATCTCTATGTTAACAGCATATGATTATTCTATGGCTTCGATCATTGATCAGGCCGGGATGGATGTAATTTTGGTAGGAGACTCTGCATCTAATGTAATGGCAGGTAATGTAACAACTTTACCGATGACACTCGACCAAATGATTTATCATGGTAAATCTGTAGTTAAAGCGGTCAAGAGAGCGTTGGTTGTTGTGGATATGCCCTTCGGTTCTTATCAGGGAAATTCAAAAGAAGCCGTTTCTTCCGCAATCCGTATCATGAAAGAAACTCATGCCGATTGTGTGAAACTGGAAGGAGGCATTGAGGTAAAAGAATCTATCCAAAGGATACTCAGCGCAGGTATTCCTATAATCGGACACTTGGGGTTAATGCCACAATCTATCAATAAATTCGGGACTTATACCGTTCGCGCCAAAGAAGAAGTCGAAGCCAATAAATTGGTTGAGGATGCACATTTACTGGAAGAACTGGGTTGTTCGGCTATCGTTATCGAAAAAGTTCCCGCCGAATTAGCCGGAAAAATTGCTAAGGAATTGACCATTCCGATTATTGGGATTGGTGCAGGTGGTCAGGTCGACGGCCAGGTGTTGGTTATGCATGATATGTTGGGTATCAACAAAGAATTTTCTCCAAGATTTTTACGCCGTTATGCGAATCTTTTCGATACCATTCATGATGCGGTGCAACATTATATTGAAGATGTGAAGAATTGTGATTTTCCGAATGAGCGGGAGTCGTATTAATTACTGCTTTCTAATCAACCTCACTCCGATCAAACGGTCATACCTTTCTCCCATAGGTCGATGGTAAACTGTTAACAGATATTCGTTTTCAGTTTCAAAATAATTACCTTCAATGAGGGCAGTACTTCCGGGCGAAGTGCTGTCCTCTTTTGTTACATACATATAATTATAGGAACCTTGTTTTAGTAAAGCAATTTTTTCATAGGCTTTATGTTCGTAATCATATTGCATTTCACTTCTGGAATCAAGAATATTATTATATATTTCGCCTAAAATATAAACTTTTTCCAGGAATGGTTCCTGAGCTTTAAGGAAAAAGTGTACGAAAAAATAATCGGATTCGGAATCATAATCGTTATCGAAATTTTGAATTACTTGTACATTCCTGATAAAAAATCGTCCGTTTTGATCCTGATCATACAAATAGGAGCGATGTGAGCGGAAAATATCCTGAAAAAGAGTAATATGAAAATAAGGATTATGAAAGCTGATATTTTCAATGCCTATCCCATTATAGGCTGTTGTTGTCATTTCGAAACGACGATATTCATTTCCGGCATCAAAAATTAATTTTTTATTATAATTGTAAACCAATTGTTTACCCATGATATTGGTTGGTTGGACTAGGCTGACCATATTGTCCCGGCGGTTATTTTGCATCAAATAAACTTTCAATTCCTGTTGAGGAGAATTTATATTGATGTCTTTTGTATTAATGGTAAAATTGACTTGTTGGTGGGATTTGTTGAAATCAATATCCGTATTAGAGGAAACCGAAATATCAATGGGTAATTCGTATGACTCTGCCACAGAAAAGCAAGCTGATAAGACAGGTTTATCTTGTTGATCCTCATCATAAACCAACAAGGCATAGTTTCCGGAGACTTTGAATGACATATCTTCGTTTGGCAGAAAAATCTTGTAATTTGTATAATCCATCGTTGTGTTCAGGGAAAAAGTGTAATTTTCTACCGGAAGACTTTGAAAACCATTCAGATATTCAATAGGAGAGAGGTTGGATTGGGTCCAGTCAGCATTGCAATGTACAATTTTATATACGTATCTTTTATAGTCATGAGATAATTCGTCGAAAGAAATTTCTATTATATCATTTCCATTCAGATGTATGATAGGAGGGGCTCCCCAATATTCCCGTTGAAGAACTTGTATGGTTTTTATTCTTTCGGAAAAAATGTCTGTTCTATATTTTTGAGCATTTGTGATTGTTAAAAATATCCACAAAAAAGACAAGGAAACAAATATCTTATTCATTGTTTTTCAATTTATCTACAAATTTACTCAAATTATTCTGTAATTTTGCCATTTTATCGTCGTTCAACAATAATATACATTGTGTTTACAACAAAATCCAATCAATCAGCATTAGTGCTTTTTTCAGGAGGACAAGATTCTACTACCTGTCTTTACTGGGCTTTAAGAGAATTTGAATCAGTCAGAACGCTGTGTTTCACATATGGGCAAAGGCATTCTCTGGAAGTAGATATCGCCAGAAAAATTGCATCCAATGCAAATGTTCCGTTCGAAATACTCGACGCTTCTATTATCAGCAAATTGTCAATCAATTCGCTTACAGATGCTTCTGTAGAGATGGATCAGGAAAAACCGACTGATTCATATCCCAATACATTTGTTCCCGGACGGAATTTGTTGTTTTTGACTTTTGCCGCAGTTATCGCCCGTTCTCACGGAATAAGAAATATTGTTACCGGAGTTTCCGAAGCCGATTATAGCGGTTATCCTGATTGCAGGGACACTTTTATCCGGTCAGCCAATACTACAATCAACCTGGCTATGGATGAGCAGTTTATTGTCCATACTCCTTTGATGTGGAAAGATAAGACAGAAGTTTGGGCGTTGGCAGATGAACTGGGCGTATTTGATTTGGTGAGGAATGAGACTCTTACCTGCTACAATGGCGTCATCGCTGATGGTTGTGGTCATTGTCCATCCTGTTTGCTGAGAAATAAGGGATTAGAAGAATATTTAAAGGTGAAGAAGTGACTTTCACCACTTCACACAAAAAAAACAATATGGAAGATTTAAATTTAAAAAGTCTGGGAAGCAAGACAGAATATAAACAAGATTATGCTCCGGAAGTATTGGAGACATTCGTAAACAAACATCAGGACAATGATTACTGGGTTTCGTTCAATTGTCCGGAATTTACCAGCCTTTGTCCCATCACAGGACAACCGGATTTTGCGACTATCATCATCAATTATGTTCCTGCGGTTAAAATGGTAGAGAGTAAAAGTCTCAAACTATATATGTTTAGTTTCCGCAATCATGGAGCTTTTCATGAAGATTGCGTGAATATTATCATGAAAGATTTGATTCGTTTGATGGAACCTAAATATATCGAAGTAAAGGGCATATTCACACCCAGAGGAGGCATCAGCATCTATCCTTTTGCTAATTACGGTAAACCAGGTACATTGTTTGAGGAGTTGGCAAAGAAGAGACTCTTTGAAAAGGAGTGAAGAACTGAGAATGAAGAATTTAACTTGTCGTGCATAAGTTTAATTCTTCACTCTTCACTTATCAGAAGTTTCTGCAGCTCTTCCCCACTAATATTCAAGTGCAGGCGACCTTGGTGAGCCAAAGAAATTTTTCCTCTTTCTTCAGATACAATCACCACTTTGGCGTCTGTTTCCTGTGAAATTCCCAAAGCAGAACGATGTCGTAAACCCAGTTCTTTGGGAATATCGGTTTTTTGTGATACCGGTAATATACATCCCGCAGCCTTGATTTTTTTATCTGCAATAATCATAGCCCCATCATGCAAAGGACTGTTTTTGAAGAATATATTTTCAATTAAGCGCGACGAAAGATCGGCATTTAATATTTCTCCGGTCTCTTCATATAGAGATAAATTCATGTTTTGTTGCAAAACGATCAAAGCTCCGGTTTTGGCTTTCGACATATTCATACAAGCCAGAACAATCGGCATCACATACGATAAATCGTCTTTAACCTTATTTTGCTGATAATTGAACAGACGCGTGAAGAAACGTAATCCCCGATGTGATCCTAATACCTGAAGAAAACGCCGGATTTCATCCTGGAACAATACAACCAAAACAAAGAAACCAATACTGATAAATTTGTCTAATATCGCTCCCAATAATTTCATTTCCAATATTTTGGAAACAACAACCCAAAGTGCTATAAACGATAATATACCGGTAAATAATGCCGAAGAACCGGAATTTCTCATCACTCTATAGGTCTGGAACAGAATGAAAGCTACCGCAATAATATCTATAGCATCTTTGAGACCAAATTGGAACATTAGTTTGATTTTTTTATTTTTTCCAACAAACGGACTGCCTGAACAGCCTCTTTTACATCATGTACACGAATAACATTAGCTCCTTTCATCAAGGCAAAAGTATTTAAAATAGTTGTACCGTTTAAACTCTCTTCAATCGAACAGTTCAAAACATCCCGGATCATCCTTTTTCTTGAAATGCCCACGAGCAAAGGAAGCCCAAATATATGAAAATCTTCCAGAAAATTCATTAACTGATAATTGTGTTCTGTTGTTTTGCTGAATCCGAAACCCGGATCGATAATAATATCATTAATGCCTAACAACTTTAATTTTTCTATTTTTTCGGAAAAATAAAAAAGAATTTCCTGGTGAAAATCTTTATAATCAATATTTTTCATCATTGTCTGAGGATTTCCCTTCATGTGCATGATGATATAAGGAACCTGCAAATCTGCAACAGTCTGATACATTTTTTCGTCTAACTCCCCGGCTGAAATATCATTAATCATTGCAACACCATATTCTTCGACACATTTTTTGGCAACGTCAGACCGGAAAGTATCGACAGAAACTATGGCTTCGGGATATTCTTTCAATAAAATTTTCAGACCGTAATCCAATCGCCTCATTTCTTCTGCTTTGCTTACAAATTCAGCATCTGGACGGGATGAATATCCTCCGACATCAATAATATCAGCTCCTTCTTCTTTCAATTGAAAAATTCTGGATATAATTTCTTTTTCGGTCTGTTTTCGGCTATTGGAGAAAAAAGAATCAGGCGTAAGGTTTAATATTCCCATTACCAGAGGAATAGATAAGTTTTTTAATTCTCCATTTATGTTGAGGTACATAATATTTTTATTTTCTTACAAACTTACATAAATATTTTTTCAATTTTATTGAGCTTAATTGAAAAAAGGGTTTATTTTTGGGGAATAATTCCAAGGCGATATGAAAATAGAAGAAATTTATCAACTTTTTCAACAATATCCTACTATCACGACTGATACGAGGAATTGTCAAAAGGATTCTCTTTTTTTTGCATTGAAAGGTACAAATTTTAATGGAAATACTTTTGCTGAACAGGCTCTGAAAGAGGGGTGTGCATACGCTTTTGTTGATGAACCGGAATATAAAACCAATGATAAAATCATTTTGGTAAATGATTGTCTTTCAACGCTTCAAGACTTGAGTCGTCATCATAGAAGAATACTCTCTACTCCCATCATTGCCATTACAGGAACCAATGGTAAAACGACGACAAAAGAGCTTCTTTCTGCTGTTTTATCTACTCAATATAATGTGCTTTTTACACAGGGAAATTTGAATAACCATATCGGCGTTCCGCTTACGCTTTTAAAACTCACCAAAGAACATGAGTTTGCTGTGATCGAAATGGGAGCCAATCATCCGGGAGAAATTAAGATACTGGCGGAAATTGCGGAGCCGGACTATGGTCTGATTACCAATGTTGGTAAAGCCCATATGGAAGGATTTGGTTCTTTTGAAAATATCATTAAAACCAAAGGTGAACTATATGACTACATCAGAAATCATGGTGGAAAGATATTTATCTTAAACAGAAATACTTATCTCGAAGAAATAGCAACCGGTATCAGTAAGGTTTATTACGGGAAAGAAAGAGGTTCTTTCATTTGGGGTACCATTACAGATAATTCTTTGATGCTCAAAATAGAATGGCATAATGGAAATGAAATGTATCCGGTATCTACCCAATTGATAGGCGCTTACAATATAGACAATGTGTTAGCGGCAATAGCTATCGGTAATTTCTTTGGAGTGACTCCTCAAAATATTTGTGAAGCCATAGAATCATATCAACCTAATAATTATCGTTCTCAATTAAAAGAAACAGGAAAGAATCATTTGATTATTGATGCATACAATGCAAATCCTAGTAGTATGATCGCTGCTTTGGAAAATTTCAGAAGTATGGATGTTTCTCCTAAAATGGTTATTTTGGGCGATATGTTGGAATTGGGTGATAATAAAATCAAAGAACACAATAAAATTTTTGATTTGATCCGTCACGGTAATTTCAGCAAAGTGTTTTTGTGTGGAGAATCTTTTAGCCAGGTAGCAAATGGTTATTACCATACATATCTGCAAACTGAAGATCTCATCAATGATTTGAAAAAAGAGAACCTGCAAGGTTACTATATTCTTATCAAAGGATCCAGAGGTATTCAGTTGGAAAAGGTTACGGATTTTTTATAGAACACAGAACACACGAATTACACAAAAAAATATGTGATTTTTCAGTGTAATTCGTGTGTTCTGTGTTCTAATATCTCAAATCTTTCAACGAAAAATCCTTAAAATCAGGAATAACTTTCAAAACCTTGTCTTGAATGGAAGATGCGGGATTAGTTGTTGATAAACCTATTACTTTCATTCCTGCATCATTTCCGGATTGAATGCCCGGAAAAGAGTCTTCGAATACGAAACAATCGGATGGATCTGCTTCTAAATCTTTTGCAGCCAGCAAATAACACATCGGATGTGGTTTGCCGTGCGTAATTCTGTCGGCAGAAACTACGGTATCAAATAAACTGTCGAAATTTAATTTTTCAAAGACCAATTTAAGTTTCATATCATCAGAGCTGGTAACTAAACCTGTTTTTACTCCATTGTCTCTTAATTCTTTGATAAAATTCATGGCTCCGGGAATTTCATCGAACGACATTGTAGTTTCGAAATGCTGATTGGCTTTGACTATTTTTTCCTGTTCTACGACAGATAAATGAGAAAAATATTTACTTAATATATTGGGGAGAGTGGTTCCCTTAATCTTTTTTTCGAAGTCTTTGATTCCCAATTGATAATCTTCTCCTGTTTTTTTCCAGAAAATATCATATTGAGATTCGGTGTCAATAATCACTCCGTCAAGGTCAAATAATACACAGATTTGTTTCATACTTAATTTTTTTGATTATTTTTGCAAAAATACAAAAAATAAAATTTATATTTATGTTTAAAGAACATCCTAAGGGACTATTTGTTGCTTTTTTTACGAACATGGGTGAGCGTTTCGGCTTTTACACCATGATGGCAATTTTGGTTTTATTTCTTCAAGCCCGATACGGTTTATCAGAAAAAGTTGCCGGTGATTATTATAGTTGGTTCTATTTTGCTATTTATGCATTAGCTTTGATCGGTGGGATGCTGGCGGACTGGACTAAACAGTATAAAACGGTGATTTTTGCAGGGCAAGTAATCATGTTTGCCGGATATTTTCTGATCGCAATACCAGGAATGTCTTTATATGGAACATTAGCAGCTCTTATTGTGATTGCACTTGGAAATGGTTTTTTCAAAGGAAATTTACAAGCCGTTGTCGGACAGTTGTATGACGATGAAAAATATGCTAAGTATCGAGATAAAGCATTCATGATATTTTACATGGGTATCAATATCGGTGCGTTTTTCGCTCCTTTTGTTGCAACCGGCGTGCGGAATTGGTGGCTTGAGCATAATGGTTTTTTGCATGACGGAAGTCTTCCTTCTCTGTGTCATAACTACCTGAATGGAACATTGGCGGATACATCTCAACTTCAGAATCTGGCAAATCATGTGAGTGGTAAATCAATAACAGATTTGACTTTGTTTGCAAATCAATATATAGATGTTTTTACTAAAGGATATAATTATGCATTTGCTGTTGCTGCCGGAGCAATGATTTTATCTTTAATAATATATCTGATGTTCAATAAATCTTTGCCTGCTGTAGCTAAAAAAGCGGAAACTACTAATCAGGAAAAACCTAAGGTAAAAATCAATCCAATGTCTGTTGTTATCTCTTTAGGATTACTGGCTATTATAACGTTGTTGTTCCATTTTGGATTACAAAATTATTCTTTAGGTTTGGCAATCGGCTTATTTGTGGCATTTGTTTCTTTTATGTTTCAAATATCGACCAAAGAAGAACGTCCTCGTATATCGGCACTGACTTTAGTATTTGTAGTTGTTATTTTCTTTTGGATGTCGTTCCATCAAAATGGGTTAGCCTTGACTTATTTTGCAAGGGATTATATAGCTAAAGAAGTTTCCAGGTTTACATTCTTATTTTTTAATCTGAATTCCATATTGTGTGTGATTGGTGCTGTTTCCGGATTAGTGCTGTTAGTTGGCAAAAATGCTTCGATTTTGAGTCGTGTTATCGGGTTAGGTATGTTGATCATTTTTGGAGGTTTTTGTTATTACTTTGTTTCCACTTATGATGCTTCCAATCCGATAGCCCCTGAAATTTTCCAGGCATTCAATCCGTTGTTTATCGTTGCGCTTACACCATTGGTGATGGGTGTTTTCACTTGGTTGAATAATAAAGGAAAAGAACCATCCACACCGAGAAAAATAGGCATCGGGATGATCATTGCCGCTCTTGGTTTTGTGATTGTTCTGGTTGGTTCATTCGGATTAATATCCCCCAAGGATTTGGCAGGAGGTGCAATAGCAGATACTATGCGTATTTCTCCTTATTGGTTGATAAATAGCTATTTAGTTCTTACTGTGGCAGAGTTGTTTTTGAGTCCAATGGGCTTATCATTTGTCTCTAAAGTTGCACCTCCTCGTTTTCAGGGGTTGATGCAGGGAGGATGGTTATTAGCAACTGCTACAGGAAATAAACTTTTATTTATAGGAAGTTTGTTATGGGGAAGCATTGATTTATATATGCTTTGGGGAATATTTGTGATATGTTGCATCCTTTCCGCATTGTTTATTTTTTCTATTATGAAGAAATTGGAGAAGGTGGCGAAATAAAAGGCGAAGGTCAAGAGTAAAAAATACCGCTAAAGTTGAAATATTGCTTTAGCGGTATTTTTTGATAGATATATGTTCTTTTAATAGCTATTCAATTCCTTTTCAATAGCTTCAAGTTCAGTACCCATGTTTAAGCTATAATAGATTCCGCGAAGAGCCAATTTATATTCTCTTTCTTCTGGTTTCAATTTATGAGCTTTTTCAAAAAACGGTAATGCTTTTTGGAACAAAGCTTTTACATCAACGAGAGTAGTCTGATATTGTTTATTGTCGGTAATATCGTTGGCTTTTTGTTGAAGTTCTACAGCCTGATTGTAATAGATACGTCCCATGTCACCGATAGCTTCTGCATATTCAGGGTTGAAAGAAAGCGCTTTCTGGAAGTTTTCAGTAGCCTTATCTATTTCTTTTCTGTTCTCATAAATTTTACCCAAAACATCGTAGAGTTGAGGATCTTCTGGTTTTTGAGCAATAGCTTTGTTCAAATAGGTGATAGCTTCGTCTGTTTTATTACCATAAATGTATTGATTGATCAGGTTAAGTATGAAATAGGAATTATCCGGGAATTTTTCAACACCTTCTTTCAAAGTTTTGACGAAATTTACAGAATCTTTAGCCTGATCGTATTCCATACATAGATATTGATATACTTCAGCGGCTTTGTAATTGTCATTTTTCAGACTTTCGTAAGCTTTGATGGCTTTTGAATGATCTTCCATTTGAGAAGCTGCAATTCCTGAATAGAATTTGATCATCATATAATTAGAGTCATTTTTAGCAACTATAGGAGTTTTATCTCCTATGAACATTGCTAAATCAGGAAGGTTAAGATACTGTTGGAAAAAAGCGTATGCCTTTGGATAATCTTGATTTTCATAGAAATAAGCGCCTCCGTTAATCAAATAATTAGCATTTGTCTGAAGGATCGATTTTATGTTTTTCCTGAATTTAGATTTTACTTTCCCTTTTTCATCAGGCAACTGATCTAAAGAATCGCAAACCAAAAAATAAGGAGTGATGTTGTAAAGAGCATTGTACATAGCTGCTTCATCAACGGTTTGTTTCAAAAGTTCTTTATTAATTCTCAGTTTGTCGAATTGAGCATTTTCGATGTCACCGGCTACATACCAGGTATTCGGATCATCTTTTGTTTCGGGATTTGTCAAAGCTCCTTTGATCAAATTTCTTGCTTCATCAAAATTAGGTTTTTCAGCTTTTGCTTCATTTTTTGCATCATTGACGGCTTTTTTCTGTCCGAATGACGAACCAACAATTGCAATACACATCGCAACTGTAAATAATAGTCGTTTCATTGTTATAATTCTTTTAGATGGTTTATTATTTTCATTCTTGGGTTATTTCATTGGTTTCATCGTTGCCGGCTTCTTTGTTTTCTTCCACATCCGACATTACTTTACATACGGAAGCTATTTCATCATTGCGTTTTCCCAGATTGATCAAACGAACGCCTTGTGTGGCACGACCGGTAATCCGGAAATCGGAGACTTTCAGACGTATGGTAATTCCTGATTTATTGATGATCATCAGGTCATTTTCGTCGGTAACAGTTTTGATGGCAACCAGTTTTCCGGTTTTTTCAGTTACATTGATGGTTTTTACTCCTTTACCTCCACGGTTGGTTATGCGGTAATCTTCGAGATCGGAACGTTTTCCGTAACCTTGTTCGGAAACAACCATTATTGTTTCTTTTTCCGGATTTTTAACACAAATCATTCCAATTACTTCATCCTGACCGTCTTCGTCTAATGTCATTCCCCGAACTCCGGTAGCAGTTCTTCCCATTACACGAACAACGCTTTCATGGAAACGAATAGCGCGGCCATTCTTATTGGCGATGAGGATATGATTATTACCGTTGGTCATCCTAACATCAATTACCTGATCGTCTTCACGGATGGTAATAGCATTGACACCGTTCTGACGAGGACGGGAATATGCTTCCAATAACGTTTTCTTAATCACACCCTTTTTAGTACAGAATAATAAATAATGAGAATTGATGAAATCAATATCACTTGTCAGATTTTTAACTCTGATAAATGCACTGACTTTATCATCGGAATCAATATTCAACAGATTTTGAATAGCTCTTCCTTTGGAGTTTTTGGTTCCTTCGGGAATTTCGAAAACCTTGAGCCAATAGCATTTCCCTTTTTGAGTAAAGAAAAGCATGGTAGCGTGCATGCTTGCGGGATAAATGTATTCTACAAAATCTTCGTCACGGGTTTCTGTTCCTTTGGCTCCTACGCCTCCACGTCCTTGTGCGCGGAATTCTGAAAGAGGAGTCCGTTTGATGTACCCCATGTGCGAAATGGTAATGATCATTTCATCATCGGCATAAAAATCCTCCGGATTTAATTCTTCTGATGCATAGATGATTTCTGTTTTTCTTTCATCACCATATTTATCACGGATTTCAATCAATTCATCTTTGATAATTTCCATCCGCATATCTTCATTTGAAAGAATGCTTTTGAGGTGTTCGATTAATTTACAAACTTCCTCGTATTCGTTTCTTAGCTTATCTTGCTCCAGTCCGGTCAACTGGCGCAAACGCATTTCAACAATCGCTCTGGCTTGTATATCGGAGAGCTTAAATCTTTCTATCAAGCGTTCGATTGCTTCATTCGGACTGCCGGAAGAACGGATGATGGCGATAACTTCATCAATATTATCAGATGCAATGATCAAACCTTCAAGGATATGTGCTCTTTCTTCGGCCTTTCTCAATTCAAATTGTGTGCGTCTGGTAACAACCTCATGGCGGTGGTCAACAAAATGTCCAATCATATCTTTGAGATTCAACATTTTGGGACGTCCGTTGACCAAGGCAATGTTGTTTACGCTGAAAGATGATTGCAATGCTGTAAATTTATACAGTTTATTCAGAATCACATTGGCATTGGCATCTCGTCTGACATCGACAACAATACGCATTCCCTGGCGGTCTGATTCGTCATTTACATTGGTGATTCCTTCGATTTTCTTTTCTTCAACCAGGTCAGCTATTGTTTTGATCAGTTCGGCTTTGTTTACCAAATATGGTATTTCCGTGATGATTATTTTTTCACGGTTTCCTTCATTTTCAATTTCAGCTTTTCCTCTTAAAACAACACGGCCACGTCCGGTTTCAAAAGCAGATTTCACGCCGGCATATCCGTAAATATAACCACCTGTCGGGAAATCAGGAGCTTTGATATATTGCATCAAGCCCTCCATATCAATAGATGCTCTCGAATCTACATATGCCACAATGGCATTAATGGACTCCGTCATGTTGTGGGGAGGCATATTGGTAGCCATTCCCACGGCAATCCCGGAAGCGCCGTTTATTAATAAATTAGGAATGCGTGTAGGCAACACGGTGGGCTCTTTTAACGTATCATCAAAGTTGAGTTGGAAATCAACAGTTTCTTTGTCGATATCCCTCAACATTTCTTCTGCCAATTTGGCAAAGCGCGCTTCAGTATAACGCATAGCTGCAGGCATATCTCCGTCAACCGATCCGAAATTTCCTTGTCCGTCTACCAAAGGATAGCGGAGCGACCACTCCTGAGCCATACGTACCATTGCAAAATACACGGAACTATCACCATGCGGGTGGTATTTACCGAGTACTTCTCCCACGATTCTGGCAGACTTTTTATAAGGTTTATCGGAAGTATTCCCCAATTCGTTCATTCCAAATAAAACGCGCCGGTGAACGGGTTTGAAACCATCTCTTACATCCGGCAATGCACGTGAAACGATAACGGACATTGAATAGTCAATGTACGCAGATTTCATCTCTTCTTCGATATTGATTTTAATAATTCTTTCTTGATCTGCCATTTATATTTTGATTGTTAAAACTTCAAATTTTATGCTGTGAAAAAACGCACTAAAGTTACGGTTTTTTCTTGTAATACAAAAATTTTGATTTTAGTGAATTTTTTCTGGCATATATTTTGAGCAAAATATGAAGATATTTGTTGTATATTTGTAAAATACTCGGAAAAGCCCCGAAAAATATATATAATTATGGAAAAGAATTTTTCAGAAAGCGTAAAGGATATTATCAGTTTCAGCCGTGAAGAGGCTGGGCGTCTTCATAATGACTACATCGGCGTTGAACATCTTTTGTTGGGTTTATTGCGCAATGAAGATTGTACCGCTGTTGAAATTATTCGCATGGCTGGAGTAGATCCGTCTGACATAAAGTCAGAGATTGAAAATGAAATTCGTTCCGATTCGGTTTTTGAATCGGTTGAAAATATTGTTGTTGACAAAAGTGTTGAAAACCTTTTGAGGTTAAGTATTCTTGAATCGATGAATCTTAAAAGTAAGTTTACCGACACGGAACATTTATTATTGAGTATGTTGAAAGAAAAAAATAGTATAGCTTCCAGGGTTTTAATATCTCATGGAATTGATTATCAATCGGTTTATAGCGTATTAACAGGTGAGGCTTCTATGGATGATCCTCAGTTTGGACCTGGTTTTACGGATGAAAATGATGACGAAGAGGATGATTTCTCAAAATCAAAAAATAATCCGAAATCTCAGGGAGGCCAAAGGACCACCAGTGACACACCTGTGCTTGATAATTTCGGAACCGATATGACTCGTGCCGCAGAAGAAAATCGTCTGGATCCGATTGTGGGCAGAGAACGGGAAATTGAGCGTTTGGCGCAGATATTAAGCCGGAGAAAGAAAAATAATCCGGTATTAATCGGTGAACCTGGAGTTGGTAAGTCTGCTATTGTCGAAGGATTAGCTTTGAGAATTGTTCAAAGAAAAGTATCCCGTGTATTATTCGACAAACGGGTTATTAATTTGGATATGGCTTCGATTGTGGCCGGAACAAAATATCGCGGACAATTTGAAGAAAGGATAAAAGCGATTTTGAACGAATTGTCTAAGAACCCGAATATCATCTTGTTCATCGATGAAATTCATACGATTGTCGGTGCAGGAGGTGCTGCCGGTTCGATGGATGCTGCTAATATGTTGAAACCGGCATTGTCAAGAGGCGAAATTCAATGTATCGGAGCAACAACGCTGGATGAGTATAGAAAAAATATAGAAAAAGACGGAGCTTTGGAACGCCGTTTCCAAAAAGTAATGGTAGATCCGACTACTCCGGAAGAAACAATGCAGATTCTTCAGAACATCAAACCGAAGTATGAAGAACATCACAATGTAATTTATACTCCGGAAGCAATCGATGCTTGCGTGAAATTGACGGAAAGATATATCAGTGACCGTAATTTTCCGGATAAAGCGATTGATGCATTGGACGAATCAGGCTCCCGTGTACATATTTCCAATATTGTAGTTCCCAAAGAAATTGAAGAATTAGAAGCTGCCGTAGAAGATACCAAACAACAAAAACTGCAAGCCGTTAAGTCTCAGAATTTTGAATTGGCAGCCAGTTTCCGCGATAAAGAACGTAAAGTTATTTTGCAGTTGGAAGCTGCCAAACAAAAATGGGAAGAAGAACTTCAGGAAAATAAGCAAATTGTTGATGAAGAAAAAGTGGCCGAAGTTGTTGCCATGATGTCGGGTGTTCCCGTACAACGGATTGCAAAAGCTGAAAACCAGAAATTATTGGAAATGAAAGACCAATTGAAAGGAAAAGTCATTGGTCAGGACGAAGCTGTTGAAAAAATTGTAAAAGCAATACAACGAAATAGGGTGGGACTGAAGGATCCGAACAAGCCTATCGGAACATTTATGTTTTTAGGCCCAACAGGCGTTGGAAAAACTCATTTAGCCAAGATGCTGGCAGAATATATGTTTGATTCGGCTGATACTCTGATTCGTATTGATATGAGTGAATACATGGAAAAATTCAGTGTGTCCAGATTGATCGGAGCGCCTCCAGGATACGTAGGGTATGAAGAAGGTGGACAATTGACTGAAAAAGTACGCCGTAAGCCATATTCCGTTGTTCTGCTCGATGAAATAGAAAAAGCGCATCCGGATGTATTCAACCTTTTACTTCAGGTATTGGATGAAGGACGCTTGACGGATAGTTTGGGAAGAAGAATAGATTTCAAGAACACACTGTTAATTATGACTTCCAATATCGGTACACGTCAATTAAAAGATTTTGGAAAAGGGGTTGGTTTTGCTACGCCTTCAACCGGTACTGACGACAAAGAATTTTCACGTGGAGTGATCCAAAAAGCTTTACACAGAGCATTTGCTCCTGAATTCCTGAATCGTGTTGATGATATTGTCATGTTCGATCAACTGGATAAAGATGCTATTTACAAAATCATTGATCTTGAATTGAAAGGCTTTTACAAACGGGTTGAAAACTTGGGTTATCATTTGGTGATCACAGATGATGTAAAAGAATTCATTGCATCCAAAGGATATGATGTTCAATATGGAGCGCGTCCGTTGAAAAGAGCGATTCAAAAATATCTGGAAGATGAATTAGCCGAAATGATTATTCGTGCCACTGTCAGTGAAGGAGATACAATCACTGTTGACTTTGATAAAGAAAATCAGAAGATTGTTTCTAAAATTGAGAATGGAAAATTGAAAATTGAAAATGAGGAGACGGCAAAAAGTAATTAGAAAATGAAAAGTGAAAAACTAAAAGTGAAAAATTGTCGTGCGTAAGCCCACTTTTAGTTTTTCACTTTTAGTTCTTATTAATATGTTGAATTACCAAACCGGCTAAGGTAAATCCAAAAACAGCAGTAACATGCACGACAGTTCCGTTCGGCATTTTTCCGGATGATTCATATTTCCCTTTGTTTTCTAATAATTCATCGCTGTAAACGCAAAAGAATTTTTTTGAAGGAAACTTTTTGTCTTTTCGCATGGTTCTTCTTAATGCAGCTCCAAGAGGACAACCTTGCACTTTCCAAAATTCAGCAATTTTGATGCGTGAAGGGTCTATTTTCAACGCTGCACCCATCGACGAGAAAAATATTGCATTTGTTTCTGTTGCCGTTCTGATTAAATGTATTTTACTACTTAAACTATCGATCGCATCAATGATATAATCAAAGGAATCTAATTGAAAGGATGAAGAAGTTTCTTCATTATAAACCTGCCGGATGGCTGTAATCTCAGCTAGAGGGTTAATTTCCAGAAGCCGGTTTTTTAATATTTCTGTTTTAACCTGTCCAATAGTTTTAGTCGTTGCATGCAATTGACGATTGATATTTGTTTCACAAACATTATCAAAATCAACAATTGTCAGTCTCTGAATACCTGTTCTGACAAGACTTTCTGCACACCAGCTGCCTACACCTCCAACTCCGAAAATAATAACACGCTTTTGGGATAATTTTTCCATTACTTCCGGTCCCAATAATAATTCTGTTCTTTGAAAAATATTCATGAATGAGTTTTTGTATAAGGACACAAAGATATATATTTGTCTATTAAAAGTTACAGGTTACGAGTTACAAGTTACAGGTGAAAGGCTGAATATGTACCCGTAACCTGTAACTCGTAAAAAAATTATTATCATGGCCAGACGAGAATTATCAAAGAGTCAGATTATTTGCATTGTTTTACTTTGGGTTGTATTAGTATATATTTTGTTGAGTTCTTCTTCTGTGATTGATGGGAAGGTTATTTTTGCTATCATAGCTTCCGGAATTATTGTTTTTGTTCCGATTTACAAAGGCTTGAGAAAAAAATAAGGGATGTTTCACAACATCCCACATTATATTTGAACAGAAGATTTTATATGGCTTAACTAAATGTTAATTTAATTAATACTACAAAGATACTACCGAATATTATTTGCCACAATCACTTAAAAGAGGGAAATTATGATATGTTAATAGCTATATTTAGGGAGAAAAATCTTTTCCAGACTAACGGTAGATAAAATCTGGAAAAAATAAAGACAGGCATGTAGCATCAGCATTTTTCTTTTTCTATATAAGCTATGTACATTAGTTTATATATGGAAAATATAGTTATATTAGGATTATTTCCTGTCAAATGTTTTTCAATCGTTTTGTGACAAATACGATATAACATTCGAAACCATGGAGAAAGGCCATATCGTTTTATTTTGTAATATACTTTTAATAGTGTAAAACTATTGATATAATCGCGAGGTAATTTTCTGGATAGAGATAAGGCATTTTCTATGCTTTGTCTTGTTTTTTTCAAATACAAATGATTTTCATCCAGCCCCAAATGGTAAAGAGAATTATCAATATGAACTATTTTGAAACCACTCGATTGTAATTCAAGTCCGAACAATGTATCTTCATGTCCGTATTGTGTAATACTTTCGTTGAATGTAATAGTATTGAAAATATTTTTCGATATCAATAAATTGAAAGAAGTAAACTTGTTGGCCGGATGTTCATTTCGAATGGTTGCGCCGATTTCTTCTTTTTTCTTCCCATATTTATAGCGTAATTGCTGGGATGGTAATATATTCTCATTTTTATATTTTACACCTCCACATATAATACTATTTTCTTGTTGACAAATATCAATGTAATTTTTGATATAAAAAGAAGATGTCGGTTCACTATCACAATCCATGAAAAGAAGAAACTCATAAGTAGCTTTTTGGGCTAACAGATTACGGATTTTAGCCCGTCCAATATTTTCTTCTAATTCAATATAGCAACATTTATTGATGTGATTTATTTCTCTGTTTTCATTTTTGCACATGGAAGAAGCATCATCAATGCAAATAATTTCAAAATCAATATTTTCTTTTGATGCCTGTAAATGAAGTTCTTTGACTAATGCGACACAATTATAATTATATATGGGAATTAGAATAGAAATCATAATGTATGGTTATGCTTATTGTGTATGATTAATGAATCAAATATTTGTAAAAAAACTTTGGACTCATTTTCCCAGGTTAATTCTTTGTTTGCTTTTTTTAATCCTTCCTTATATTTTTTTTCTTTGATCATTTGCTTAAGTACCTGGGCGATATGTGTCGGATCATAATTATCGACAGTGTATCCGATATCATAATGCTCTATAATTCTTTTTATTTCAGGAAAATCAGTTGCTAATATAGGTACTTCGGCTCGAATAAAATCAAAAATCCGGTTAGGTAAAGAATAATAATAATTTAATCCCTGGTTTTTTAATAAACTGATACCAATATCAGCACAAATAGTATATGAGTGAAGTTGTTCGAATGGAATCCTTCCTAAAAATTTAACTCTATCAGTCACTGCCATATCTTCGGTTAGTTGTACCATTTCTTTTTTTACATCTCCGTCTCCGGCAATGTAAAATATAAAATCATCCAACAATGGCATTGCCTGAATCATCCATTCAATACCTCGTCCTACGTTTATGGCTCCTTGATATAATAAGATATATTTATCTTGTACATCAATTTTTGTAGTTTGAACATCGTTTTTGGTTTCTAAAGGAATGTTCCTGACAACTTTCATCCGGATATTGTATCGTTTGTTGTAAATATCTGCAATCGAATCACATACTGTGTAACAGTATTTTAGTTTCGGGAATATAATATCTTCTATTTTTTGCCAGACTGATTTGACGAATTTGCGGTTTACTAATTCCGGAGTTTCGGGAAACATTTCGTGTGCATCAAACACCAAATGTTTTCGACGAATGATCGAACACAAATAATTTGCAAGTAGAGTATCCGTATCATTTGACAAATAGATATCTACTGATTTGAATAATAAAAAGAAAAATAACCTGAAATTATATTCGGCATAAAAAAGTGCGGATTTGTTAAAAAACAATCGCATACGATGGGTTGAATATGGACGATTGATTGGGTTACTGTTTTTGAGCTTACGCCCAACAAGCAACACTTTATAACCGTTTTGATGCAGAGTTAAACAAACTTTATGCACACGTTGGTCGGTTACCAGATCGTTGGTTACAGAAACAATTATTTTCATTTTCAGTTTTTCACTTTTAGCTCATATTGATTTTTAACTATTCCTATAAACCTTTCCATATATCAACAAAGCAATCGCAGAAATTGCGCCGATTCCTACAAAGACAAACCAGATGTAATGAGCGTTGGCTGTAGCCGTAGCATATTCGGCTACCGATTCGAATTTTTTAGGATCTGGACAAAATTTTTCCAACAAAACTCCGGAAATGGAAAAAGCTAGTAATGAAGATAAAAATGAGTGTAAATGGCTGAATCCCAAATATAATCCTTCTTCTCCTCTGGGTGATTGCAATGAAAAATATTCAAGGAACCGGGGTGAAATGAAACATTCGGCAAATGCCTGAAATACAATCCCAAGTATCATCATAAAAGCAACCGGGTGTAGTCCGAAAATATAATCGGAACCGATTAATGATCCTCCGGCCATAATCAATGCCGAGAGAGGAATCAGACACATACCTATGATCATGGAAGTAATCGCTTTTCTTTTTTTCATCATTGAAGTGACCTGGTTTACAAAAGTGAAAACGATCAGAGGATTCACATTGGCATACCAACCGGGAGAAGCTCCTTCGCCAACCATCCGGATCACATATTTGGGCATTGTAGCGTACATCTGTTGTTGCACAATCCAGAAACCGCTTACAATCACGATTAAAAGTATCAGACGTACGTTGCAACACACTTTGATTAAAGCTGCCCAGATTTCGGAAAAACTTTTTCCTTTTCCTTCCGTTTTTGCCGATTTATACATGAAACAGACTGTAATCAGAGCGAGAAGCGTCATAAAAGCAGCAAAATAATTCAGATATACCAATCCATTATCACCCAATGCTTTTCTCAAAGGATCCACTACGGTTTTTCCGGTAAATGAACCGATATTTACCATCATGTAAAATAAGGAATAACCACGTGCCCGGTTTTCAGATGATGTTTCTCTGGCTACAGTTCCCGAAATGACGGCCTTGATAAAAGATCCTCCGACAACAAGTAGTAATAATACGGGGACAATTGTCCATCTTAAAGCATTATCGTCTAATCCTGTGAAAACGGTTTGTGTTCCATATTCTACCCAACCGGAAGTTTTCAGATGTTCGGAGAAAAAACTTCCTGTACCTTCTCCAAATCCATATTTGACCAGTCCGGCGCTTTCGAAGAAAGTAGGAAGAAGCCCTAACCCGGCATAACCAAAGGTTAATAAGGCAAATGCCAGAATAATTGAGGATCGGAAACCGATTTTGTCGGCAATGGCTCCCGAAAAAGTAGGAAGAAAATACAATAAAGCCGAAAAGGTTCCGGCAATAATACCGGCTTCGATATCAGTAAAAGCCCAGACATTCGATAGATAAATTGTTAATACAACAAAAACGGCATAATATGCCAAGCGCTCCAATAACTCGACAGAGTTGGCAACCCAAAAGGCTTTTGAGAATTTCTTATTTTCAATCATGTTTTTAGTTACGGGTTACAGGTTACGGAGGCTGTCTCTTGTAACTTGTAACTTATCTTGTTATTCTAAACCAATCTACATCAACTCTTCCGCCATCATTGTTGCTGACCGGGCGGGAACAAAACAAACCGACTTTGGCTCCAATCCATTTGCCTTCTTTGGCAGTGAATTGTTTTCCCAGGTTTGTATATTTTTTCCCATCGGTACTGTAAGTGAATAAACAGCTTCCGTCTTTTTTTACCTGAACGCGCAAATAGACGATATTTTCTTTAACGGAAATTGAAGCGTTTTCTTTTTCTTCGTTGCCTTTTTCTGCATTTATACATTCTTTTTGGGAAAGGATAAATCCGTTTGCTGTGTTTTCAAATGAAAGTAGAGCATAATTTAATCCCATAATAACCAATCCTGTACGCTCATTTTTTATTTTGGGATTGGGATTGAACGTGATTTTAGTTGTGGCTGTAAAATCTGTTGCCGGAAATTTCTGCAGTAATAAGTTGGGAGTATCCCATAAGCTTTTGTAATTTTTTGAAACAGGAACGGAGTACAAGCTCAAGCATCCTTTTTCAATATTTGTAAAATACCACCAGTCTTGCGGATTGGCATGCCATTGCCATTGTAGTCCTAAAATATTTGAATTGAATTCATCGCTTTCTAACGGAGTGCAAATAGGATAAATCTGTCCTACATTAGGTTTTTTATGAGTCAGTACGGGATCACCGCATCCGTCGCCGTCTTTATCTTCACCGATAATAGGCCAATCATTTTTCCAAACCATAGGTTGAAGATGTACTACACGACCGAAGGCTTCAACATCCTGAAAGTGAAGAAACCAGTTTTCTCCGGTTTTTGTGTCCACCCAAGCACCTTGATGAGGTCCGTTAATAGGAGATTTTCCTTGAGCCATTACAACTTTTCGTTCATAAGGTCCGTAAATATTTTTTGAACGTAATACGAGTTGCCAACCGGTCGGTACTCCTCCGGCAGGAGCGAAGATATAGTAGTATCCATTGCGTTTATAAAATTTGGGGCCTTCGATAGTTTCATCCGTATCATGTCCATCGTAAACAATTTTGCTTTGTCCGATGGCTTTTTTCCCGTCAGGAGTAAGTCTTGTGACAGCCAGGATACTTTTGATTCCGGCACGACTTCCTGCAAATCCATGTACCAGGTATGCATTTCCATCATCATCCCAAAGCGGACAGGAGTCAATCAAACCTTTTCCGGCTTTGACCAATGTCAGTGGTTCCCATTCTCCGGCAGGATTTTTGGTTTTTGTCATAAAAATTCCCTGATCGGGATCTCCGTAATAAATATAAAATTCACCTTTGTGATAACGGATGGAAGGAGCCCAAACTCCATTTCCATGTTGTGGTTTGGAAAACGTTGAATCCGGCGTTAATTTATCGATAGCATATCCTATAATTCTCCAGTTTACCAGGTCTTTGGAGTGAAGAATCTGTAAGCCGGGAATGCAATTGAAACTGGAAGAGGTCATATAATAATCATCACCAAGCCTACAAGCATCAGGATCGGAATAATCAGCATATAAGACCGGATTTTTATAATTACTGTTTCCCAGATCAGAAATCCAGACTTTGGAAACATATTCCTGCGCATTTAAATTCAAACTGCTGATTAATAGGAAAATGAAAACAATCTTATTTTTTAACTCTTTATTCATATTGGTAGTTAATTTTCTTAGATAACTCTTTAATGGTATATCAATAAATTTACGCCTGTCGTAGATATTTTTACGCCTGTCGTAACAAAATTTACGCCTGTCGTAGATAATCTTTACACAGATAAAAATTTGAGGCAATCGATTATAGAAAATGACCGAATTCCGGGACTTTCCGACAAAAGTATAAAAAGAATTCAACAAAGCGGTAATTATTAGTTGAACCTTCCGCATAAAATTGTTGTTTATAAACTCTGAGTTGAAATCTATATGAATAATACAAATTTTTATATAAGTTTGTAGCCTTCAACAATACATATGAGTGCCATATCCATCTTAATTATTGTAGCTGCATATTTTTTATGTTTATTGCTTATTTCTTCTTTTATCGGACGGAAGCATTCCGGAAATGATGCATTTTTCCTGGGTAATAAAAAATCTCCATGGTATATCGTTGCTTTCGGGATGATAGGTTCATCACTTTCGGGAGTTACTTTTGTATCGGTTCCCGGCATGGTAAGGGGCTTCGATATGACTTATATGCAGATGGTATTTGGTTTTTTTCTGGGGTATATTTTCATTGCCTTTGTGCTGCTTCCTTTGTATTATCGCCTGAATTTGATCAGTATTTATTCTTATCTGGAAAAACGAATCGGAGTATATGGTCACAAAACCGGAGTGTGTTTCTTCCTTTTAGCGAGGACAATTTTTGCAGCAACCCGTCTTTATATTGCTGTTGTTATTCTGCAAACTTATTTTTTTGATGCATGGAATATTCCTTTCTGGCTTACGGGAAGTGGATTTCTTTTGATGATTTGGTTATATACTTACAGAAGTGGCGTGAAAACAATTGTCTGGACAGATATGCTACAGACTCTTTTTCTTCTGGCAGCATTAATTTTGATTATATATCAGGTTTCGGATAAGATGGATTTGAATTTTTCCGGTTTGGTTACTACAATTAAAGATAGTCCTCATTTCCGGATTTTTGTTTTTGACGATTGGTTTTCAAGACAAAATTTTTTCAAACAATTCATTAGTGGAGCATTGGTGACTATAGCCATGACTGGTGTCGATCAGGAGATGATGCAAAAAAATCTTTCCTGTAAGAACATAAAAGATGCACAAAAGAATATGTGTTGGTATGGCATGTCTTTTATTCCGATTAATTTTTTATTCCTTTGTTTAGGAGTTTTGTTGTTGGTGTTTGCTTCTGCGAATCATATTGATCTTCCTCAATTATCGGATGATATTTTGCCTACACTCGTTGCAGAAGGTTATTTGGGAAATATTGCTTTGATTTTTTTCATCATCGGGGTTATTGCAGTTACATTTTCCAGTTCCGATTCAGCATTGACAGGATTGACAACTTCTGTTTGTGTCGATGTTTTGAATATTTCACAATATCCGGAAGAAAAGGCGAAAAAGCTCAGGATAATGGTTCATTTGTTATTGTCTGTCGTTTTCATTGCAATTATTATTATTTTCAAGGAAACGAATAATAGTAGCATTATCGATGCAATATACACAGTTGCATCTTATACTTACGGACCTTTGCTTGGCTTATTTGTTTTTGGGATTTTATCTAAAAGGAAAACGAAAGATAAACTAGTTCCTTATGTTTGTATTATAGCTCCGATTGTTTGTTATCTGATAGATCGTATTTTACAAATTCAAACGGGATATAAATTCGGGTATGAAATAATAATTTTGAATTCCGGGTTAGTAATGCTGGGGCTTTTATTATTTTCGAAGAAAAATAAAATCAACCTAACTTGCTGATCTTTCTCAGCTTTTCTTCGTCGATAATTTTAATTTTCCGTCCGTCTAAAGTGATTATTTTTTCTGAAACGAAAATAGATAGCGTACGGATGGCGTTAGATGTAGTCATGTTGGAAAGACTGGCTAAATCTTCGCGTGCCAGATAAATATTTAGAGTTGCTCCATCTTCTTCCAAACCATAACTGTCGATAAGGAAAAGGAGTGCTTCAGCCAGCCGACCTCTGACATGCTTTTGAGTCAGATTGACTGTTCTTTCATCAGCAATTCCGAGATCTACAGATAATTGTTTAATGAAAAAGAATGCCAAATCAGAATTGATCCTCACCAATTCCGAAACGATTCTCATAGGAATCATGCAAACAATAGTTGATTCGAAAGCGGAGGCTCCGGTCAAATACTTTTCTTCAGCAAAATATGCTCTGTAGCCAAAATATTGCACTGTTTTGATCATGCGAATAATCTGATAACGTCCGCCAACACCTTCTTTGAATATTTTTACTTTTCCTTTGAGAAGACACATGAGATATTGAGGCTGGTCTCCTTCACAATAAATCATTTGATTTTTCTTAAAGTGATGGACGCTTGCATGATTTTTCAGAATTTCCCTTTCGTTGTCTTTCAGAATTCTCCAAATGTCTGTAAGTCCAGCGGTAAAATCAATATTATAATCCTGCTTTTTAGCCATAATATGTTATATAACTATGTTATACAGCACAAATATAGGAAATAATTTTCGTTTTTTACTTTTTTATGGCTCATAAATACTGCTGATTTTTTTTAATTTTATAATATTATTAATTTTATATATTATCGTATTTGTTTAATAATCAGATTTTTGTATTATTTTATTTTTGTTAATATTTTTAATATTATAATTTATATGATACGATTTTGGATGAATAAATTGAGAAATGCTTCATTTTTCAAATATAAATTAATTTTAATGATGTACTTATCTTAAAATAAAGAAATGTAATCTGCAAGCCGTAATCTGTTATTAAAAACCGAAGGTTGATAGTTTCTTTAATTTTCAACTATCAACCTTCAATAATTTTTTATTGATCTTATTTCATTTCTATTTCTTCTTTCATATCTAATTCCGATTTATCCGGATCGAAGAACTTATAATCGAGAAGAGCAAGACTTTGATCAGGTATGATTTTCATTCCCATGGAATATTTGAATTTCCATTTCCATTTCAGGGAATAAAATCCTTTTTCAATAAATGCTGCAATATATGGATGTATATGCAGATAAAATTTCTTCACTTTTACTTTATTTACCAAATAATTAATTTTGCTTTCTAAAGTGTCTGTAAACAAAATTGAAGGTAAAATCTGATTCTTTCCGAAGCATACCGGACAAGATTCATTTGTGTTTATATCCATCGCCGGACGAACACGTTGACGGGTGATTTGCATCAACCCGAATTTACTTAACGGCAGGATGTTGTGTCTGGCTCTGTCGAGAGACATTATGTCTCGCATGTGGTCGATCAACTTTTGTTTATTTTCATTTTCCTGCATGTCAATAAAATCAACTACAATGATACCTCCCATATCACGCAATCTTAATTGACGAGCTATTTCGTCGGCTGCAGCCAGATTCACATCTATGGCTGTATTTTCCTGAGCTGTACTTGATTTGGAACGGTTACCACTGTTAACATCAATCACATGCATAGCTTCTGTATGTTCAATAATCAGGTATGCACCGCTTTTAAATGTAACGGTTTTTCCAAATGAAGATTTAATTTGTTTGGTAATCCCGAATTTATCAAAAATGGGAAGTTCTTCCGTGTACTCTTGAACAATGTTGTCTCGTTCCGGAGCAATTTGACTTACATAATCTTTAACTTCGTTGAAAACGTGTTTATCGTTCACATATATGTGTTGAAAAGAAGGATTGAATAGGTCTCTTAGTATAGCAACGGTTCTTCCTGTTTCTTCAAAAATAAGAGATGGGACTTTGGCTTTCAATAACTTGACCATATTATCGTCCCAGCGTTTAACCAGATTTTTAAGTTCGCTATCTAGTTCTACTACTCTTTTGCCTTCGGCTGAAGTCCTTACAATGACTCCGAAATTTTTAGGTTTAATACTTAACATCAGTTGTTTAAGTCGGGCTCTTTCTTCTGCGGACTTGATTTTCTGAGAAACAGAAACTTTGTCACCGAAAGGAATAACCACAATATAACGGCCAGCAAAGGAAATTTCTGATGTTAGTCTGGGGCCTTTGGTAGATATTGGTTCTTTTGCGATTTGAACTAATACTTCGTCGCCTTGTTTGAGGATATCTGTAATTGTTCCGTCTTTTGTGATATCCGGGAGTTTAGGTAGCTTCGAGATATTTGGGAGTTTTTTATTATCTCCGGAGACTGCCTTTAAAAATTTTTGTAATGAATTAAAATTGGGACCTAAGTCCTGATAGTGAAGAAATGCATCTTTTTTATACCCCACATCGACAAAAGCAGCATTCAATCCGGGCATAAGCTTTTTAACTTTTCCCAGATAAATATCACCAACGGCAAATGATATATTGCGGGCTTCTTTCTGGATCTCTACCAGATTTTTGTCTTCAATTACCGCAATAGATATTTCCTTTGGTTGAACATCTACTACTAATTCGCTTACCACGATGTAAAGTTTAATTTAATTAATAACATTTAGAGTCTCTAAAAATGACAAGAACAAACTTTTTGAAGTTTGTTCCCATCATTTTTTACAGAATTACTTTTTCTTTTTGTGTCTGTTTTTTCTAAGTCTTTTTTTCCGCTTATGCGTAGACATTTTATGTCTTTTTCTTTTTTTTCCGCTAGGCATTTTTTAATACTTTAATATGAATACTGTTTACTTAATTCTTT
Source organism: Bacteroidales bacterium (assembly GCA_031553435.1). Classification (GTDB taxonomy): domain Bacteria; phylum Bacteroidota; class Bacteroidia; order Bacteroidales; family Azobacteroidaceae; genus JAVBLQ01. The sequence goes on along the minus strand of JAVBLQ010000003.1, from coordinate 23,141 downwards.
TTATCCAAATTATCTCTCAATTTGTCTGCAAAATATTGAGAGGGTTTGAATGTTGGAACAAAACGTTCTGGGATAATGATAGTGGTATCATTTTGGATATCACGAGCTGCTTTAGCTGCTCTTTTTTTAACAACAAATGAGCCAAAACCACGAAGATATACATTTTCTCCATTAGTCATAGAACCCATTACTGTTTCCATAAACGCTTCAACAGTGTGAAGTACAGTAGCTCTATCAATACCTGTACTTTTCGAAATTTCGGCAACAATATCCGCTTTTGTCATGATTGATAATATTTTAATGATTTAAATACTTCAAATTTTGGTTTGCAAATATACGTCATTTATTCTATACTTGAAATAGAAAGATGTAAATATTTTTTTCTTTCTTTTATCTTTGCACAAATTTTAGGTTTAATGTTTACAGTTTAATGTCGAAAATCTTAAAACTTAAACCTTCAACTTTCAACGTTTTAAAATGAATACAAAAGAAAACTATTTTTTCAGTGAAATTCTCATCGAGTGGTATCATCACAATAAAAGGGATTTGCCATGGAGAAAAACCTCAGATCCGTATATTATATGGATATCGGAAGTAATACTTCAGCAAACAAGGGTGAATCAGGGGAAAGAATATTTTCTCCGTTTCATCGAAAGATTCCCTACTGTTGATGATTTAGCTAATACTCAGGAAGATGAAGTTTTAAAATATTGGCAAGGGCTTGGTTATTATTCAAGAGCCAGGAACTTGTATGCTGCAGCTCAACAAATTGCCCGTGATTTTGAAGGAAAAATGCCGTCAGATTATAAACAGTTACTTTCTTTGAAAGGAGTAGGGGAGTATACGGCTTCTGCTATTGCTTCTTTTTCAGGTAATTATCCTCATGCAACAGTTGATGGAAATGTTTTCCGGTTTTTATCCCGGTTTTTGGCTATTGATGAGCCTATAGACACAGGAAAGGGAAAGAAATTTTTTACCGAACTGGCCGAACAATTGATGGATAAAAAACAAGCCGGAATTTTTAATCAAGCCATGATGGAATTTGGAGCTTTACAATGCACACCAGCTTCCCCTGACTGTGTTAATTGCCCTTTTGGTGATAAATGTATGGCGTTTTTAACGAATAAAGTGCCAGAATACCCTGTCAAGCAGAATAAAGTTAGTGTACAAACCCGTTATTTTCATTATTTTCATATTAAATATGGAGATTTTACCTATTTGAGTAAAAGGACAGCTAAAGATATCTGGCAAAATTTGTATGAATTTCCGATGATTGAAACCTCTCATCCTCTTGAATTTGAAGATTTACAAAAAGAAGAAAAGTTTCAGAATCTATTTCCTGATGTCGCTCAAGTGAAATTTCGCTTGAAATTATCCGGACAAAAGCATGTATTGACTCATAGAATATTGATGGTGAATTTTTATGAAGTTGAATTGAAAGAAGAAATACCTTCGCTTTCCCGGCTTTTGAAGATACCTTCCGGAGAAATGGATAAATATGCAATTCACAGGTTAATGCAAATCTATTGGGAAAAACAGTAAATTATTTATCAAAAATATTTTGTAAATTTAGACAAATACACTACCTTTGCATCGCAAAAATAAAATGGTGGTCATAGCTCAGTTGGTTAGAGCGTCGGATTGTGGTTCCGAAGGTCGCGGGTTCGAACCCCGTTTTCCACCCCCCCTTTATTGACACCAGTGCTTATGCATTGGTGTTTTTGTTTTAAAATTGATAAAAAAGAACAACCCAATAGAACACAGATGACACTGAAAAACACAGATCCAATTTTTATTTTTCATTGAATTTGAGTATTTTATAAACAAATAAAACAGTGAATTTCAGTGTATTCTGTGCATTTCGTGTTCTATTTTACTTTTGAAACAGCCTCTTTTTTGAAAAACCCATTACTTCATCAACATCGGAATAATAGTAATATAAATTCCCGTAATAATCGCAGAAGTAATCACTCCTGTAATGTTTGCACCTAAGGCTTCCGGTAGAATCAATGAATTTTCATTTTCCTGTGAAACTAACTTTTGGGCAACCTTAGCTGTTGTGGGAACACAACTTACTGCGGCAATTCCAATCACCGGATTGAAATTTCCTTTCTTGATAAAATACATCAGATAGCCGCCTATAATGCCTCCGATTCCGGATATTAAAAGAGCTAAAATACCTAAAATCAGTAGTTTCAGAATAACCGGATTTAATAAAATGTGAGCATCACACAATACTCCCAACAAAATTCCCAGGAAAAAAGTTGAACCGTAAAGCATGGGGCCACTGATAAAATTAATAACATGGGTTAACCCGGATTCTTTGATGGCTACACCTATAAATAGTGAGAAAAATAAAGGAGCGGCAACCGGAAATAGTAAACATAAAACAACACATAGCACAACTGCCAAAGATAATTTCGTGGCTGAACTGAATTTTTTAACCTCTTCTTTTGATCTGTCTATTTTTATTCCACGTAATTTTTTAGGAACCATTAACTTAACCAGATAAGGATAGCCTCCGTAGGTCAATCCTAAATATAAATAGGCTACTACGGTGATAGGAACAAATAAATTCTTAGACAAATTGAGAGAAGTGAATAGAACCATCGGTCCGTCGGCACCTCCAACCATTGCAATAGAAGCACTGTCATTCAGATTTAACCCCATTGCGAATGCGATTGGTACAATCGCGAATGTGCCTAGTTCGGCAAATAAAGCCAGAAACATGCTTTGTGCAGGCTTGGCCAATAAAAAACTCATATCAATCATTGTCCCGATTCCCATAAAAATAAGGCAGGCAATCAGTCCGTTGCTAAACATATATGAATAAACCGGTTGCAAAAAATCGATTTGCATAATATTCATTAATTCATCAGTATCGATTACCAAAGGATCCAGAAAAAGATTACCTTGAACTCCTCCCGGAAGAAATAAAACTCCTGCATTAATAGCAGCCATTCCTAAACCCATAGGAATCATAACCAATGGTTCCAGAATTTCTTTTCTTCCCAGGTAAACCAGTAAAATTCCCAGTAAAATAAGTCCGATACGCGAATACATAATGATAGGATCGGATTGTAGCAAGGTTGAAATACCCTGAAATATATTGTTTAAATCATACTTCTCCATCGTAGTATTTGATTAATTCGTTGATACCTTCGCTTTCTTTTTTGTCTTTGTAAATGCCACGGTAAAACTTGAATAGATTGTAAATATCATCTACTTCCTCATCTACATTGTATTTATTTTTATTTTCGTACAAATACCGAAGAAGATCGATTTCAGACTTTTCTTCCATTAGAGCCATGACTTTTTTAATGTTTTCACGACGTTTCCGTTCATAAACGATTCTGGTTTTATAGTCGCGAATAACGGTCGATACATTTCCTTTCCTGAAAAAATGAAACGTTTCAACCAAAAACTTAATGATGTATGCAACCCCCATTCCCACAAGGAACGTGAATCCCATCATCCCAAAAGTTTCCAGGATTACTCTGCTTATTGACATAGTAATGATAAATTTTAGAATTAAAAATTAAAAGTTGAGAATAAACTCATCTTGACTTTTAGTTTTTACCGCGAATTATACAAATTATAGTCTTTTGGTATTTTTATTTTGTGTCAATATGTATAATTCGCGGCAAATTAAATATAAAAAAAAGTCGGACTGATTTTAATCAAATTCTAAGTATTTGAACCAGAAGTAATACAATTCTTCCGGTTACATGAGAAGGCGGTTTTTGAAGAGGTTGGCATCTGAAATAATCAATCAGATGTATTCCTGAGAAATAGATGTGTTTTACATCAAAAAAATTACATCTCTTTTGATTTTGTTGAAAAAATGAGGAGAAATTTAATGCCGAGTTTTTCTGATCATCTATGAAAGCCGGAAAAGGGATCGTGGTATCTGAAAATCCTTTTATTTCGGATTTAGATGTGAAAAATTGTTTTTCTGATCCGTTTTTTGTAACAGGAACATCACTCTTATTTGTCTTGCAAACGAAAGTGCACAGGACCAAAAAAACAATATATAACAAACAGCTCCTCATGGAATAAGAAAGGCTAAGCACATAAAATATGAAGTGGCAAATATAAGGTATTATTTGTATTTTCGCCCATTGGATTTGAAAAAATTAATCATTACTTTTGTATTGTATGTTAGATATCGCAACCAAAGACATAATGTACCTACCCGGTGTAGGTCCTAAAAAAGCAGACCTTCTCAAAAAAGAAATCAATATCTATTCATGGGAAGATCTTTTATATTATTTTCCTTTCAAATACGTTGATCGAAGCCGTATATTTACCATACGTGAGATAGATGGTAATATGCCTTATATTCAGTTAAAAGGCGAAATTCTCAGTTTTAATACTGTAGGAACAGGACATTCAAAAAGAATAACTGCTGTATTTTCCGACCGGACAGGTACTATAGAACTCGTTTGGTTCAAAGGACTGAAAATGATTCCCAGTCTTTATAAAACAGGAGTAGAATACGTTCTTTTCGGAAAACCGACATTGTTTGGTAAGCGAATAAATGTTGTCCATCCGGAACTTGATGCCGATGATAAATTTTCCGGAGGAGAAATCGGCCTTCAACCACACTACAATACAACGGAAAAAATGAAAGATAGTTTTTTGCATTCCAAAGCAATACAAAGAATTATCATGAATATTTTCAATAATATCAGTGAAGCAATTCCGGAAACTTTAAATAATGAAATTATTTCCAAAGCCGGGTTGATCAATTTGGATACAGCTTTGAGAAATATTCATTTTCCAAAATCTCCGGCATTATTGAGGGATGCTCAATATAGGTTAAAGTTTGAAGAACTATTTTATGTTCAATTAAATATCCTTAGAGTTACAAAATATCGTCAACAAAAATCAGGAGGATTTATATTTTCCAAAGTAGGAGATCTCTTCAATAATTTTTATCATAATAACCTTCCTTTCGAACTGACTAATGCACAGAAAAAAGTAATCAAAGAAATTCGTCAGGATCTGAACAAAGGTTTACAAATGAACCGTTTGCTACAAGGAGATGTGGGTAGCGGAAAAACTTTGGTCGCACTGATGTCAATGTTAATAGCGCTTGATAACGGATATCAGGCTGCCTTAATGGCTCCCACGGAAATATTATCTACCCAACATTATGAAACAATTAAAGCTTTACTTTTTGGTTTGGATGTAAATATTTGTTTGTTAACCGGTTCTACAAAAAAGAAAATCAGAAATGAAATACTACCCGCTTTACAAAGAGGAGAAATACATATCATCATCGGAACACACGCATTGCTCGAAGATTGGGTAACTTTTCAAAATCTGGGTTTGGTTGTAATTGACGAACAACACCGTTTTGGCGTAGCTCAAAGGGCGCGGATGTGGCAAAAAAATGATGTACCTCCTCATGTGTTGGTAATGACAGCTACTCCCATTCCACGGACTTTAGCAATGACTTTATATGGAGACCTCGAAGTATCTGTAATTGATGAACTTCCGCCGGGAAGAAAGCCAATTAAAACGATCCATATGTATAGCGCCAAACGACATAATTTGTATGAATCTGTCAGAAAACAATTACAACAAGGTCGTCAGGTTTATGTAGTTTATCCTTTAATTGAAGAAAGTGAAAATCTTGATTTTAAGAATCTTACCGAAGGTTTTGAAAATACAAAAGAAATATTTCCCGAATATGAAGTCTGCATGGTTCATGGAAAAATGAAACCTGCTGAAAAAGAAGCCGAAATGCAACGCTTTATATCCGGAGAAGCACAGATTTTGGTTGCAACAACCGTGATTGAAGTGGGAGTGAATGTCCCCAACGCTTCTGTGATGATCATTGAAAGCGCCGAACGCTTCGGATTAGCTCAACTTCATCAATTGAGGGGTAGGGTAGGGCGTGGCGCCGATCAATCCTTTTGTATCTTGCTGACTCCTTATGAACTATCTGAAAATACTCGTAAAAGATTGGAAATCATGGTTGAAACCAATGATGGTTTTGTCATTGCCGAAGAAGATCTGAAACTCAGGGGCCCCGGAGATATCGACGGAACCCAGCAAAGCGGAGTTGCATTCAACTTAAAAATAGCAGATCTGGCAAGAGATGGTCAAATTCTTTCTTTTGCCAGAGAAATTGCTCTGGAAATTTTAAATGAAGATCCTGTTTTACAGCAATCTAAAAATCAAATATTAAATCAACAGTTGAAAAAATTAGCAAAAGACAATGTTAATTGGTTTATGATTAGTTAATTTGAAAATAAACAATATGTTTCTATACATCATTATCGCCATCGTAATCCTCGAATTTGCCTGGGAACAATATCTGAATTATTTAAATAGAAAGATGATGTCACCCATTTTACCAACTTCATTAATAGGGATTTATAATAAAGAAGAATATGCCAAACAGCAAGCATATTCAAAAGAAAATAGTCGATTAGGATTAATTTCCGGAAGTCTTTCATTTATAATTATCCTTTTCATTCTCATCTTTGGAGGATTGGGCTGGTTAGATATTGAACTCAGGGACTTTACCGATAATTTCATTTGGTTACCACTGTCATTTTTTGCTGTCATTATGTTGGGAAACCAGATCATCTCACTACCTTTTTCATGGTACGATACATTTGTTATTGAAGAAAAATTCGGATTCAACAAAACTACTCCCAAACTATTTGTTGCAGACCTGATCAAAGGACTATTGCTTTCTTTCATACTCGGAGGAATCATTCTGGCTATTATCCTCTATATTTATCAGTATGCCGGACAATGGTTTTGGTTATTGGCCTGGGGTGTTGTCGCCATATTTTCCATTTTCATGAATATGTTTTATTCCGAATGGATTGTTCCTTTATTTAATAAGCAAACTCCATTGGAAGCAGGTGAATTACGCACAGCCATTGAAAATTTTTGTCAAAAAGCAGGATTCAAACTAGATAACATTTTTGTGATCGATGGTTCCAAAAGAAGCACCAAAGCCAATGCTTATTTCAGTGGCTTGGGTAGCAAAAAACGAGTAGTTTTATATGACACTTTGATTCAGGAACTGAACACTGAAGAAATAGTTGCTGTATTAGCGCATGAAATAGGACATTATAAGAAAAAACATACCTTGCAAGGATTGTTGACTTCCATCTTATCGACAGGAATTACTTTTTACATATTATCATTGTTTCTTGATAATCAACAATTAGCTGAAGCTTTAGGAGGAAATACAGCTTCATTTCATTTAGGCTTGATTGGTTTTTCCTTCCTGTTCACACCCATATCGGAAATAACAGGTTTATTTTTCAATATAATTTCCCGTAAAAATGAATACCAGGCAGATGCTTATGCCGCTCAATTCGGATTGGGAGAAGCATTGGGAAGCGGATTAAAGAAAATATCCGTCAAAGCATTAAGCAATTTGAATCCACATCCTTTGTATGTTTTCTGGCATTATTCTCATCCCACTTTGTTGCAAAGACTAGAGAGGTTAAGGTTGTACATTAAATAAATTATCTTATTTTTGTCAAAAAACTTTGTAGCATTTTTTGTATATTCGCACTTGAAAACTTTTAGGTATACATTTGGCTATGCACAACAAAGCATGAAACTTAAAACGTATAACGTAAAATTTTATATTTCAACTCTAAATTTTCAATTGAAAGAAATGAATATCGTAGAAATCATCACTATCGGCGACGAATTATTGATAGGTCAAGTTGTAGATACCAACTCTGCCTGGATGGCGCAGGAACTCAATAAAATCGGTTTCGATGTAAAATACAAAACATCTGTAGGCGACAATGAAAAAGACATTATCAACGCTTTTGACCGTGCTTTCCTGAGAGCATCTGTTATCCTTGTAACAGGTGGAATTGGTCCGACCAAAGATGATATTACCAAAAAGACTTTGTGCAAATACTTCGATTGTGGACTCCGCTTTGATGGAGAAGTACTCAAAAATATGGAAGTATTATTTTCACGTACAGGCAAAAAAATCAATCCATTAACCTATGGACAGGCTTATGTACCGGAATCCTCTCTTGTAATTCAAAACGAAACGGGAACTGCACCGGCAACCTGGTTTGAGAAAGATGGCAAAGTGTTGGTTTCCATGCCCGGTGTTCCGTTCGAAATGAAATGGCTCATGAACAATGATATATTGAACAGGTTGAAAAACTTTTTCGGTCAAAATATATTTATCCAACACCGTTCATTCTGGGTAGAAGGTTATACGGAATCCGGATTGGCAATCCACTTAGAACAATTTGAAAATGAACTGCCGGGAAATTTACAATTAGCATACTTACCAGCTTCCGGCCTGATTCGTTTGAGAATTACCGGCAAAGATGATAATGAAAAATTGTTAACCAATCAAATGGAAGAACAACATCAAAAACTATCTTCCATTTTAGGCGAAAACCTTATAATAGACGAAGATAAACCTTTGGAAGTAATAGTTGGAGAATTACTTAAGAAAAACAATTTAACTCTCAGTACAGCAGAAAGTTGTACTGGAGGAAATATTGCAAGTATGATTACATCCGTCCCCGGAAGTTCTCAATACTTCAAAGGTAGTGTAGTTGCCTATTCTAATGATGTTAAAATAGACATACTTAAAGTAAATATTGAAAATTTAAATTCCAATGGTGCTGTCAGCGAACAGGTTGTGAATCAAATGGTATTGGGAGTTTCCAAATCTTTGAAAACTGATTGTGCCATAGCTACTTCCGGCATCGCAGGGCCTGATGGTGGTACTCCTGATAAACCTGTAGGAACAGTTTGGGTTTCTGTTTATTATAAAGGAGAAATACAGTCGTCCAAATATGTTTTTGGCAAAAGTCGTGAAAACAACATTAACAGAGCCTGTAACATGGGATTGTTAATGTTGTATAAAATGATAAAAGGAAAATAATAAATTATTTATCAAAATTTTTGGTAATCACAAAAAAAAATCGTTACTTTGCGCCTCGAAATCCGAACAATAGGGTTTTTATTCAATAAACAGAAAATATAAAACACTAATATACAATGTCAAGAGTTTGTCAAATTACCGGGAAAAAAGCAATGGTGGGTAACAATGTCTCTCACTCAAATCGCAAAACAAAAAGAAGGTTTGATGTTAACTTGTTCACAAAAAAATTCTATTGGGTAGAACAAGATGAGTGGATCAGACTCAGCATTTCTGCTGCAGGACTACGTACAATCAACAAATTAGGCTTGGATGCAGCAATTAAACAAGCCGCTGAAAAAGGTTATCTAAACGCATAAAACAAAAGTTATACGTTATAAGTTGTATGTTTACGTTACGTAAAACTTAGAACGTAAAACGTAAAACTCAAAAGAAAATGGCAAAGAAAGCAAAAGGCAACAGAGTACAAGTTATTCTTGAATGTACAGAGCATAAAGCAAGCGGTATGCCGGGCACTTCTCGTTATATCACTACAAAAAACAGAAAGAATACTACAGCAAGATTAGAATTAAAAAAATATAATGCTGTCCTGAAAAAAGTAACAGTACACAAAGAAATAAAGTAAAACAAACATAAACTATGGCAAAGAAAACCGTGGCGGGATACCGCGAGAAGTCTGAAGGACGTTCTTATTCCAAAGTAATTAAAATGGTTAAATCTCCTAAAACCGGAGCTTATTGTTTTAAGGAAGAAATGGTACCTAATGAAGCCGTAAAAGATTATTTTTCTAAATAATTTGTCGGTTATAATATCATACAAGAACTTCCCTTCAATTGAATTATTGAGTGGAAGTTTTTCGTTTTTTTAAAATCAAAAGTCCAATAAGCAAATCACCTTATGAGTATTTTCAGTTTTTTTTCCAAAGAAAAAAAAGAAACATTAGACAAAGGTTTATCTAAAACAAAAGAAAGCGTATTCTCCAAAATCAACCGCGTCATCATTGGTAAATCCAAAGTTGATGATAGTATTCTGGATGATTTGGAAGAAATTCTCATTACTTCGGATGTGGGAGTAGATACCACTTTGAAAATCATTTCCCGAATCGAAAAACGTGTGGCCAAAGATAAATATGTCAATACTTCCGAACTTACTCATATCCTTCGTGATGAAATATCAACATTACTTACGGAAAATAATTCCGGTGAAAGTGGAGATTTCTCACTTCCGGAAGACAAAAAGCCTTACGTAATCATGGTTGTTGGTGTGAATGGTGTGGGTAAAACAACAACTATTGGAAAATTAGCCCATCAATTTAAGAAAAACGGTAAAAATGTTTATCTTGGTGCTGCTGATACTTTTCGTGCTGCTGCGGTAGAGCAACTGGTCATTTGGGGTGAAAGAATCGGTGTACCGGTAATCAAACAAAAGATGGGAGCTGATCCGGCTTCTGTTGCATTTGATGCTTTAAACTCAGCCAAAGCAAATGATGCAGATGTTGTAATTATTGATACGGCAGGTCGTTTACACAATAAAGTTAACTTAATGAACGAGTTAACCAAAATCAAAAATGTAATGAAGAAAGTCATTCCGGATGCTCCTCACGAAATTCTTCTTGTGCTGGATGGTTCAACCGGACAAAATGCTTTTGAACAAGCTAAACATTTTACAGCTGCTACAGAAGTAAATGCATTGGCTATCACAAAATTAGATGGAACGGCCAAAGGGGGAGTAGTTATCGGTATTTCAGATCATTTCCGCATTCCTGTAAAATACATTGGATTAGGAGAAGGAATCGAAGATCTCCAGGCTTTCCGTAAAAAAGAATTTGTAGATTCACTTTTTGGTGATTAAAATAAAGTGAAAACACAAAGACACGAAGACACAAAGAAAAATTTAATGATTTTGTGTCTTCGTGTCTTTGTGTTTTATGTTTCAAAATTATATGAAGAAAAATAAAATAGATATAGTTACATTAGGTTGCTCCAAAAATCTGGTAGATTCAGAGTTATTGATGAGGCAACTGGTTGCGAATGGCTATACCGTTGCCCACGATTCCGAAAATCCCGATGGAGAAATTGTAGTAATCAACACCTGTGGCTTTATTGGCGATGCAAAAGAAGAATCTATCAACATGATACTTAACTTTGCAGATGCCCGGAAACAAAGAAGAATCAAGAAATTGATTGTCATGGGATGCCTGTCGGAAAGATATATGAATGATTTGAAACAGGAAATCCCGGAAGTCGATAGTTTTTATGGTAAATTCGATTGGAAGAGTGTCATTGCTGGCTTAGGAAAGTCCTTCCATAACGAATTATCAAATGAAAGAATCATCACAACTCCACAACATTATGCATTCCTGAAAATTTCGGAAGGATGCAATCGCACCTGTTCTTATTGCTCTATTCCCATTATTACTGGAAAATATCAATCCAGAAGCATTGAAGACATAACAGATGAAGTAAAAAATCTGGTTCAGAAAGGAGTCAAAGAATTCCAGGTTATTGCACAAGATTTAACCTATTACGGCATTGACCGGTATAAAAAAATGGCATTGCCGGAATTAATCGAAAAAATATCGGATATCCCCGGAGTAGAATGGATTCGGTTACATTATGCTTATCCGGCTCATTTCCCTTTTGATTTATTGAGAGTAATGAGAGAAAAGGAAAATGTATGTAAATATCTGGACATCGCATTACAACATATCAGCGATAACATGCTGAAAATGATGAGAAGAAATATTTCTAAAGCAGAAACAATCAACCTTCTTTCTAAAATCAGGGAAGAAGTTCCTGATATTCACCTCAGGACCACCATGATGGTAGGTCATCCCGGAGAGACAGAACAAGATTTTCAAGAGTTGTTGGAATTTGTCAAAGCAACTCGTTTCGAACGCTTAGGAGCATTTCCTTATTCCGATGAAGAAGGAACGTATTCCAATATTCATTACAAAGATGACATTCCGGCCGAAATCAAACAATCCCGGATGGATGAATTGATGAATGTACAGGAAAAAATCGCTGCTGAAATCAGTAATGAAAAAATCGGGAAAACACTGAAAGTCATTATCGACAGAGAAGAAGCTGATTACTATATTGGCAGGACTGAATTTGATTCTCCTGAGGTTGATCCGGAAGTATTGGTTTCAAAGACAACACCATTAATGATCGGGAATTTTTATTCAGTACAAATAACAGATGCAAATCCCTTTGAACTCTTTGTTTCTTCACTTATTTAAGCATTTACTTAATCATTTTTAACTGCAAAAGATTTGAATAAAATTTTAACATTTCTACTTTTGTGCTCGTTCTTTCAAAGCTGGATCTGATAAACAAAATAATATAAAAATAACATAATTCTATGAGTCAATCTGTAGATATTCGGGAGCTCAATGAGCGGATAGAGAGCAAAAGTTCTTTTATCAACATGCTTACCATGGGAATGGATCAAACGATTGTGGGACAAAAGCATTTGATTGAATCACTGCTCATCGGTCTTTTATCTGATGGACATATTTTATTGGAAGGAGTACCGGGATTAGCAAAAACACTGGCAATCAAAACGCTTGGTTCTTTGATAGATGCAAAATACAGTCGTATTCAATTCACTCCCGACTTATTGCCTGCCGATGTAATCGGTACAATGATTTACAGTCAGAAAACCGAAGAATTTCTGGTAAAACAAGGACCGGTATTCGCTAACTTCGTATTAGCAGACGAAATAAACCGCGCTCCGGCCAAAGTTCAAAGTGCTTTACTGGAAGCAATGCAGGAACGGCAAGTAACTATCGGCGAAAAAACATACAAACTCCCGGAACCATTTCTTGTGATGGCAACACAAAACCCGATCGAGCAGGAAGGAACATACCCGTTGCCGGAAGCTCAGGTTGACCGTTTTATGTTGAAAGTTGTCATCAACTATCCTAAAAAAGATGAGGAAAAACTAATCATCCGTCAAAATATTATGGGAGAAAGACCGGAAATAAAACCGGTTTTAAGAAAAAATGAAATTCTGGATGCCCGTAAAGTTGTCCGTGAGGTATATATCGACGAAAAAATAGAACGGTATATTGTGGATATTGTTTTTGCAACCCGCTTTCCACAAGAATATAACCTGAACAATCTTAAAGGAATGATTTCATTTGGAGCCTCGCCACGTGCTTCTATCAATTTGGCTTTGGCAGCAAGAGCATATGCTTTCATCAAACGAAGAGGATATGTAATTCCTGAAGATGTTCGCGCCGTTTGTCACGATGTGATGCGCCACCGTATCGGACTCAGTTACGAAGCAGAAGCAAACAACCTGACTTCGGAAGAAATCGTCAGCGAAATTTTGAATAAAGTTGAAGTACCCTAATTAAGTTAAAAGTTAACAATTAAAAGTTATGAATTACATTTCAACTTTTAGTTTTTAGTTTTTAGTTTTTAGTTTTTAATTTATTTATTGTGGAAACAAGCGAACTACTCAAAAAAGTACGTCAGATAGAAATAAAAACCAGGGGATTATCCAGCAATATTTTTGCCGGACAATATCATTCTGCATTTAAGGGTAGGGGAATGGCCTTTTCCGAAGTTCGTGAGTACGAATTCGGTGACGATATCCGTGATATTGATTGGAATGTAACCGCCCGTTATACACGTCCTTATGTCAAGGTATTTGAAGAAGAACGTGAACTGACTGTAATGCTTTTGATTGATGTTTCCGGTAGTCGTGATTTTGGTTCCGTCAATGTGATGAAGAAAGAAATAATCACTGAAATAGCTGCAACACTCGCTTTCTCAGCGATCCTGAATAATGATAAAATAGGTGTTATTTTCTTTTCCGACAAAATTGAAAAATTCATTCCACCTCAAAAAGGAAAGAAACATATTTTATATATTATCAGAGAATTAATAGACTTTCAACCACAACATTCACAGACAGATATATCACAAGTTCTAAAGTATTTGACAAATGCTATCAAGAAGCGTTGCACAGCATTTCTTATCTCGGATTTCATTGATATTGACAAAGATAATTATAAAGATGCATTGACTATTGCCAACCGGAAGCACGATATGGTTGCCATACAAGTCTATGATCAAAGGGAAGCTGAAATACCTTCCGTCGGTTTGATAAAAATAAAAGATGCGGAAACCGGAAAAGAAGTCTGGGTCGACACATCTTCTTCAAAAGTAAGATCATCATATAAAGATTGGTGGACAAACAGGCAAACCGATATGGAAGATGCATTTAAGAAAAGTAGGGTGGACAATGTTTCTGTGCGTACAGACGAAGATTATGTAAAAGCTTTATTGACTCTTTTTCACAAACGTAATTGATTACAACTGATTTCTAAATGGAATTGAAAAAAATTATCATAGCAATATTGACATTGATTTGTTTGGCAATATCTCCTCAGCTAAAAGCTCAGCAAACAATTGTCAAGGCTTCCATTGATTCAACCAGTATTTTAATCGGAGAACAAACTTTTTTTCATCTTGAGGTTGTAACCAACAAAGGGGAAACCGTTCAATTGCCTACTCTCGTGGACACGTTGACTGCTGGAGTCGGTATACTGGGTGCAAGCCAGCCGGTTACAAAAGATATTGGTAATAATAGAATACAAGTCAAACAAGATTATCTTGTAACTTCTTTTGATTCAGCTTTATACATTATTCCAGGACTTAAAGTCGTTGCAGGAAGCGATACTATTCTTTCCAATAACGTTGTATTGAAAGTATCTACCTATCAAGTTGAATCAGATGATTTTTACGATATAAAAGATACATTGAAACCTCCGTTTGTATTATCAGATTATTATTTCATCATTTACGGAATATTAGGAACTTTATTACTTTTTTGTATTGTCATGTATATCCTTCAAAAAAGGAAAAAAGCAGAACCTATACTTTCTTTCAAGAAAAAAGAACCGGATCTTCCTCCCCATATCAAAGCAATTATGCACTTGGATGAAATTAAGTCTGAAAAATTATGGCAACAAGGTAAAATGAAGGAATATCATACCGAAATAACCGATGTTCTCAGAAAATATATTGAAGATCGTTTCGGAATCAATGCTTTAGAAATGACATCCGAAGAGATTGTACAACAATCATATAAGTTAAGTGAAGCTGATTCTGCTCGTGATAGTTTGAAATATATCCTTCAATTGGCTGATTTTGTCAAATTTGCTAAATATAATCCTTTGCCGGAAGAAAATGAAATGAGCTTAATGAACTCTTACTTGTTTGTAAATCAAACAAAAAAAGAAGAAAAACCGGTAATAGAAAACGAAGACAACGAGTTAAATCTGAAAGCTGAAGAGCAAAAAATAAAATAAGAATCAAATTTTTGGAAAATGGTTTTTGCAAATCCTCTATATCTTTTATTATTGTTATTGCTCATCCCGATGATTGCATGGTACATCTTAAAGTTGCGCAAATCAGCGGCTTCTTTACAAGTATCTACATCGCAAGCATTTGGTAAGGCTCCGAATACTTATAAAGTATATCTCAGACATTTGCCATTCGTAGCACGCATACTCGCAATCGCCTTTTTGATTATTGTCTTAGCCAGGCCGCAATCAACCAATAGTTGGAACAATACTACAACGGAAGGAATTGATATCATGATTGCAATGGACATTTCCAGCTCCATGTTGGCGCGCGATTTCAATCCTAACCGCATAGAAGCGGCAAAAGATGTGGCTTCCAGATTCATAAGCGGACGGCCTACTGATAATATAGGGCTGGTAATATTTGCAGGTGAGAGTTTTACACAATGTCCTTTAACAATCGACCATACAGTTCTTCTAAATCTATTCAAAGATATTCAATGCGGACTGATCGAAGATGGTACAGCCATCGGTAATGGTTTGGCTACCGCTGTCAGGGGAATCAAAGACAGTAAAGCCAAATCCAAAATCATCATCCTTCTCACCGATGGTTCCAATAACAGGGGAGAAATCGCTCCGGTAACAGCTGCAGAAATAGCAAAAAGTTTTAATATCAGAGTATACACCATAGGTGTCGGTAGTCAGGGTGAAGCTCCTTATCCGATACAAACACCATTTGGAATAGAATACAGAAACCAAAAAGTGGATATCGATGAAAAGACGTTGACTCAAATTGCCCAAACAACAGGTGGCCGCTATTTCAGGGCAACAAACAAAAAAGCATTGGCTGAAATCTATGAAGAAATCGACCAAATGGAAAAAACGAAAATGAGTGTCAAAGAGTACAGCAAAAAACAGGAAGACTATAAGAACTTTGCCTTATTAGTTTTATTGTTCTTGCTTCTGGAAGTACTTTCAAAATATACTTTTTTAAGAAACATACCGTAATTCAAATAGTTATGTTTAGATTTGCACATCCTGAATTTTTATACTTATTATTTATATTGCCGGTACTTTTTCTCCTTTATTTATATTTTATATATATAAAACGAAAGGATTTAAAGAAATTCGGAAATTCAGCATTGTTGAAAATATTGATGCCGGATGTATCTCACAAACGCCAGTACCTGAAATTCTGGTTTTTGTTTACAGGAATTACATTGGCGATATTCATACTTGCCGGACCTCAGTTCGGATTAAAACCGGAGACAGTACAGAAAAAAGGAATCGAGGTAATGATTTGTCTTGATGTATCCAACTCCATGCTTTCGGAAGATATTTCTCCCAATCGTTTAGAAAAATCTAAACAAATATTATCCCGTTTGGTGGATGATATGACTGACGATAAAGTCGGATTGATCGTTTTTGCAGGAACTGCATATACCCAATTGCCAATCACATCCGATTATGTATCAGCTAAAATGTTTATGTCAGTCATCAGTCCGGATATGGTGCCTGTACAGGGAACGGCCATCGGAGAAGCAATAAATCTCGCAACCCGTTCATTTACTCCAAATGAATCTACAACAAAAACCATTATTCTGATAACCGATGGTGAAAACCATGAAGATGATGCAGTTGCAGCAGCAAAAAAAGCTGAAGAAAAAGGAATTTCGGTAAATGTGATAGGAGTAGGGGATCCCAACAAATCAGTTCCGATTCCAATTCCCGGAACAAATTCATTCAGGAAAGACAAAGATGGTAATCCTGTAGTTTCACAACTGAATGAAAAAATGTGTCAGGAAATTTCCGGAGCAGGCAAAGGAATGTATGTCCGTGCAGATAATACAAATATGGCTTTGAAAGCTTTGCAAAAAGAATTAGACAAGATGGGCAAATCAGATATCGAAAGTAAAGTCTATGCAGAATATGACGAAAGATTCCAAACATTGGCCTGGATAGCCTTGTTTTTATTAATAATAGACTTTTTTATTTTGGATAGGAAAAACCGGATTTTCCGGAAAGTGAAATTATTTTCTTAATAAAATCACATAAAAAATGAAACAAAAAATTATTTATCTGTTGATTATATTATTGTGCACTTCAAACGCTCTTTTTTCTCAAAAAGAAGTGAGAAAACAGTTGAGGGAAGGAAATAAATTATATAAACAAGAAAAATATACAGAATCGGAAATTGCATACCGGAAAGGTCTGGAACAAAATACCCAATCCGTCGAATCTGCATATAACCTTGGAGATGCTCTATATAAACAAGGTAAATTCAAAGAAGCGCTGGAGCAGTACCAATCTGTGGCAAATAATACCAAAAATAAAGCAACATTGGCCAAGACAATGCACAATATCGGTAACATATTCATGAGCAATAAAGAATATGATAAAAGCGTTATGTCTTATAAACAATCATTGATTTTGAACCCTCATGATGATGAGACTCGTTATAATCTTGCCGTTGCACAGAAAAAGTTGAAAGAACAACAACAAAATCAGCAAGACAAAAAAGATCAAAAAGACGATAAAGATAAACAAGACAAACAGGAACAACAGCAAGATAAGCAAGATCAACAGGACAAAAAAGATCAAAATAAACAAGATCAACAACAAAATCAAAGCCAGATGGATCAGGAAAAAGCACAGCAAATACTGGATGCTTTCTTGCAGGATGAAAAAAATACACAGGAAAAAGTCCAGAAAATACAAATGAAACAAGGAGAAAAAAGAAAAACTGATAAAGATTGGTAATTATGATGAAAAAGATATTATTCTTAATAATTTCATGTTTAGCTGGTGCTTATTCTTTATCAGCTCAGGATGTAAGCTTCAAAGCTACAGCGCCTCAAACCGTTGTGGTAGGACAAAGCTTCAGAATCTATTATACTTTAACCAATGCGGAAGGACTGGATCTTAAAGTTCCGGAATTTACAGGACTGGAAGTCCAATTCGGACCGGTTAAATCGGAAAACCGGGTGATGATGAATATAAACGGACAACAATCTACACAAATCACAGAAGTTTACACTTATACTGTCATCGCAAGAAAAGAAGGAACTTTTGATTATTCTCCCGCTACAATTAAAATAAGAAACAGCAACAGCGAATATAAGTCCAATGTATTAAAAATTAAAGTATTACCACAGGATAAAGGAGCTTCCGGATCGGCAACCAATCCGAATGCGCAATCCCAATCAGGTTCTAATGATGATGCGGGTAGTAATGTAAGTGTTTCTGCCAATGATATTTTTGTCAGAATGATAGTTTCTAAGAATACTGTTTATGAGAATGAGGGATTTTTGGTAACATTCAAGCTTTATTCGGCAAGAAATTTTGCTCTCGGTTCACCACTAAAATTTCCCGAATTTGAAGGTTTCATTGTACAGGAAATAGACTTGCCACAAAACCAACAACTAGGCATGGAAAATTACAATGGAAGAAATTATCAAACAGCTATACTTAAACAAGTATATCTTTATCCGCAACACCCAGGAAGCATTACTATCGGAAAAGGTGAATACGAATTCATTGTTCAAATTCCTACAAAGCAGAAAATTCGTTCTTTTTTCGATGATTTCTTTGAAACATATACCAATGTTAAAAAATTAGTTGTTTCGTCTCCGGCTACAATTAATGTAAAACCTTTACCGGCAGGTAAACCGGCCAATTTTACCGGAGCATTAGGTGATTATAAAATGACAACCACCATAAGTTCCCAAAAGGTGAAAGCCAATGAAGGCATTACCATTAAAGTCAATATTTCAGGAACAGGTAATCTTAAATTGATCAAAAATCCGGAAATTAAATTTCCGAATGATTTTGAAGTATATGATCCGAAAGTCGATTTGAATACAAAAATAACAGCCGGGGGTGTAAGCGGAACAAAAACGATTGAATATCTGGCCATTCCGCGATATGCCGGTGAATTTGTGGTTCCGTCTGCCGAATTTTCTTACTTCGATATTAAATCCGGTTTATACAAAACACTTTCTACTCCCGAATATAAATTGCAAATAGAAAAAGGAGAAGGCGGAAATGCTGCAACTCAACAAATGATTGCAAGTTTTACAAATAAAGAAGATGTTAAGTATCTGGGACAAGATATTCGTTACATTAAAACCGGAAATGTAAAGTTTACACCCAAAGGAGAATTTTTCTTCGGAACAATTTCCTATTATCTTTGGTACTTAATACCAGCTTTATTGTTTATCGTATTTTTTATACTGAACAGGAAAAAAGCAAAGGAAAATGCCAATATTGCACTTGTCAGAACTAAGAAGGCGAATAAAGTAGCAGGCAAGCGATTGAAATTAGCCAATAAATTACTGAAGGAAAATAAGAAAGAAGCATTTTATGAGGAAATTCTTCGTGCTTTGTGGGGCTATTTGAGTGATAAATTAAATATACCGGTTGCATCGCTCACTAAGGAAAATGTTGAAAATGAACTGATTAAATATGGTGTAAATGAATCTTTAATCAAAGAATTTATGAATATCCTGAATACATGTGAATTTGCACGTTTTGCTCCGGCTCAAAGTTCGGAAGAAATGGATAAAATATATGAATTAACAACTCAATCCATTGATAAAATGGAAAATACAATAAAAAAATAAAGAATCACTTTATGAAGAAATGTATTATTTTAATTCTCATACAAATCTTTATTTTCAATATTTCAGCACAAAATTTATTGGAAGAAGCTGCAAATGCTTATTCCAAAGGCGAATTTGATAAAGCAGCAGAAATATATGAAAAAGAATTAAAGGAAAAAGGAGAATCAGTCACTATATATTATAATCTGGGAAATTCATATTATAAAGCGAACAAAACTGCTTTGGCTATTTTGAATTATGAGAGAGCGTTAGCACTTGATCCCGGTAATGGAGATATCCGCTTCAATCTCGAAATCGCAAAATTGAAAACAGTCGATAAAATAGAACCTGTTGGCAATTTCTTCTTAGTAGAGTGGGTGAGGGGACTACGTGATTTATTCAGTACAAACCAATGGTCATATATAGGCATTGCTTCCTTTTTGCTCCTGATGGCCTCTTTGGTAACATTTTTCTTTTCCAGAAAGATTATACTGAAAAAAATAGGATTTTACATAGGAATACTCTGCTTGCTCTTTGTAGTTGTGAGTAATATTTTTGCATTTCAACAAAAACAAATGATGACAAACAAAGAAGCCGCCATCATTTTTGCGCCGACTGTAACAATTAAAAGTTCACCGGATCAAAGTGGAAAAGATTTGGTTATTCTTCATGAAGGCACCAAAGTATTCATTAAAGATAAAATCGGTGAGTGGAGTGAAATCAGAATGGAAGATGGAACTGTTGGCTGGATCAGAAGCAATCAAATAGAAACTATTTAATATGCTTGAAGAAGTCCTTAAATACGAAAGAGGTGCATTCTTTGGATTAAATGGAAGTAACTCCGTTACAATGGATAACTTCATGTGGTTAATTTCCAATAAATTTGTTTGGATTCCACTTATAATCAGTTTATTAATTGCATTATTCTATAAAAAAAACTGGAAAGAAGCACTATTGGTTATATTGATGATTGTAATTGTTATTACAATCTGCGACCAAGTCTGCTCGTCAATATTCAAGCCTGTTTTTCATCGTTTCAGACCAACCCATCATCCGGATTTCATGGATGAAGTCAAAACTGTATTCGGATATAAAGGAGGACTTTATGGATTCGCATCAAGTCATGCAAGCAATGCATTTGGTGTAGCCATGTTCACATCACTTTTATTCAGGGTTAGGATTTTTACTGTAAGTATTTTTTGTTTTGCTTTTTTGAATGCATATTCCCGGGTATATTTAGGTGTGCATTTCATATCAGATGTGGTTGTAGGCGCTCTGGTTGGAATTATTGCCGGAATATTATGTTATAAATTATATTTGTTGGGAAGGAAGCATATTTTAAGAATTCCGGAAATAGAATTAAAAAAGACAATTTACACCAAATTTGATGCAAAATTTCTCTCCGTAGTTTTCTTTTTCACATTAATAATTTTATTATTATTTAATAATCAATTAGTTACTGCATTTCATTAAAAACTTTATTATTATTGTCTCTTCACAAGACTGCTTTTTACAAATTATTTGTCAGAAAAAGTTTGAGATTGTTGATATTTTCATTAAGTTAGTGGCATAATTCGAATTTCAATTAATTTTATATGTAAAACCTCTAAAATATTGGCCATGACAAAGACAATAACATTCAATGAGCTTCGTCGAATCAAAGACAATTTACCGGATGGAAGCACTCAAAAAATTGCACAAGAACTAGGAATCAGTGTTGAAACAGTTCGTAATTATTTCGGAGGATATAATTATAATGATGGAAGTACATGTGGAGTACACATTGAACCAGGTCCTGATGGAGGTATTGTTATGTTAGACGATTCAACAATCTTGGAAAAAGCTCTGATTATTTTGGGAGAAAGTAATTATAAAGTTTCTTCCACAGAGGGAGTTGTCTAAAAAAAATATTTATTTTTTGTAAAAATCCCTTTGCTTTGGAAAACAAGCATTAGGGATTTTTTGTTTTAGATCAAAGGAAGTTTTATTGACTAAAAAATATATATTATGGAAGATAAATTAGTCACATTAGCCATCCACACATACCAGAAAGCATTAATTCTGAAGACTTTATTGGAAAATGAAGGTATTGAAGTATATCTGCACAATGTAAATCTGATTCAACCGGTTGTTTCGGCAGGAGTAAGAGTGAGGATAAAAGAAAGCGATTTACCCCGTGCATTGAAATTAATTGAAAGTGCCGGAGGAATTTTTGATGAAAAAGTTGAAGAACAAGAAATTACGGAAACAAAAGCGATAATTATTCCCGTTGATTTTTCGGATCATTCCATTCGTGCATGCGAATTAGGCTTTAATTTAGCGCATACAATGGGAGCGGAGATAAAGATCATACATGCTTATTTCATGCCTGTTTATCCTTCCACATTGACTTTTGGGGATACATTTTCCTATCAGTCAGGAATCAATGATGAAGTTTCCACCCAGCTTATTCTGGATAAAGTTAAATCTGAAACAGAGAAACTTAATGCCATGATAAATGATAAAATATCATCAAAAAAATGGCCAGAAGTAAAATATGAAGTAATCCTCAGGGAAGGACTTCCGGAAGAAGAAATTGTTGCTTTGTCGAAAGAAATCAAACCGGCGTTGATTGTCATGGGCACACGGGGTAAAGATCAAAAAGACATGGATTTGATCGGAAGCGTTACAGCTGAGGTTATCGATATGGTAAAATGTCCTGTTTTTGCAGTTCCGGAACATACTCCATTTTCAAATTTTTCTGCAGTTAAGAGAATTGCTTTCGGCACAAGTTTCGATTCCAAAGATCTGATAGCAGTAGATACACTTTTTAAACTATTTGAATTTCAGGATATTGATTTCACATTGTTCCATGTAAGTCATAAATATGACACATGGAATGAAATTAAACTGGCCGGAATTAAAGAATATTTTGAGAAACAATATCCAAGTATCCAAGTCCATTATGAAGTAATAGATGGTAATGATTTTGTTCAAAATCTGGAAAATTTCATTCGGAATAACAATATTGACGTCATTTCGTTAGCCACACATAAACGCAACATATTTGCTAAAATATTTAATCCAAGTATGGCCAGAAAGATGTTGTTCCATACAGATACTCCGATGTTGGTGGTTAGGGAGTAGAAATGGGTTGGGAAGATCAGAATAACCCATGACTTGTTTATAGTTTTTATATTAAACATAATAGAAATTATATACGAATAAAAGATTTTGAAAACACACAATTTATCAAGATAATCATGTATTTTTGCACTCTAAAAATCTATAAAATTAAATATGTCAAAAAAAAATAAAAAACCATTGCCATTTTTAGAAA
>JAVBLQ010000121.1:0-21220 GCA_031553435.1 Bacteroidales bacterium | reverse complement strand
GGATTTTTAACGGTAGTCTCCAACCATGCAAATTTTGCCGGACCACGTTGCGGAGTCCGGTCGTTCATAACAGAAGCTTTATGTTCCAGATCCAACACAGGAACGGCATCTTGGTTCAATGGTTCATTGAAAACCGGTTTATTTTGTGCATCATACAATTGGGCTTTGATGGTCCAGCCTTCCAATGGATCATCGTCATATGATTTGAGTTCAGGCTTGATTTGTATGTTGGCATCCTGATAGTTTTTGTCCAACACAGTCCTTACGGCAAAGTCGGAGATGCGAACATTCGATGTAGAATATAAAAACACATCCCGATGAATGCCGCTTGTACGCCACATGTCCTGATCTTCCAGGTAACTTCCGTCGCACCAACGATATACTTCTACAGCCAATCGATTATTTCCTTTCATGACAAAATCAGTAATATCAAATTCGGAAGGTTCCATGCTTCCCTGGCTATATCCTACTTTTTTGCCATTGATCCAGATATAAAATGCACTTTGTACTCCGGCAAAATGGATGTAAGTTCTTCGATTTTCCCAACCAACAGGCAATTTGAAGGAATAACGATAGGAGCCTACCGGATTGCGTTCTTTATACGAAGTATAATCCTGCTCAGGCTCGCTTGTTACTCGTGGAGGATCAATCTTGAAAGGATAACCTGCACTTACATAAACAGGAGTACCATAGCCTTGCATTTCCCAATTGGAGGGAACCGGAATGGTTTTCCAGGATGTATCATTGAAATTGATTTTGTAAAAATCAAGCGGACGTTGTTCAGGGCAAGGCACCCAATGGAACTTCCAGTCTCCGTTTAATGATAAAAAATAGGGGGATTTTTCTTTAATTCCTTCTAATGCCTGAGCTTCTGTAGTAAATGGGATGAAATCGGCCCGGGCGGGTTCTCTGTTAATTTCAAGAACGGAAAGATTTTCCCAATCCGGTTTGTTTTGAGAATATCCGGATGAAAGAAAAGTAAGCAATATTGATATAAATAATATTTTTTTCATCTCATTCATATATTCCGTGTTCTATTTACTGCACATCAAGAGCGTCGAAACTCAGGCCTTCCAACTCTTCTCCACTGATAATAACTTTATAATGACCGGCATTGATGTATGCTCCTGTGGTTGTGCTGATGATTTTCCATTTTTCAGGCGCGGAAGGGAATTGCATTGTGTCTTCCCTCATCGTCAGATTATCAGAAGATATGACTTGTATTTTCGCATTGATTGGTTGATTCGTTTCATTCATATATTTGAAACGTAAAGCATAAACACCTGCCAATCCGGGAGAAATAGTCCAGGAAATACTGTGTTTTCCTTGTGCGGAAACTTTCATTCCGGTTTGTTTTCTCATTTCAACTTTCGTCCAGTTTTTGCCATCCAATCGAGTATCTTCTGCCTGATAAGTAATTTCGGGACGCAGGTTTTCTTCTTTTTGCCATTCTATTGCAGGCAAAATAATGATAATTTTATTTTCTTTGAAACTGATCTGTTGATTTTTTTTCAAAGATTGTTTGACAAAACCGGTATCTTGTTTCAGGTAAATATCAATATCCCTGTTAGCTGTAAAGCTGATTGCTTTTGATTTTCCATCCGGCTGAATCCAATCGGCAGCGTATAATAACGGAGGAAGTTTATCGAATTCTTTGCCTGCATCCAACCAGTGATTCAATTTTCCACCCTTCAGATTCGAAATAATTGATGTTGATTTTGGGATAATATTGACATCCTTGTTTTTCGTCGCAATAGCAATAGCAGAAACGACGGCTTGACCTGCTGTAACTTTCGGGAAAGAAATTTCCAACATTCCATTTGCAGCTTTCACATGGAGTGTTTTTTTCAGTACTTTATCGTGTCCGGCTTCTTTCCAGATATCCAGATTTCTCAAGATTGTATCATTGTTAGCTGCGACATCGAAAATCCGATAACCTTCGCAATCCATTCCGCCTCCGGTTCCATACCACGGTTCGATGAAAAATATTTCCGCTAAATATTCTCCATCCGGCAACGGAAATTGAAAACGTAATTTATCACGACCATAGCGGAAAGTCTGGAATAATTCCCAATCATTGGTTCCTGCAATCGGATCTTTGGTGCGGCGTTGGGTAGCCAGGAAATCGGGAAGGTTGCCGAAATCATCGGTCCAGGATAATGAGCCAGATGTTTCTTTTCCGGCATGAATGTCTGCCAGCCAGATATTTCCGTTTTCATCTTTATATCCGGGGCCTCCGCAATTGTAGCGATAGAGATATTTATAACCTTCGGCCGGTTTGGTAATATTTTCCACATCTTTATATAAAGATGTGAAATGAGGTGATTGTGGCAGATAGTCCATTACAATATAATCTTCGGCTACGGCCCTTCCGTTCACATATCCGACAGCATAAAGCACATTGTATCGGATATTTACATTATCCCATTGGAAATGAGTTCCTTTTCCTCCATTTTTCTTTTTGCCTAAAGAAACAGATTTTACATCATTGAAAAGTTCTACTTCATCACAATTGGAAAATACCATGATGCCATTTTTGATTCCGGGTTCTGTCCAACGGTTATTCCAGGTATGAGATACAACATAGACCATCGGTTCTTTGTCTTTTGGAGCATAATTGGCTCTATACATATAATATACATCCAACGGTTCTTCCCAGGGAGTAAGTAAACCCTTGTAATTAAACGGGCCGACACGGTCGATATCGCGGAATCCTTCTTCATTCTGGATTCTTCCGGGATTATCATGAGAAGTAAAGATCCATTGGAATTGTCCGCAAAGACTATCTTTGGCCTGTTCGGCGAGACGGACTTTCATTTCCATCAGCAGATTCATCCGGTCTTCACTCCAAATTCCTTTTTGGTCAAAACCACCCTCTGTATGCAGGTCAATGCTTCGCCAGGCGCCATATTCTCCATTCAATAATTGCTGACTAAGTTCTTTATCGTATTTATATGGATCACCGCCATAAGTTCCCGACCAGTTCTGTATTACATTCCAATCAGTTCCGGCGCCTCCATTACAGGTTGTTACCAAGCGTTGAGAAGGAGAAGTCGGATCCATTTCTCTGATAATGTCTGTACATTCCTTAGCAAAATCCGTAGGCAAAATACTTTCATTTTGTAGTCCCCAAAGAATAATGGAAGGAGAATTTCGTCGTTCTTTCACCCATTCCCTTAAATTATTTTTGAAATTTTCTTTGAATTCGGGCGTATCATACCAAATATGAGCTGAAAGTTGTGTCCAACAAAGTATACCTGACTTGTCCCATTCATGCCCGTAAAGTAGATTATGAGGCTGATGCGCGTCGCGGAAGGCATTGAATCCGGCAGCTTTTATCTGGCTTACCCGGGATAAAATCTGTTCTTCGGAAAAAGCATGGCTTTGTCCGAATATATGTTCATATTCGCAAACTCCATTGATAAAAACGGATTTACCGTTAAGGTAAAAACGATGATCTCCATCATTCCGGTAAACCGGCCAGCTAATCCAGCGAAAACCATAAGGAGTTGTTAACTGATCGATGGTTTTACCGTTTTCTTTAATCATCGTCACCAAATTATACAAATACGGATTTTCGATGTTCCATAAAACCGGATTGGAAATTTCTTTGCTTTGCTGATTAATAGTTTTTACTTCTCCCGGATTTAATGTCAATGAGTTGGTAATTCTCTCAACCTGAATTCCATCTTTGTCGGTTAATTTTTGAATGACTTCAAATGTTCGCTCCCTGTTGCTGTAATTTTTAATTTCGGTATTCGTATTCAGAACAAAGGCCGGATTTTTTTCATTTTTGGGTGCGTTGTTCCAGGCATGAACACCAAAAGGTTCAATCCTGATATCTTCAGTTACAACTAATGTTACAGGACGAAAAATCCCCATGGGTTGAGAACCTTCGGAAAATCCCCATTCTGAGGAACAACCTCCGCAAACCCAGGGCAAATCACAAATCATTGGCGGGTGTTCTGCCTTCACGGCCAATAAATTGGGTTTATCGAAAGTTATTGCATCTGTAACATCAAGGGTGAAGGTAGTTCGCCCACCGGCATGAAACCCAATCTTTTTGCCATTAACGAAAACGGTGGCATACGAACTAACTCCCTCGAAATAAAGGAAGTATCTTTTTCCTTCGCCTTGATTATTAACATTAAATTCTTTTCTGTACCAGGCATATCCGTGTTTATTTCCATGTTTTAAACGACGTGCGCCTTCGTAAGTATCCCAATTGTGAGGCACACTCACTTTTTCCCATTGGGAAACATTGTAATTTTGTTTTTCAAAACCGTCATAAGCAGTTTTGTTTATATCATCTGCAATTGTCAGCCAATTATCGTTCAGTGAAATTTCTTTATGAAAAGTTATTTTTTCCGGCTTTGGAAATCTAATCAGGCTTTTCCCTAAATCCTGGGAAGTGGCCACTGCAATTCCTCTTTGATCATCTTCATTCACAGCGCAATAAAAATGATAAACCGTTCCGTTCCATTTTAGTACCCACGATTTATGGGCAAAAAGATTGTCATATTTTTCAGATGGCATAATTAAATCGTTTCCGGTCCAATCTGTCCAGTTTACCAAATCATAAGAACAGGCAAATGTGTTAAAGGCTTTATAAGG
This sequence comes from Bacteroidales bacterium, assembly GCA_031553435.1. Classification (GTDB taxonomy): domain Bacteria; phylum Bacteroidota; class Bacteroidia; order Bacteroidales; family Azobacteroidaceae; genus JAVBLQ01. The sequence continues at coordinate 16,606 of JAVBLQ010000121.1, read as the reverse complement.
CCGGTTTTTATGAAATGCTCCGAAATAAAACATTACATACACGTCTCCGATTTGCTGGATGACCCCATCGCCTGTAATTCCTTGTTCATGATTGACTATCGGGTTGCCTTTATAGCGTTTCCAGTGAATCATATCATCGGAAAGGGCAATGCCGATACGCTCGGCTTTTACATTATTTTCCGGATTGATTCCTCCCGCATTATAATACATTACAAAGGGATGGCCTAATGTTTTCTTTTTATCCCAAATAACAGACGATTTATATTGGGTAATATTTTCCCACCAACCTTTATCCGGATCTTCCGGGGAAAGTACCGGTTTGTCCAGATATTTCCATTCATGAGCTTTGGTGATGTCTCCACTGGTGTAAGCAATACCTTCTTTTAATGTTCCTCTTTCATAACCACGTGCATCGCTGCCAAAATAAGAGAGCCAATATTTATTATCAAATTTTTGCGGGGCATAACTTCCTCCCCATTGATAATCAATCAGCCCGACATAGCCACCACGTTGGTTCTTGTCCCAACGGTCAGTTGCAGGAAATGACAAAATACGTCCTAATGTTGTCCAATGTAACAAATCATCGCTTGCAGCCAGCCATGTTTCATAGCCACGGCCATCAGTACCTGTTTTTCCGTCATAAACGAGGTATGACATATACCATTTATTGTTTACCCTGAAAACTGTGGGACAATCTATTTTATGGAAATTGTCGGAAGGGGCTAAAACTAATCCGTATTTGTAGGGCGTTTTTGCTTCTTCGTAAATGGATTTCATGACTTGTTCGGAAACAGTTTCTTGACTGAATGCCGAAAAGGTAAAGGGCAAAAGCCAAAGGACAAAAAGGGTACACGGTGCACGGTGTACGGTATACGAAAAAAACTTTTGCAACCAATACCGTATATCGTGTACTATGTGCCGTACACCCAATTTATGATTTTCTATTTTCATGTCTCCATTTTTCATTAATAAAATAGCCAATCGACTTTGCTTCCCGGGGTTTCATCACCTCCGAATCCTGCATTCCGGATATTGATTTTTTGTGAAGCATCGGTAAATCCGATAATCATCAAAGCTCCTTTACTCAGGTTCAATGTATTTTTTCCGGCAGGGAAGGTATAAGTATGAATATTGACCGAACCTCTGCCCGGAACGTTGATTGCGTTGGCAATTTTCACATCACCCTGTCCGTATTGGTTGGCGCTGGCATCGGTTTCCAAAGTCGGTGCTTTGGCATATTCTTTTCTTTCAGTATTGAAAAATCCGACCAATACATTTACCGGTTTTTTATTTTCGAATGAAATAGTTGTTCCTTCTTTTGCCTGTTGTTCAATATCGAAACGAAAAGGTTTCAGGTTTTTCAACTCATCGGCAAATCCATTGATAATAAAATCCTGATCTCCGAACACTTTTTCTCCATTTCTGAAGACATAAGTTTGAATATCTTTATTATTCAACGTTACTTGTGCGGGAACTAATGTCTCGATGCTTTGATTTGTATTTCCGTGTTTTTTAAGGAAATCAATATTCTTCTTGAAATTTGCTAATTCAGCCTGATAGAAAGGCAACAGCTCTTCCCATGTTTTATTTTTTCCATCATCTCCGCCAATCGGAATACGGCGTTGTGCGGTTTGCATGCTGTTTGCATACAGATAAGTGTTTTTTGTTAAATCCAGCAGTTGCTGATAGTATTCCAGGCTTTTTTCCATCAAAGGAATAGCTTTTTCCAGGTCGGCAATATTTCCGGAATGAGTATATTCAAGTACGCACATGGCGGCTTTCACTTTTTCGGCAAAGCAATTGGCAAAAGCATTGTAGCAATACATATCGTTTTTCAAGCGATTGAATTCGTCTTTGTTTTGTTTAACAGAAACAGATGCTTTTTCGATAGCATCGACAGCTGCTTTTCCGTGATTTACAGCTTCGGTAATCAACTGAGGAGGAGTTTCACCAACATGCGGTTGCTTGTTCCACTCTTTTTGCATGTAATCATTCAGCAATTCTCCTTCAGGGCCGCATGATTCGTGAAAGCCCTGATATACTTTCCATTTGGCAGGATTAATTAACTGGCTCATAAACATGCCCAGAAGTAATGTCTGGCGATTTCCTTCGGTAATACCAAATTTACGTAGAAGTTTGGGAGCGATTTCTCCGGATTGTTCGTAAGCTTCCAGAATATCTTTTCCTGCATTTCCACATTGGTAGATATTATCGAATTGTTTTGACCAGTATGGTATTTCATCATTGCGGTCACGATTAGCTTTCCACGCATAACGAGCCCAAGCCTGATACCAGATCCAGTCGCGTTCCATTTCCAACAGACGGGGTTCGGTTTTATCGGCAGTATAAGGCCAATCCCAGTAAGAGGCTTGTGGATAAAGGTGTAATCCATTAGCTCCATGCACATTATGCATTGCTTGTACAGATTTCTGAATAAAATCGGGAGAGCCATAACGGAAAGGTTCCAGATTTGCCAGAATATGTACATTATCAATATGGACAGATCCTAATGCGCTTAAATCCTGATGAATTTTAGACCAGGATCCGCGAGGTTCATAAGTAGTCAGAGATTCGCCGTTGTATTTATGCATAGTATATAAATTCTTATATAGAGGCAACGCCGCTTCCATTACCATTTTACAGTTGGTATCATGTGCGCGTACTACAACCGGGGGTTCATCCGCAAGCTCTAATGCTTTGATTCCGTCCTGAACACCGGGGATAATGGTTTTAGTGAACCATTCCACATCGTCTTCATAGGTATCCATAGCTTCGCCGAGACAAACCAATAAACCCACATTCGGATATTTTTCGATAAAAGCGGCAACAGATTTTCTCGTATAATCAGAAAGAAGTGGCGTGATGGGCCGGGAACGATCTTGCGTTTTAATTCCGTAATGTTCTGCAAAAGGTTTGGAAACAATAATATTGTAAAACATCTGGATGACCCATATCCCTCTTTTATCGGCTTCTTCAGTCAGGAAAGCAAACATTTCTTCATTCTTTTTAAATGTAGCATCATCTACTTCAACGGCAAAAGGATAATCTTTCAGTTTGACTAATGAAGCAAATGGATGTCCGTTCCACAAATAAAGCGAGTTCATTTTGTTTTCCACCAACATATCCAGGTATTTTATCCACAAGGCTTTATCATAAAACCAGGGAAACGTTTCGGGAGTGTACGGATATTCATATACATGGTATCCAGGCAAATAGTATGGTTTTTGTATTCCGACGCAGGTTCCGCGGATCACCATTTCCGGTTGTTCGGTTAAATCTATATTTTCCGGAAGTTTTTTTTCTTCTTTAATTCTGGAAGCTAAATCAATGCAAGCATACAAAGCTCCGGATTCATCATTTCCCCGGATAACAATTTGTTTGTTTTGTGTTTTTATTGTATAACCTTCTTTAGGTAATTTTCCGGTTTTATCGGAAGAAATAGAGATGACTTGATTTTTGTTTTTAGAAATTGTAGTGGCAGTTTCTACCTTGTATCCAATTTCCTCCAATGTTGACTTCAGTTTTTCCACTCCATACAAAATGCGTGGAGATTTATTGCCAGAATTAACGATTGTCACATTTCCCTTTGCGCAAGAGATACCTAAAAAGATAAAAGAAATTAGTAGTAAAAATGGATTTTTCATACTGTGCTGTGCTGTGCTGTTTTAAAATTCACAACAAAGGTAGGCATTTTGGCGAAAGAGAGAAAAGGAAATTATATGTTATATAGCAGGTTTTTGACAAATTTTTTTAATTGCTTCTATTGTGTCTTCTCTTTTTCCGAAAGCAGTGAGCCGGACAAAACCCTCTCCGCTTTTGCCGAAGCCGACTCCGGGTGTAGTGACGATTTGCAATTCATTCAACAAATAATCAAAAAAATCCCATGAAGAAATATTGTCCGGAGTTTTCAGCCAGATATAGGGAGCATTGACACCTCCGAAAACGGTCATTCCCACAGATTCGAGCCCTTCACGGATAATCCGGGCATTTTCCATGTAATATTGTATGGTTTCCTTTACTTGTTTTTTCCCTTCGGGAGAATATATTGCTTCGGCGGCTCGTTGAACAACATACGCTGTTCCATTGAATTTTGTAGATTGACGGCGTCTCCAGAACTGATTCAACGAATATTGCTGTCCTGTTTTGTCCGACACCATTAACTCTTTGGGAATAACCGTGTATCCGCAACGAACGCCTGTAAAACCGGCGGTTTTGGAGAAGCTTCTGAATTCGACAGCTACTTTTTTGGCTCCTTCTATTTCATAAATGCTGTGAGGAACATTATCTTCTGAGATAAAAGACTCATAAGCAGCATCAAATAATATCAAAGCTTGTCGATCCAAAGCATAATCGACCCATTCTTTTATCTGATCTTTGGTTAATGTTGTGCCTGTCGGATTATTAGGATAACATAAGTAAACAACATCCACTTTTTGGGTAAGAACTTCCGGCACAAAATGATTATCAGGGGTACAAGGCAGATAAATAATATTGTTCCATAATCCATCTTTGAGATGTCCTGCCCGCCCTGCCATCACATTGGTATCTACGTACACAGGATAGACAGGATCTGTGAGCGCTACAATATTTTGAGTGCATAATATATCTCCTATATTCCCCGTATCGCTTTTGGCTCCATCGCTGACAAAAATTTCATCCGGTTCCAAAGTGATTCCTCTTGAATTGAAATCATTTTTGATTATAGCTTCGATCAGAAACGGATAACCGGTTTCAGGAGCATATCCGCGCATGGTAGATTCATGAGCCATCTCGTCCACAGCCTTGTGCATTGCCTCAATGATTGCAGGCGCCAATGGTTGGGTTACATCGCCGATTCCCAAACTGATTACCTTATCATTCGGATGTTGTTGTTTATATTTTTTTACTCGTTGTGCCACTTCGGAAAATAAGTAGTTTCCGGATAATTTTAAGAATTGTTCGTTTATTAAAGCCATAATTTTTTAGAATTGAAAATGGAGAATTCTCCATTAAATACGTGAACTGCATCTCCCGTCATATATACATGATTATCTTTTTGATTCCATTCGATTTCCAGATCACCTCCGGGAAGTGTGATTGTCGCTTTTCTGCTTAATAAATTATTCAATACTCCGGCAACAAGCACGGCACAAGCTCCTGTGCCACAAGCCTGAGTTTCTCCGGCTCCACGTTCCCAAACACGCATTCGCGCATGATTTCGTGATTGTATTTCTACAAATTCCACATTGGTTTTATTCGGGAAGGCCGGATTATTTTCGATTTTCCGGCCAATATTTTCAATGGGTAAGTCATCTATATTTTGTTGGAAAATGACAGCATGAGGATTTCCCATAGAAACACTGGTTAAATGGTATTGCATAGCATCAATAATTACCGGTTGATCAATGAACGAATCATTTTTGACAGGCTCTCCCATATCCACACAAACTTTTTCTATTTTATTATTCACAGAAAATAATTTCAGATGTTTGATGCCGGCCTTTGTTTCAAGAGTGATTTCTTTTTTTGTCGTCAAATGATTATCAAAAACATATTTACCAACACAACGGGATGCATTTCCGCACATTTCTGCTTCTGATCCATCAGCATTAAACATACGCATTCTGAAATCCGCAATTTCAGAGGGCATAATCAACACAAGTCCGTCTGAACCAATTCCTTTATGGCGATCACTCACAAAACGAGCAAGTTGTTCCGGATTTTCAATTTTTTCTTTGAAACAATTGATATAAACATAATCATTTCCTGTTCCATGCATTTTAGTAAAGTTTATCATCATTTCATTTCGGTTTAATTTTGATAAATTCATATTTTTACTTTGCAAATGTAATCATAATGACAAATATAAACAAATATAAGTATCTTTTTGTTTGATTAAGAATTGAATTTTGAACCAAATATCATAATACAAGTAACATGAATGTTTTAAACACAAAGACTCTGACAAGCTGTTTAAACTATTAAAAAAATCTTCACACCGGTCACATTTTGAATAATACAAATTAATCTTAGCGACACTCTTAACACTCGCTTTCATGTTAATTTGTATAATTAGAAACTAATTAATCAACTAAATCAAGTTAAAAAGTCAAGATAACTTTTATTTCGCCTTTTTCAATTCTAAAATTTTGCAAGTTTGTCTGAGAATATTACTTTTGCATGCAAATAGGTTCAATGTGTAATATGTAGAACATAAAACTTAAAACTATTACTTAATCATTATGCTGAAGAAAATCTTATCTATTTCCGGAAAGCCGGGATTATTCAAATTAGTTTCTCAAGGAAAGAATATGTATGTTGTGGAATCATTGGTTGACGGCAAACGGATTCCTGCCTACGCTAGTGATAAAGTTGTTTCCTTAGGAGATATTGCAATTTATACAACTGAAGATGAAATGCCTCTTTCAAAGGTTCTTACTGTTTTGAAAGAAAAACAAAACGGAGCTAAAATAGAAGTTTCATCTAAGGCTGACCCAGAGACTTTCAGAAAACAATTTGCAGAAATATTACCTAATTTCGATAGGGAAAAAGTATATCCTACTGACATCAAAAAATTATTCAATTGGTATAATTTGTTGGTCGACGCAAATCTGACAGACTTCGAAACGGTTGAAGAAGAAGAGGAAGGCTCTGAAGATAAAGAAGTTGCCAAAATAGAACCTCCCAAAAAAGAGAAACAACCGAAAAAAGATATGGGAGGCAAAACTGCCACTGCAAAAAAAGAAGTAGTGAAAAGAACAGGCAGAAGCAAGAAGTAAATGAAAAATGAAGAATGAAGAATTTTTCATTCTTCATTCTTCATTTTTCACTCTTAGAGTGTAACGCCGGTCTTGAAAATTGCTATTTCCTTGAATCCGGTTTCTTCGTGTTTCAATTTCTTACCATCGGCAACCTCAACAATGAAATCGATAAAACGTTTCAACGTGTGATCCATGCTTTCTCCCTCCAATAAAGTCCCTGCATTGAAATCAATCCAGTTGTGTTTGAAGTTATAAAGTTTGCTGTTAGTCGATATTTTCATGGTCGGAACAAAACTACCGAATGGAGTTCCGCGTCCGGTGGTGAAAAGCACCAACTGACAACCTGAAAGTGCTAAAGCCGATGAAGCTACCAGGTCATTACCCGGAGCATTCAATAGGTTTAATCCTTTATTTTTGATCGGATCTGCATAGTCGAGTACATCTACTACTTCTGCATTTCCTCCTTTTTGAGTACAACCTAATGATTTGTCTTCCAAAGTAGTGATACCACCTTTTTTGTTTCCCGGAGAAGGATTTTCATAAATCGGCTGATCGAATTTACGGAAATATTCCTTGAAATTATTGATCAGACTGACGGTTCTGTTGAATACATCATTGTTTATGGCTCTATCCATCAAAATGGTTTCCGCACCAAACATTTCAGGAACCTCGGTGAGGATGGTACTTCCGCCCTGCACAATTAACCAGTCTGAAAAACGACCGACTAAAGGATTGGCAGTAATGCCGGAAAATCCGTCGCTTCCTCCACATTTCAAACCTACTTTGAGCAGGGAGAGAGGCAGTTCTTCTCGCTTATCTTTTTTCATGCGTTCTACCAACTCTTTCATCATTTCAAAGCCGGTTTCAACTTCATCTTCCACTTCCTGGGAGATGAGGAAACGAACTCTTTCGGGATCCCATTCGCCCATAGCTACTTTGAAATCCGACTGTTGATTGTTTTCACAACCCAAGCTGAGCACAAGTACTCCACCGGCATTCGGATGCTTGGCTAATGCGGCCAAAGCTCTTTGGGTATTGACATGATCATCTCCTAATTGAGAACAGCCATAACTGTGTGTATAGACATGAATATCATCGATATGGCTTACGTCCAATTCGCTCTTCACACGTTGGATAATGGCTTGGGCTTGTCCGTTAACACAACCGACAGTAGGGACAATCCACAATTCATTGCGAATTCCCATGTCTCCGTTATAGCGTAAATATCCCTTGATTTTCAAATCACTTTTAGGGATATCCAATACCGGGTTCACCGGACGGTAAGCATATTGAAGATTATCGTGCAAGTTCGTTTTTACATTGTGTGTATGAACATGTTGACCGGCTTGGATATCAACAATGGCATGTCCGATAGGATAACCATATTTAACGATATTCTCTTCGTTTTTTATATCACGGATGGCAAATTTATGTCCGGTTTCAATTGTTTCCTTTATTGAAATACCGGATCCGTCAATGTTAAGCACATCGCCTGGGTTTAAAACTTCGAGGGCGACACAAACATTATCGTTTGGACTGATTTTTAGATACTTGTTCATTTCATTAATTGAAAATTGAAAATTAAAAACTGAAAGTTGAAAGCTGTACGAAATGAATTATTTCACTTTCAATTTTCAGCTTTCAACTTTCAGTTTAACAAAGTTCTTTCTTGATTTGTTCTACCATTCGGGCATATTCTTCATCTGTAAGATATACTTTTTGGGGATTCATTGTAAATGTTCCGCCAAAGTCAGCGCCATCCACATACTTAGGCGCTAAGTGTATATGAAGGTGTTTCAATTTATCCGAATATGCTCCGTAGTTAATTTTTTCAGGATTATAGAGTTCCTTCATGGCCGCCGCCACTTTATTTACGTCTTTCATAAAAGACAGCAATTCATCGTCTTTTAATTCATAAAGTTCCACACTGTGGTCTTTATAGGCAACCACACATCTGCCTTTATATGTTTGTTCCTTAAAAAGGAAAACGGTTGAAACGCTCAAATCACAAATTTCGATCATCAGATCTTTTTGTATCTGGTTTCTATCACAATATAAACAGTTATTCATAATTAGACTAATATATTAATGTGCCAATATGCCAATGAATTTTACAATCGGCACATTGGCATATTGTGAAATTGACATATTAGATTAAACTTTCCAAAGCTACTTTCATCCCCTTATCCAAAATCAGTTTCACATCAGTAATAACAGCATCTGTGAATCCGGGAACAGAAGAGAAGTTTTCTTTCCATATTTGTTTATTGTTTACAATTCCATTTACCCAACCTTCGATATTGTCAGCATCAAAAGTTTTTTGGATAAAATCAACAAATTCGGGGGTATCATTGGGTATGAAGTTTTTAGCTTCTGATCTTCCGCTATACATTACCAATAATCCGGCAAAAGAGAAAGTGGTCAATTTAGCCAGTTTACCTGATTTCTTGCTATTATCAAGGACTGTCGGCCAATCGCGAGCTTCCCACTTTGACAATGAGTTCAAAGAAATATCTTTCAGATAATGTTTGATATACGGGTTGTAGAAGCGTTCCAGAATCTTTGCAGAGAATGCTCTGAGTTCGGTCATATCTTCTCCTATTCCAGGTAATACTTCTGAGTCGACCATTGTGTTGATGTATTTTTCGACCAACGGAGTATTGAAAGCATCCATCACCGTTTCGCAGCCCATTTGCATAGCGACCTGAACCATTGCTGTATGAGCGCCATTGAGAATACGTACTTTTTTCGCACGGAAAGGACGGATGTCATCCATGAAAAGGACATTCAATCCGGCTTTGTCCAAAGGCAATTTTTCTTTAACGATAGGATCTCCACCGATCGCCCATACATGGAAATATTCGCCTTTAACAACCAGGTTGTCATCAAAACCGATTTCTGCTTTGATTTCATTGATTGTTTCACGCGGGAATCCGGGAACGATCCGGTCAACCAATGTATCATAGAAGTGACAATTGCTGTTAATCCAATTGATGAAATCAGCTCCTAATTTGTTGTATTCCGCATGTTTAATAACGTACTCACGCAAAGTAGAACCGTTGTCTTCGATCAACTCGCAGCAAATGATCAACAAACCTTTGTCGGCTGCTCCGTTGAATTTTTGGAAACGTTGATGCAATAATGCAGTCATTTTTGCAGGATATGATTTGGGAGGACACGCAGTGAGATCGTCACCTTCTTCATAACGGATTCCTGCTTCTGTGGTATTGGAAATGATCATTTCCAACTCAGGGCTCAGAAATAATTCTTTATAATTTTCATATTCATCATAAGGATTCATTGCATCCACGATGCTTTTTACCAAAGTAATTTCTTTTACAGGTTGTTTATCCTTGATTCCTTCCAAATAAACATGGTACAGACAATCTTGTTTTCTCAACATATCAGCCATTCCTTGTGCGATAGGTTGAACAGCTACTACACCATGATTCATTACTCCGGCTTCGTTAGCCTTGTGTATCATCCAATCTACGAATGCGCGAAGAAAATTTCCTTCTCCAAACTGCAATATTTTAACGGGCAATTGCGGTTTATTTGTGTTTTGTTTATTTAAATCCTTCATTTTAAATTAAGAATTAAAAATTAAGAATTAAAAATCAATCGTGAGAAAATGTCTCATTCTTAATTCTTAATTGATTACAAGTCTGTAATTGGTTTATATTTAGGAACTAATGATTTCATAACTACCCAGCCGATCAAATAAGCAACAGCACAGATACAGAAAATAATGAAATATCCGGCTGCTTCACCTTTGAAGCCTAAAAGCTCCATACCTGTTTGTCCGGCGTAATCGAATAATTTTCCTGAACCTTTATTAATAAGGAATGAGCCAACTCCTCCGGCCATGCCACCTATACCTGTGATGGTAGCAATTGCTTTTTTGGGAAACATATCTCCGATTGTGGAAAAAATATTAGCAGACCATGCTTGGTGTGCTGCTCCTGCAATACCTATGATTATTACCGGGAACCAATAAGAATAACCACCTAATGGTTGTGCAAATAATGCCAACAGGGGGAAAAATGCAAACATCAACATAGATTTCATCCGTCCGGCATAAGGGTTCATTCCTTTCTTTTCTACGAAATAAGTAGGTAGCCATCCTCCAACAATAGAAAGCAACGTGATCAGATACAAAATAAAGATAGCTGCTTGTGCTTTGGGGTTAGATGATTCCAAACCATAAACGGAACTTAAGTAGGCCGGAGTCCAGAATAAATAAAACCACCACACGCCATCAGTCATAAATTTACCGAAGGCAAATGCCCAGGTTTGTTTGTATTTAAAACATTGAAGGAAAGAGACTTTTTCTACTTTGTCTTTTTTCTCAACGCCATCTTGTTGGATATAAGCTAGTTCTTCTGCATTGACTTTGGGGTGTTGATCCGGTTTTTTATACATGAAAACCCAGAATCCCATCCATACAAAACCCAGGGCGCCGATCACAATAAAGGCAGCTTCCCAGCCCCATGCTTTAGCGATAAAAGGAATAGATACGGGAGCGGCAAGAGCGCCTATGGTAGCGCCTGCGTTAAAAATACTCGTGGAGAATGCACGGTCTTTTTTAGGGAAATATTCAGCTGTAGCTTTGATTGCAGCCGGGAAGTTCCCTGCTTCCCCTATAGCTAATATCAAACGAGAGAAAATGAATAGTGTAACACTTACACTCACGATCGTGGCAATTTTTTCGACTCCACCGATAATTTCGCGGGCTTCTCCAAAACCAACGAACCAGTTTCCGGTCAGAATACCTGATGTGGCTATTCCGCAAAAAGCATGAAGAATGGCTCCGAATGACCACACTCCAATGGCCCAAAGAAATCCTTTTTTAGTATCCATCCAGTCTATAAAACGACCGGCAAAAAGCATGCTGAAGGCATAGAAAATGGAGAATAAAGAGGTTATGTTTCCGTAATCGTCATTTGTCCAATGAAATTCCGGAGCAATAAAATCTTTCCAAGTCAGAGATAAAACCTGACGATCCAAATAATTGATAGTTGTGGCAAAAAACAGTAAAGAACAAATAACCCACCTGTAATTTGTCATTTTGTTTTGTTTGTTCATGATACTTATTTAGTTACGAGTTACGAGTTACACGTTACGAGTCTTTGTAACTCGTAACTTGTCTACTTGTAACTGATTTTATTTACGAACTTTATTAATAATAGCTAAAGTGTCTTTACACATTTGTGTGATTTTTCCCCAATCTTTTGCGGCGATCACATCAGCAGGGAAAAGGTTAGAACCCATTCCTACACATGTAACTCCTGCATCGAACCATGATTTCAGGTTGGTTTCTTCGGGTTTGACTCCTCCTGTTACCATTAACATTGACCAAGGCATCGGCGCTTTCAAGCCTTTAACGAAGTTGGGGCCTAATACATCACCGGGAAATACTTTGCAAATATCGCAACCCATTTCCTGTGCAAAACCTACTTCGGAAACGGATCCGCAACCGGGAGTATAAGGAACTAATCTTCTGTTGGCAACTTTTGCCACATCAGGATTGAATAACGGGCCTACAATGAAATTAGCGCCTACCTGGATATAGAGAGACGCTGTCGGAGCATCTACTATAGAGCCGATTCCCAATATTAACTCTGGACATTCTTTGGTTGCCCATTTAGCTAATTCACCGAAGACTTCGTGCGCAAATTCGCCACGATTGGTAAATTCAAAAGCGCGTACGCCACCTTCGTAGCATGCTTTGATTACATTTTTAGCGACTTCAACATCTTTATGGTAAAAAACAGGCACCATTCCAGTGGTTTTCATCGCAGAAATTACTTGTACTTTGTTAAATCTCATTTTAAATGAAAAATTAATAATGAATAATGAAAAATGATTGTTTACTGATTTTTTTCGGCCAAAGCTCTTTTTACTGTTTTTATTGAAGAAATTAATAACGGAATTATTTCTTTACAATCTGACAATAAACTCTCTGCTAAACGGCTTTCAATATAATCAGTGTCTTTTAAAAGAAGAATCCAGAACTCAGTCTCGTTTGCTTCTTTCAGAGCAACACTTAATTTATTCACAAAATCCGCTTTGCTTTGTCCAAACTCAGATTCCCGTACTAAAGCTCCAATTGAAGTGCCACTTCGAAGGATTTGTTTGGAAAGAACATATTCATTTTTTTCTTTTTGAAGATATTGAGATAATCTTACAATACGAATTGCAAAAGAATATGTTTTTTCATTTAGTATGGAAACCTTCTTATTATTCATTTTTCATTATTCATTCTTCATTAATAATTATTTCGGTTGTTTTCCAATATACGCCAAAATACCACCATCTACATAAAGGATGTGACCGTTTACAAAATCAGAAGCCTGTGATGCCAGAAATACTGCAGGGCCTTGAAGATCATCAGTAGTTCCCCAACGGGCAGCGGGAGTTTTTGCGATAATGAATTCGTTGAAAGGATGTCCCGGTTCACGCAAAGGCGCTGTTTGAGGCGTTGCAATGTAACCCGGACCAATGCCGTTGACCTGAATGTTATGTTCAGCCCACTCGCAAGCCAGGTTTTTAGTCAACATTTTCAATCCGCCTTTAGCTGCTGCATAAGCTGAAACTGTTTCTCGACCTAATTCGCTCATCATTGAACAAATATTGATAATTTTTCCGGCTCCTTTTTTGATCAGTCCGGGAGCTACGGCTTTCGACATGATGAAAGGTCCGTTCAGGTCAATATCAATCACCTGGCGGAAATCTTTGGCCGACATTTCTATTGCAGGAATACGTTTGATGATCCCGGCATTGTTTACCAAAATATCGATTACTCCGACTTCTTTTGTGATTTGAGCAACAACTTCATTCACCTGGTCTTCGTTGGTTACATCGCAAACATAACCGTGGGCAGTGATGCCGTCTTCTTTATATGCAGCAATACCTTTTTGTACAAGGTCAGCATTGATATCGTTAAAAACAATGGTTGCACCCGCTCCATGAAGCGCTTTGGCAATGGCCATACCAATACCGTAAGATGCTCCGGTGACCAAGGCTACTTTATTTTTTAATGAAAACATAATATTTTGAATTACGAATTAGAAATTACGAATTACGATTTGGATTAAAAGTTACGAATTACGAATTAGGAATTGAAGTTTTAATTCGTAATTCCCAATTCGTAATTCGTAATTCATCTGGAAACGCGGCCGGAACCATCGCCTCCCATCAGGTTTTCAACTTCAGGGACGGTTACAAGGTTGAAGTCTCCGTAAACAGTGTGTTTCAGACAAGATGCCGCAACGGCAAATTCCAATGCTTTTTGATCGTCGGCAGGATAAGAGATCAATCCGTAGATCAAACCGCCCATGAAAGAGTCACCACCACCTACACGGTCAACGATGTGTGTGATATCGTAACGTTTGGATTGATATAATTTCCCGTTAGCATATAAGCAACCTCCCCAAGTGTTGTGGTTGGCATTGATAGAACCACGTAATGTGATGATTACTTTTTTAGCACGTGGGAATTTTTTCATCATTTGTGTACATACTGATTCGAATTCGGCAGCATTTACTTCACCGCCTGTATGAGCTACGTCGAATCCTTCGGGTTTGATTCCGAATACTTTTTCAGCATCTTCTTCGTTTCCAAGGATAACGTCGCAACCTTCTACCAATGCAGGCATGATTTCAGATGCTGATTTTCCGTATTTCCAAAGGTTTTTACGGTAATTTAAATCGGTTGAAACAGTAATTCCCATTTCGTTTGCAATTTTGATTGCTTCCAGACAAGCATCAGCAGCGCTTTGAGATAGGGCAGGCGTGATTCCTGTCCAGTGGAACCATTGTGCATCTTTGAAGATTTCTCTCCAGTTTACCATTCCGGGTTTAACTTCGGCAATAGATGAATTTGCACGGTCGTAAACAACTTTGGATGCACGGGCAACAGCTCCTGTCTCAAGGAAATAAATACCGACACGGTCGCCTCCGCGAACAATGTTATTGGTCCCCACATTGTATTTTCTTAAATCGGAAATGCACCAATCTGCAATGTCATTTTTTGGCAAACGGGTGACAAAATCAGTAGGAATTCCGTAATTGGACAATGATACGGCTACATTGGCTTCTCCTCCTCCAAAGGTGGAGTTCAAATTGGTTGACTGAATAAATCTTTGGTATCCGGGAGTTGCTAAACGAAGCATGATCTCACCAAATGTTACTACTTTTTTCATAAATTATAATGAGTTAATGTGCCAATGTGCCAATGTGCCAATGGTGGGTATTCCATTGACATATCGGCATATTGTCTCATTGGCATATTTAAAAATTAAAGAATTTTTTTGCATTATAGTAAGATACGTTTTCTACTAACTGACTGAGGAATGGTAATTCGGAAGCAGGGAGTAAACCTTGTTCCACATCATTTCCGATCAAATTACATAGAATGCGGCGGAAGTACTCGTGACGAGGATATGACAAGAAACTACGTGAGTCTGTCAACATTCCTACAAAACGGCTCAATAATCCCAATACTGATAATGAGTTCATCTGGGCTTCCATTCCTGGTTTTTGATCCAGGAACCACCATCCGGAACCGAATTGAATTTTTCCGGCGACAGAACCGTCCTGGAAGTTTCCGATCATAGTGGCAATCAGATCGTTATCTCGGGGATTCAGGTTGTAGATGATTGTTTTAGCCAGTTTGTTTTCCGTATCCAAACGATTCAGGAATTTAGACATGGCTTTAGCCACTGTGAAGTCGCCGATAGAATCGAAACCTGTATCTGCTCCTAATTGTCTGAACAATCGGGTATTGTTGTTGCGGATTGCTCCATAGTGGAATTGTTGTGTCCATCCTTTTTCCCAGTCCATTTTAGCTCCTTCGACCATCATGGCTGCTTTGAACTTCAGGATTTCTGCAAGAGTTAATTCTTTTCCGCCATAAACTTTATTGAAGATGGTTTCAATTTCTGCGTCAGTATAATCTTCTGCATAGAATTCTTCGATGCCGTGATCAGACAGTTTACAACCTACGGAAGCAAAGAAATCGTGACGAACGCGTAATGCTTGCAACAAGTCTGCAAATTTGCTGATTGAAACGCCGGATACCTGTGAAAGTTTTTCTACATATGCACGGAAATCTGCAGGAACTTCAACAGCCATTGCTTTGTCCGGGCGCCATGTAGGTAATACTTTTACAGAAAAACCTTCTTTCTTCAATGCCAGGTGATGTTCCAGTGAATCGACCGGATCATCTGTTGTACAAACTACTTCAACATTGTAGTGCTTCATCAGGCCACGGGCTGAAAATTCAGGGGTTCTGAGTTTGGCAGTACATTCGTCGTAAATTTCTTTAGCCGTTTCGGGTTTCAGGATTTTTGTTACTCCGAAAGCTGATTTTAATTCCAGGTGAGTCCAGTGATAAAGTGGATTACGCATGGTATAAGGAACTGTTTCCGCCCATTTTTCAAATTTTTCCCAATCGGAAGTATCTTTTCCTGTGCAAAAACGCTCGTCGATTCCATTCGTACGCATTGCACGCCATTTGTAATGGTCGCCTTCCAACCAGATTTGTCCCAAGTTGTCAAATTTGCGGTCGTTCGCAATAAATTCAGGATTCAGATGACAATGGTAATCGATAATCGGTTGTTTTTTTGCGTATTCGTGGTAAAGAAATTGTGCTGTCTCCGTTTGTAAAACGAAGTTTTCATCCATGAATGCCTTCATAATAATTAAAAATTAATTCTTCATTCTTAGAAACTGTTTAAAAATTTACAAGTAATACTATTTATAAATGAAACTGATACTTTTTCATGCCCTTTTTTGTTCTTTTTTGCTGTTTTGTGTCTTTGCTTTTGGTCAAATAGCCCGCTATTCTCCCAAAATCAAATCCTC
>JAVBLQ010000086.1:0-73837 GCA_031553435.1 Bacteroidales bacterium | reverse complement strand
CTTATTTAAGGATGTATTCATCGGATTGATCAAAACAGAGAAAAAAATTGATGTTGATTTAATTGATAAATTGCTGAATTTGTCGAATGATTTAGAAAATGCTATCCGAATTGAAAGTTTTACGTTTTAAGTAATAGGTTTTATGTTTGGCTTACGCATATAAAACGTAAAACTTTCAACATGATTTCTGTCCTGTTTTATGACATTTATTAAGTGATTAGATCTGGGGTGATAATACAATAAGTAACTTCAATAAAAAGTAGTGGTTAATTTTCTTTTTTCAAAAAAAATTACGAAATTCGCGGGCCTTAATCCAATTGATAATTGACAATGAATAAATAAACAATAACACACACAAAAAAATCATTATCAATTGTCAGTTTTCAATTTCTCCATATAAAACAAAAATTATGACAAAAAGTGCTTTGCAAATTGCTCGAGCTGCTTATCAGCCCAAAGTTCCCAAAACATTGAAAGGATATGTTACTGTAGTAGAAGGTGAATCTACCCAATCGGTATCGGATCAGGAAGAGATCAAAAGACTCTTTCCGAATACTTACGGAATGCCCGTTATCCGTTTCGAAAAGGCTACTGAAAAATCAAATTATGCACCTATTAATGTGGGTGTTATATTATCAGGCGGACAAGCTCCCGGCGGACATAACGTTATTGCAGGTATTTTTGATGGCATCAAAGATTTGAACAAAGACAGTCGTTTATATGGTTTTATCTTAGGTCCTGGCGGATTGATTGATCATAAATATATGGAATTAACTTCAGATATTATTGATGAATATCGTAATACTGGGGGTTTTGACATTATAGGCTCCGGCCGTACTAAATTGGAAACTAAAGAACAATTCGATAAAGGGTTGGAAATTCTTAAAAAATTAAATATCTCGGCTTTAGTAATTATTGGAGGTGATGATTCAAATACAAATGCTTGTGTTTTAGCTGAATATTATAAATCAATTAATGCAGGAGTTCAGGTAATCGGTTGTCCTAAGACCATTGATGGGGACTTAAAGAATGAAATGATCGAAACTTCATTCGGATTCGACACTGCATGTAAAGTTTATTCTGAGGTTATCGGAAATATTCAACGTGACTGTAATTCAGCACGTAAATACTGGCATTTCATTAAATTAATGGGTCGTTCTGCTTCCCACATCGCATTGGAATGTGCTCTTCAGGTACAACCAAATATCTGCCTTATTTCGGAAGAAGTCGAAGCCAAAGCGCAATCATTGGATGATATCATTAACTACATTGCCAATATTGTTGTCAAACGATCTGAGAACGGAAATGATTTCGGAACGGTTTTGATTCCCGAAGGTCTTATCGAATTTATTCCTGCCATCAAAAGTTTGATTGCCGAATTGAATGATTTTCTGGCAGAAAATGCAGAAGAATTTAAACGGATCAAAAAGTCAGCACAAAGAGATTATATTATCAGCAAATTAAGTAAAGAAAATTCGGAAATTTATGCAAGTCTTCCGGAAGGCGTTGCCCGCCAGTTGACACTAGATCGTGATCCGCATGGTAATGTACAGGTTTCTTTGATTGAGACTGAGAAATTATTGGCTGAAATGGTTGCCAATCGGTTGGCAGAATGGAAAGAAGAAGGAAAATTCAAAGGAAAATTTGCTACTCAGGTACACTTTTTCGGATACGAGGGCCGTTGTGCCGCTCCTTCTAATTATGATGCCGATTATTGTTATTCACTGGGATTTACTGCTGCCGGTTTGATCGGTGCAGGAAAAACAGGATATATGTCTTCTGTGAGAAATACGACTCGTCCGGCTGAAGAATGGATTGCAGGAGGTGTTCCCGTTACAATGATGATGAATATGGAACGCCGTCATGGTGAAATGAAACCTGTGATACAAAAAGCATTGGTTAAACTGGATGGAGCTCCTTTCAAAGCATTTGCTGCCAATCGTGATACCTGGGCAATAGAAACTGCTTATGTTTATCCCGGACCGATTCAATATTTCGGCCCGACAGAAGTCTGTGATCAACCGACAAAAACATTACAAATAGAACAACAAAAATAAAATTTGTGAAAAGTGAGAGGTGAAAAGTGAACAAATACTTTTCACCTCTCACACTTTTCACCTTTCACTTTTCATTATGGGCGGTTTTTTTGGTACAATTTCGAAGAATGAGTGTATAAACGATCTTTTTTACGGAACAGATTACAATTCACATATGGGTACCCGGCGGGGAGGTCTGGTGACTTGGAATGACAACGGATTGGTTCGTTCTATACATAATCTTGAAAATTCATATTTTCGCGGAAAGTTTGAATCCGATTTAAAAAAATTTGTAGGAAAATCAGGTATAGGAATTATCAGTGATACAGATTCTCAACCAATGGTAATGAATTCTCATTTAGGAAAATATGCGGTTGTAACTGTAGCAAAAGTTAATAATCTGGAAGAACTGGAAGTCAGTTTACTTGATCGTGGAAAGCATTTTACCGAGTTAAGTTCAGGAAAAACCAATCAGACCGAACTCATTTCCCTTTTAATTGATGAAGGAAAAAATTTTGTAGAAGGCATTGAAAATGTGTATAACCATGTAAAAGGTTCTTGTTCAATGCTTATTCTCACCAGAGACGGAATTATTGTAGCCCGTGATAAACTGGGAAGGATTCCTATTGTCTTGGGGAAAAAGGAAGAAGCTATGGCTGTTTCCAATGAGCCTTGCGGATTTCCTAACTTAGGATTCGAAATCGAATATAATCTAGGCCCGGGAGAAATCGTATTGTTGAACGCAGATGGTTTCACCCAACTACGCAAACCTAATAAGAAACAACAAATTTGTTCTTTTTTGTGGGTGTATTATGGATATCCTGTTTCAGACTATGAGGGTAAAAATGTGGATGCCGTTCGTTACGCCGGAGGATATGCGATGGCGAAAGATGATGATCTGAAGGATGTTGATTTTGTTTCCGCTATTCCTGATTCCGGTATCGGTCATGCTTTGGGATATGCCGAAGGAAAAGGAGTTCCATTTCGTCGGGCCATTATAAAATATACGCCTACCTGGCCAAGAAGTTTTACTCCGGCCAGACAGGAACAGCGGGAGTTTATCGCTAAAATGAAATTAATTCCCAACAAAACTTTGTTGAAAGGAAAAAGAGTTATTTTCTGCGATGATTCCATTGTAAGAGGTACTCAATTAAGAGATAATGTCAATATTCTGTATGATTACGGTGCGAAGGAAGTGCATATGCGTATTGCCTGCCCACCTTTGTTATATTCTTGCCCGTTTCTGAATTTCACTGCATCTAAATCTCATTTAGAGCTGATTACACGTAGAATAATCAAAGAGATTGAAGGGGAAGATGATAAAAATCTGGATCTTTACCGAAAGTCGGGAACGAGCCAGTATAATATGATGGTGGATAGAATCAGGAAAGAACTAAATATTACTACATTGAAATTCAACACATTGGAAAATATGGTTGAAGCAATTGGCTTACCCAAAGAAGATTTGTGTACGCATTGTTGGGATGAGTCGAGCTGTTTTTAATTTTTCACTTAATTCAGCGCTTCATAAAACGCCTCTATATTCTGATGCGACACATATGGAGGAATGTTGCAGTCAGAGGATATTGGTCTAAAGCTTGTATGGCTCAAAATTTGAATTTTAACATTTTGGGAATAAAACTTTTGCCATTAGATGCATATCCATCTTGTGAAAGGAATGTTACTTTCACTGTTATTTTTTTCTAATGAAGATTGAATCTTTTGTTATAAAGTTATCCCCCAACCATCAACTTATACCCAATCCCCCGTATATTAACAATTTGGATATTCTGATCTTTGGATAACTTTTTTCTCAGTTTAACAATAAAAACGTGGAGGCTCCGGGTATTAAAAAAATCATCATCGCCCCAAAGTTCGATGAGAACGGGCTTTAGTTCCATGACTTGGTTTTGATTTTTGCATAAACGTTCCAATATAGCGGCTTCTCGGTGGGAGAGGGTTTCTGATTGATCTCCGAAACTTAATTTTTGCAACACGGGATTGAACTCGTATTTTCCGATTTTGAAGGAGATTTGTTCCTCTGTTTGTGGCGTTTGGTTGCGGTTTAATAAGGCTTTGATCCTAACAATCAATTCTTCTATTCCGAAAGGCTTTTTCAGATAATCGTTTCCTCCGGTTTCAAAACCCTGCACTACATCTTCCGTTTTTGATTTGGCGGTAAGGAATATAATGGGAGTATGTTTGTTATTTTGCCTGATCAGTTGGGTCATCGTGATTCCATCCATTTGTGGCATCATAATGTCTGTAACAACAATATCGGGTTGAAATTCATAGAATAATTTCAATCCGTTATTCCCATTGGAAGCACATTGCACTTCGAAACCTTGTTTTTCCAATACATCTCTGACGATCATGGAAAGGGATGATTCGTCTTCAACGAGTAGTAGCTTTATTTTTTTGTCCATAATTCTATTCACTATTCACAATGATATAAAATGTAGTTCCTTCTTCCAACGTACTTCCCGCCCAGATACTTCCCCCATGTTTTTCTATAATTGTCTTTACATAGTATAAACCTAAACCATAGCCTTTTACGTTGTGTATGTTACCGGTTGATACACGATAAAATCTATCGAAAATCCGGGGTAAAGATGAGGAAGGAATGCCGATGCCGTTATCCTGAACTTTAATAACCGTTTTTTCTTTCTCTTTTTTAGCAAAAAGTTTGATTGTTACACTGTCGTTGGAATATTTTATTGCATTTTCAATTAAATTCGCGATTACATTCTGAAAATGTATTTTATCGGCATTGATAGATAATTCTTCGGGAATAACTTCTATATCAATGGTTACATCTTTTGTCTGATTCAATAAATATTGATTTTTCAAATGGATGAACAAATCTGATAAAAGAATTGTTTCCGGAGACAGCTTGAGGTTTTTTCGTTCTTCGACCGACATGGTCAGGATTTGCTCAACCAAACCATTCAAATGAGTCAACTGTTCTTTCGAAATTTTCAGGTATTCGATGCGCTTGACGGGATCTTCTATCATTCCGTAATTCAGCAGTGCATCTGTTGCTATATAAGCGGTTGAAATAGGAGTTTTCAACTCATGAGTCATGTTGTTGACGAAATCGCTTTTGATTTCATCCAGGCTTTTTTGTCTTAAAATGACTTTCAGTAAATAGATATAGGATATAAAAAGAAAAACTATCATCAGAAAAGAAGCGATCAAAATTCCCGACATTTGTTTCAAAACGAATATGTTAGGTTGTTTGACGCTTAATCTGTAAGCATAATTTCCTTCTGCATCGAAAGGAAATATGAATGACTTGTAATTTGTTTCTGTTGTTGATGATTGTGCCGGAATGGATGAAGTGACTTTCCCGCTTTCGATATCGATAATTTCGGTAAACGATTCTTCGAATATGATACCTTTTTGAACCAATTCCACTTCCAACAAATTGGCAAAATTGGGAAAACTGTTTTTCTTAGAGTATCCGTTTTGGCGCAGTTGTTTTTCTTTGTTATCGGCATTTCTCATAGCAGTCATGATATCGACTTCCATTTTGGCCGACTGGTTTTCGTAAAAACTACTTAACCAATAAACCTGATATACAAAAACAGAGGTCAACAATAAAAATATCAGGACTGCTATAAGTTTGAACCGCAATTTCATTCCACTACAGTTACCCAACCATAAACATCAGGTTCATCTCCATATTGTATGGCGCGTAGCTTATTGTAGAGTTTCAGAGAGACCGGTCCCGGTTCTCCGTCTTTTGAAAATACATAAGACTTGTTTTCGTCCAGATCATCCACACGAAGTACCGGGCTGATTACTGCTGCCGTTCCGCATGCTCCGGCTTCTTCAAAAGTCGAAAGTTCTTCGACAGGGATGGCGCGGCGTTCGACTTTCATGCCCATATCTTCTGCCAATTGCATCAGACTCTTGTTGGTGATCGACGGAAGGATAGAGTGGGAGAGAGGCGTTATATATGTGTTATCTTTGATCGCAAAAAAGTTGGCAGGCCCACACTCATCCAGGTATTTTTTTTCTTTTGCATCCAGATAAAGAACTGCCGAATAACCTTTTTCGTGTGCAACTTTGCCGGCAACCAGACTGGCGGCATAGTTTCCTCCCACTTTGATCGTACCTGTTCCTAATGGAGCTGCCCGGTCGTATCCACGCAAAATAGCATAAGGAGTGGGTTTGAATCCGGCTTTGAAATAAGGTCCCACCGGAGTTACAAAAATGATGAACAAATATTCGGTGGCAGGACTTACTCCTACCTGAGCTGCTGTTCCGATCAACAATGGTCGTATGTATAAAGATGCTCCGCTTTCGTAAGGAGGGACAAAACGTTCATTTAATTTTACGGCTTTGATCACAGCTTCTTCAAATTTTTCTACGGGAAGTTCAGCCATCAGGATTCCCTGACTTGAAGATTGCAGACGTAAGGCATTTTCGCGCATGCGGAAAATACGGATTTTACCATCTTTCCCTTTGAAAGCTTTCAATCCTTCAAATGCTTCTTGTCCGTAATGCAGGCAAGTTGCCGCCATATGTAAGTTAATGAATTCGGAATTGCTGGTTTCAAATTCTCCCCATTGTCCGTTTTTGTAGTAACATCTTACGTTATAATCCGTTTTTAAATAACCAAAATTTAGATTTGACCAGTTGATATTTTCCATAAAATTATATTTAATTGAAAATGGAGAATTGAAAACTGAAAATTGTCAATTCTCCATTTGTGAACGCAAAGTTAAAGAATAATCCTCCAATTTTACTATCTTTGCCATAAATTTGCACAAAATCAGATGAAAGTTATAGAATTACTTAAAAGCAATAATTGCACAGCTTTTTCATTTGAAATTCTTCCTCCGGTGAAAGGAAGTAACATCGATAAAGTTTACAGTATCATTGACAAATTGAAAGAGTTCGATCCTAAATACATCAATATCACCACTCATCATAGCGAAAGTGTTTATAAAACTTTGGAGAGCGGATTGTTGCAAAAAGTTAAAATTCGTAAACGTCCGGGAACAGTAGCCATTGCTGCTGCGATCCAGCAAAAGTATGGAATAACGGCGGTTCCGCATGTTATTTGTAAAGGTTTTACTAAAGAAGAAACCGAATATGCTTTGATTGATCTGAATTTTTTAGGTGTTTATGATTTATTGCTTTTAAGAGGTGATACTAAAAATCTGGATAACGGTAATGGTGAGCAACATGTTTATGCTACTGATTTGCAGCTGCAAGTCAATAATTTCAATCGGGGAATAGCATTAGACGGGACTACTTTTGACAAACCAACTACCCCGTTTTCATACGGAGTGGCCGGTTATCCTGAAAAACATGAAGAAGCTCCGAATATGTATTCCGACATTTTTTATTTGAAACAAAAAGTAGAAAACGGAGCCGATTACATTGTGACTCAAATGTTTTTTGATAATGAAAAATATTTTTCATTTGTAGAACGTTGTCGTGCGGAAGGAATTACCGTACCGATTATTCCGGGGATCAAACCTGTTGTTCTTAAAAGTCAATTAACCGTATTGCCGAAAATTTTCCGTTCCGATATTCCGGAAGCTTTTGCTGTCGAACTTCGCAAATGTAAAACAGATGAAGATGTGAAAAAAGTAGGTGTAGAATGGTGCATTCATCAATGTAAAGAGCTGATACAAGAAGGAGTGCCAAGTCTCCATTTCTATACGTTGATGGCTACGGAAAGTGTAAGGCAAGTCGCTAAAGCTATTTATTAATGGACAATTGTCAATTATGTTTTTTAAGAATATTATCGGTCAGCAGGAAATCAAACATCGCTTGGTTCAATCGGTGCAGGAAGGCTTTATTCCTCATGCACGATTGATATGCGGACCTGAAGGCACGGGGAAACTTCCTTTAGCAATTGCTTACGCCCGTTACTTGAATTGTACTAACAGGCAGGTTGATGATGCTTGCGGAGAATGTCCGTCGTGCATTAAATTTAATAAATTGTCTCATCCGGATCTCCATTTTGTGTTTCCCATTGTAAAAAATGATAAGAAGAAAAAAGATATTTGCGATGATTATTTACCTGAATGGCGTGAATTTGTATTAGACAATATTTATTTCGGCTTCAATCAATGGCTTGATTTTATCGGTGCTGAAAATTCCCAAGGCTTGATTTACGCCAAAGAAAGTAATGAGATCATTAAAAAACTGAACCTCAAAACTTATGAGGCTGAATATAAAGTTATGATTGTTTGGTTGCCTGAAAAAATGCATGAAGCCTGTGCCAATAAACTTCTGAAAATGATTGAAGAACCGCCGGAAAAGACAGTTTTTCTCCTGGTTTCCGAAGCTCCCGATCAAATCATCGGGACTATACAGTCACGTTCTCAGAGATTAAATGTAAGGGGAATTGCCTCAAATGATATGTTGTCGGTATTAATAGAGCAATTTCACTTAAATACGGAAGATGCTCAATCAGTTACACATATTGCCAACGGAAATTTTGTGAAAGCCAGGGAAATTATTCATCATTCGGAAGAAAATGAATATTTTCTGGAACTTTTCATCACAATCATGCGAAATTCATGGACCCGGAATGTAAGAAATATGAAAACCAAGGCAGACGAATTTGCATCATTGGGGCGTGAAAAACAAAAATCGTTTCTGTCTTATTCGCAACATCTGCTCAGAGAAAATTTTATATATAATTTGCATCAGCCTGAAATCAATTACCTGAACAGGAAAGAAGCGGCATTTTCCATCAATTTTTCTCCATATATTAATGAGCGGAATGTGATTGATTTCATGGGAGAATTGGATTTGGCAATCAGACACATCGAACAAAATGTTAATCCCAGAATGGTTTTCTTTGATTTATCCATGAAAATTGCCGTATTGTTGAAAAAATAGTAATTTTGCAAATAATATGCCAATGGGTTAATATGCCGGTGTGCTGATTGATTCCCAGAGGTTTTCATTGGCATATTTGTACATTATAACATTGAATATATGAATTTCACCCTCAATAACAGCGGATGCTGCATGAACACAAAAGGATGCTGCAAACGCCAGAATAATAAACTCAATACATACGATTGGCTTTGCGATATTCCTGAATCTGAACAAGCTACCAATTATGTGGAAGTCCAATTCAAAAATACCCGTAAAGGTTATTACCTGAATAGTGCGAAAATTGACCTTGAAAAAGGAGACGTCGTTGCTGTCGAATCCAGTCCGGGACATGATATAGGTACTGTTACTCTGACAGGAAAATTGGTTTTGTTGCAAATGAAAAAAAATCGCATCCGGACAGAAGGTACCGAAGTTAAACGTGTTTACAGAAAAGCCCGGCCGGTTGATCTTGAAAAATTTGAAGAAGCCAAAGCGAAAGAACATGATACAATGATTCGTTCCCGGAAAATCGCCGAAGATCTGAATCTTCAGATGAAAATCGGCGATGTTGAGTATCAGGGAGATGGAAATAAAGCCATTTTTTATTATATTGCAGATGACAGGGTCGATTTCCGTGTATTGATTAAAGTCCTGGCCGAAACATTCAAAGTCAGAATCGAAATGAAGCAGATCGGAGCCCGTCAGGAGGCAGGAAGAATCGGTGGAATCGGGCCTTGTGGAAGGGAACTGTGTTGTGCCAGTTGGATGTCTTCATTCGTATCGGTGTCCACATCAGCAGCACGTTACCAGGATATTTCGCTTAATCCGCAAAAATTGGCAGGACAATGTGCAAAATTAAAATGTTGCCTGAATTATGAAATCGATGCTTATGTAGAAGCCCAGAAAAAATTTCCATCCAAAGAAATACAGTTGGAAACGAAAGATTCTACTTATTATCATTTTAAAACCGAAGTATTTAAGGAATTGATTTCATATTCTACCAATCCTAACTTTGCTGCAAATTTGGTTACTATAACTCCTGAAAGAGCTTTTGAAATAATCAATATCAATAAGAAAGGAGGAAAACCCCTTGGTTTATTGCCTGAAAATAAGGAAGCTGCTCCTAAAAAAGAATCTTTGGATATCCTGGGACAAGATAGCCTTACCCGTTTTGATCATTTGAAAAAGAAAAAACATAAGCAAGGAAATCATAATAATCAAAACAATCATAAAGAAAAAGGTGGTGATAGACAAAATGTTCAAAATGAGCAGGATAGGACAAATAATGAAAATCCGAATAAACCGAATAATAAACATAAAAACAACCACAAAAAGCATTTGGTAAGAAAAAATAATGTAAAAGACGGAAACAATAATGGGAATACAAATGCATAAATCAGGACTGGTAGCATTTTTTTTCTTAATTTTCATTCTTTTAGTGTCTTGTGTCGAAAACAAGGAAATTGTTTATGAATATAAGAATATAAAAAATGCTTTATGGGATAAAGAAGATATAGTGACTTTTGAAGTCCCGGTGACTGATACGCTATCCCGTTTTGATGTTTTTGTGGACATACGGAATGATAATTCTTATCCATATAAAAATATTTGGCTGTTGATATCTTTGAAAGACACAGAAGGCCAAATACAGAAAGACACCATAAATGTTCCGTTGGCAGACGACTTTGGGAAGTGGTTAGGAAAAAAAGGCCTTTCATTATATGAAAAAGAAAAACTTTTTAAGACAATACAATTTCCCAGAAAAGGTACTTATATTTATTCTGTACAACATGGAATGCGGAGGGAAAAATTAGAAGGAATTAATGATGTGGGAATTAGGATTATTCCTAATGCTTCAGGACGTTCACAATAATAACCAAATATTGTTCTAGCCAAAACTTTCCCCCCTCTCATAACGTTCTAACCTTGTTGAAACTCTGTCATTTTTATGTTTTATAACATATTTATTAATTCGTCGTACTTAAAAAACCAATTTATCCCCCTATTAAAAGAACCTCATTTTTAATTTTGTGCATATTTTCAACAAACGCATAAAAAATATCGATAACATGAAGAAACAAAAACTCCTGTTTTTTTTATTACTGACATTGCTGATAGCAGACAAAGCCTGTGCCCTGACGATAACAAAACAAATCGGCTGGTTAGAAACTGCTTATGTAACATGGGAACCTGTGGCTAATGCTAATAGTTACAACGTTTATTATAGCGGGGAAGAAATAAGTAACAAAAAAATAGATACACAGTTGATTCGTCAATATCCGGATCATTTCCGTGCCGATGTATTAGGTCTAAAAGCCGGAACTTATACTATAACTGTAAAAGCAGTAAACAGCGAAGGAACCGAATTCGATAGCGCTACCTCTTCTTCCATAACAGTAAAAGCACATGACCGGAGCGGTTTTGCTTTTTTTGGTAATAGGGTTCCTGGTGTATATAAGGCTGATGGAACACTTAAAGCTAATGCAGTTGTTTTATATATTACTCAAAACACCAAAGATAATGTTTCTTTTGAAGTCGTAACTTCATCTAAAGGAGCCAAAACTGTTTGCAATAACTTTCAGGCTATTTTGGATGGATTTAAGAAAGGATACGATACGCGTCCATTAATTTTACGTTTGATAGGTCAGATTAAAGATCCGGCTTATATGCTGAATGGAGATATCGTTATTGAGAATAACAACAATGCATCCAGCCATATAACGATTGAAGGAGTGGGAGATGATGCTGTTGCTGATGGTTGGGGAATCAGAATCAAAAATGCATCGAACATTGAAATCCGCAACCTGGGAACCATGAATTGCAATAGTGGAGAAGGTGATAATATTGGGTTACAACAAGATAATGACCATATTTGGGTACATAATTGTGATTTTTTCTATGGTCACGCCGGCAGCGATTCCGATCAGGCTAAAGGTGATGGCGCTTTAGATTGCAAAGGATCAACCTATGTTACTTTTTCATATAACCATTTTTGGGATTCCGGAAAATGTAATTTGTTAGGATTGAGTGAAGGAGCTTCCAATGACTTGCTTATTACCTATCATCATAATTGGTATGATCATTCTGATAGCCGCCATCCTCGTGTTCGTTTTTATTCAGCACATGTTTATAATAATTATTATGATGGAAATTCTAAATATGGTGTTGGTGCTACTGAAGGATCCTCTGTTTTTGTAGAAAACAACTATTTCCGCAATTGCAAAAAACCAATGATGATTTCAATGCAGGGAACAGACGTTTATGGATCTAGCGCTAACGATTATAAAAACGCACCTACATTCAGTAAAGAAAACGGAGGTATGATTAAAGCATACAATAATCATATCGAGGGAGCAAGTCGTTATGTCTCTTATGGAGCTGCTAATGGCGGATACCAAAATACAACCATAGATTTTGACTCATACGAAGTAACTGATCGCAATGCAACTATCCCGAATACTATCAAAACTGTTTATGGGAATAATGTCTACAACAACTTTGATACAAATTCTTCAATCATGTATTCCTACATTGTAGATTCTCCGGAAGATGCTAAAACAAATGTCATGCAATATGCAGGACGTGTTGAAAGTGGTGATTTCGAATGGACTTTCAACAACAGCGTGGATGACGCTTCATACGATTTAAATA
Organism: Bacteroidales bacterium; assembly: GCA_031553435.1. Taxonomy (GTDB): domain Bacteria; phylum Bacteroidota; class Bacteroidia; order Bacteroidales; family Azobacteroidaceae; genus JAVBLQ01. The sequence continues at coordinate 61,298 of JAVBLQ010000086.1, read as the reverse complement.
CCGCATTAAAATCTGCGATTACCAATTACAAATCATCATTGGTTGCTATTCAAGGAGAAGCTTCTACTGGTGGTGAAGAGCCCGGAGGCGAAGAACCTGGTGATCCGGATCCGCTTAATCCTACTGGAGATAGTGTGATACATAACTTTACGATCGATAACAAAACCAGTTCATTCTTTAATATTGCAGGAAATATGAACTCGACAGATGGAAATGTATCTTATAACGGTTTAACTTTAACTAAAAGGTTGAAAATCGAATCTTCAACAGAAATTACATTTACAACAGATAAAGAAATGGTTTTGACATTGGTATTCGATTCCGATTTTGCAAAAAAGGTGAATATTGATGGAGTTAGCTACAGTGCAACTGCAGGCATACTGACAATGACAATTCCGGCAGGTGCTCATTCAATAAAGAAAGGAGATACAACAAACCTCTTCTACATCGCATTAGTGTCCAAAGTAGCTACAAACATTGATTCCATTGAACACACATCTGTATATTTTTCTAACGGTATCATTTATAATTCTGAAAATACAGCGATACAAGTATATGATATGACAGGACGTATCATTATTTCGGGAAATACAAATATAGATATGACTCACTATACTAAAGGTATCTACATGATACGTATCGTGAATAATAATAAGATAATTAAATTACGTTGGTAAGCTACTGAGATAAAAAAAATGAGTGATATGCAATGTATCACTCATTTTTTTATTAAAAAACATTTTTTTATTTTCAATTCACCTTAAATCGTTGTTCTCCGGTTTTGAAAAATTCTACAATTTGTTTGGCAGCAGCAATTCCGGCATTGATATTAGCTTCGGCTGTTTGCGCTCCTATTTTTTTCGGAGTAGAAAAATATTTATCAGCATACTTAGCCACAATTTCCGAATGATTTGCAGGCTCAATATCTGTCAGATACTTGAAATCAGGACGAATCTCAAACATTTGCATTAAACCTGATTCATCGATTACTTCTTTGCGGGCAGTGTTGACCAATACTGCATTTTTAGGCATTTTACTCAACAAATCAAAATGGATTGATTTTTTTGTTTCAGCAGTAGCCGGAACATGTAATGATACTACTTGGCAAGTTGTGTACAATTCTTCTGCCGAAGAAATCACCTTAACGCCATCTTTTTCAATAACATCTTTCGGACAAAACGGATCAAAAGCATAAACTTCCATTCCAAATCCTTTGGCAATACGAGCAACATTACGCCCGACATTTCCATAAGCATGAATGCCTATTTTTTTTCCTAACAATTCGGTTCCTGAAGTTCCATTGAAAAAATTACGGACACCATAAACCAACATACCGAAAACCAGTTCTGCAACAGCATTAGAATTTTGTCCGGGAGTATTCATTACACAAATACCCTTGGCTGTAGCAGCATTCAAATCTACATTGTCGTATCCGGCTCCGGCGCGAACCACAATTTTCAAATTTTTTCCTGCATCTAATACCTCCGCATCTACAATATCCGAACGGATAATCACAGCATCTGCATCTGCAATAGCATTGGTCAATTGTTTTTTCTCAGTATATTTTTCTAATAAAACGAGCTCGTAACCGGCACCTTCAACTGTTTGGCGAATACCGTCAACAGCTACTTTGGCGAATGGTTTATCTGTTGCAATCAATACTTTCATAAATTAAATTTTATAATTTGATAATATGCCAATGTGCCAATGACTCCTACGTTTATTGGCAAATTGACATATTAAAATATTGGCACATTAATGATTCTTCTCAAACTCTTTCATACAATCAACCAAAGCCTGCACATTTTCTTTTGGCAATGCGTTGTAAGTCGATGCACGGAATCCTCCGACAGAACGATGACCTTTAATTCCGATCATACCTTTCGAAGTGGCAAATTTGCCGAATTCTTCTTCCAGCTCTTTGTAATTGTCAGCCATTACAAAACATATATTCATAATAGAACGATCTTCAAACTTAGCTGTTCCCTTGAATAATTTATTTCTGTCGATTTCGTCGTAAAGAATTGCAGCTTTTTCCAGATTTTTCTTTTCCATTTCCCGCAATCCACCAATGCTTTTCAACCATTTAAGTGTTTGCAATGAAGCATAAATCGGAACTACCGGAGGTGTGTTGAACATAGAACCATCCTGTATATGTGTGCGATAATCCAACATAGTCGGGATCGGACGATTCATTTTTCCTAAAATTTCTTCTTTAACGATAACAAAAGTAACACCGGCAGGCCCCAGATTTTTCTGAGCACCACCATAAATCAATCCGTATTTTGAAATATCAACCGGGCGTGAAAATATATCGGAAGACATGTCTGCAACCAGAGGAACCGGAGAATCCAGATCTTTTCTTATTTCCGTTCCGAAAATTGTATTATTGGTCGTAATGTGAAAATAATCGGCATCAGAAGGGATTGCATAATCTTTTGGAATATAACAATAATTTTCAGGCTTGGAAGTTGCAACTTCAACAACTTCTCCGAATAATTTGGCTTCTTTTAATGCTTTATTCGCCCAAGTCCCGGTATTCAGATAAGCAGCTTTTTTTTCTAACAAATTGAAAGGAACCATACAAAATTGCAAGCTGGCTCCTCCTCCTAAAAAAAGAATTTTGTATCCGGAAGGAATATCCAATAAATCCTGAAATAACTCAATGGATTCATCCACAACTGGTTGAAAATCTTTGGAACGATGACTGATTTCCATAATAGATAATCCACTCCCGTTGAAATCAAGAATGGCTTTCGCTGTGTTTTCAACTGTTGATTGTGGTAAGATTGAAGGGCCTGCATTGAAATTGTATTTTTTCATATTGATTAATTATGACGTTAATTTTCAATGCTGCAAAGTTACCTTTTTTTTTAAATTCAGTAGCTTTTTGTTGAAAATTCTTCACTTTTCATTTTTAGAAAGTGTTTATATTTTCAAATTGAAATCATTATGAAGGTGAAAGGTGAAGGTCACTTCGTTCCCTTGTGAAAGGTGAAAACTGTGACGAAGTGACGTTTGTCGCATTGTCACCTCTTCACAACGAGTGAAACGAGTTCACAAGGGAGCAAAGCTACCTTCACCTTTCACCTTACATTGGTCACATATAAACCTTTGCCCCTTTCATAACCTTAATTTTTTATGGCATATTTAAATTTAAGGTTAGAACGTTATTGTGAGAAGGAAGGTTTAAAAGAGAAAAACTAAAAGTGAAAAAATCGTTTTTAACGTAAAATTTTTCACTTTTAGTTTTTAATTTTTAATTTAATCCAAACTCCTGTCCTTTTTCCGGAACAATACAATCCAAGAAGCCTTTCTTAATCAAGCGGTTCTTAAATTCATCCTGAACTTCAGCTTCTCCATGAACGATAAAAACTTGTTTGACATCATTCGGATGTTGGCAGGCCAGGTATTGGGATAGATCATTATAATCTGCGTGAGCACTCATTGAGTCGATAGTTTCGATATCTGCATTGACGGTAAATTTTTCTCCGAAAATTCCCACTACTTCAGGTTTTCTTTTCAGGCGAGCGCCTAGTGAGTCCGGTTCACAATATCCGATCAGCAGAATTGTATTTCTCCAATTGCTGATACTATTGGCGATGTGATGCTTTACTCGTCCGGCTTCAGCCATTCCCGATGCTGATATAATAACACAAGGATCATAATTTGCATTTAAGGCTTGTGATTCCCGTTTATCTTTGATAAATCTTAATCCTTTGAAAGTAAACGGATCTACATCTATTTTCATTATTTTTTGAACGGCTTTATTAAAACATTCCGAATGTTTTTTTACCGTAGCCGTTATTTCTGTTGAAAGCGGACTATCAACATAATATTTAATATCGGGCAACTGACCGGCAATCTCCAGATCATTCAAAGCGTACAATAATTCTTGTGTGCGTCCTACGCTGAATGCCGGAATGATCAGTTTTCCTTTTTTCTTTATGCAGGTTTCAAGAATATTCTTCAACAAATCATCGGAATAAGTTTCGATGGGCTGATGCAATTTATTTCCGTAAGTCGATTCGATAATGATATAATCGGCCTGAGGGAAAGGTTGCGGCGAACGTAAAATAGGATCTCCGTAACGCCCTACATCTCCACTGAAAACTATTCTCGTCAGTTTTCCATTTTCCCTGATTGACAAATAGATAGTTGCACTTCCAATAATATGTCCTACATCAAAAAATTCAAATTCAATATCATCGTCTATTTTGTATCTTGAATGATAATCGACAGCATGAAATAAAGGGAATGTATTACGGGCATCTTCTTCTGTATAAACCGGTTCTAAAAGAGGCCTGCCGTCCAGAATTCTCTTTTTGTTGAGAAATTTGATATCCTGTTGTTGTATATTAGCTGAATCCTGCAATAATAACCTGGCAACATCAATGGTTGCCGGAGTTGCAAAAATTTTCCCTTTAAAACCTTCTTTTACCAGTCTGGGTAAAAGACCTGAATGATCTATATGAGCATGAGAGAGCAAAACATAGTTGATTTCTTCCGCTCTAAATCCTAAATTACGGTTCAGGGAATCTGTATCTTTACCCATTCCCTGAAACATGCCGCAGTCAAGTAATATTTTTCTGCCATCGGAAAGGGTAATTAAGTGTTTGGAACCGGTCACTGTACGTGCAGCACCGTGGAATGTTATTTTCATAATTCGATAAATTGAAAATAGAATTGAGTTTAAGTTTGCAAAGTAGTATATTTTTCCCGATACTTCAAAAAAATAAGGAACTTTCTTTTTGTAAAAAAAGATGTTTTATACAATTGCTCCATTAAATAAGATTTGAAACTATGAAAAGGTGCTCTGAACCTGGAATATGAGAAAATTGTATTATAATTAAATGAATTTGAAATCAAAATACTTGCTGAATTTTCAAAAGATACTATCTTTGCGCAGTCTTATTTATCTGTTCAAGGTCAAGGTTTCTATTAAGCATTAAATTTTCGGCTTTTAACAGTAATTATTAATATATAATTTAAACATTTTGGAAAATGGAAAATTTAGTAAACAAAATCAAGGAAGAATTTGCAGCATTCACTACAGATGCTAGCTTACAAATCGAAAAAGGTAACAAAGCTGCAGGAACCCGCGCTCGTAAATCTTCTTTAGATTTAGAAAAAATGTTGAAAGAATTCAGAAAAACTTCTTTAGAACTTTCAAAAAAGTAAAATAAAAGAAGTTAAATTAAAAAAGGAAGTATCCGCCTCGGACGCTTCCTTTTTTTATGAAAAATCAAACATTGCCCCAAATCAAACAAATAATCAACTTTAATAATTTTATGAAAAAATCTTGGGGCTTTCATGTGTTAAGGTCCGGCTAAAAAAATACACCATAATTCTTATATACTCATATAAGTAAGTACAATAACCATGCCAAAGTCATAAAATAAGCACTCAACCTTTAAATAGTTATGGAAAATTAAAATGTGACCCGGTTCTCTCACTTATATGGAGTTCATAAACTCAACAGTCTCCAGATTTTTCTGCTTAATCATTAAAATGGCATTTTCAACTTTGGAAGTATCCTGCAAACCATTTTCAAGCTCGAGAAGAATGGATACTATTTGGTCGGCTCCAATAATTCTCATCAAAGGTAATAGCTTATGTGCATATTTCCTGATAGATTCCCAATCCTTGTTATCCAATGCGGTTTGGATCCCTTTGATTGTATTTTCATTCTCACTGACAAAGACATTCAGTATTTCCAATGATGCTTCTTTATCATTTTCAACAAATTCTACCAAAGAATGTATTCCCTGATAATTGTTTTTTTCATTCAAACGAGGTTCTACATTGTTGTTCTGAACAAATTTGTCTATAATATCCAATAATAATTTGGAGGAAAAAGGTTTGGCTAAAAAACCAGAGAAACCGGCTTCCTTGAATTTTTCTTCCGAAATATCCGAACGGGCTGAAAGTGCAATAACAGGAATCGTTTTGATCTCGGGAGAATCAAATACACGGATTCTTTCAACCAGTTCAAATCCATTCATGCCAGGCATTTGTATATCGGTAAAAATGATGTCAAAATGTTTTTGTTGCAATAACAGAAGGACTTCCATCGGATTTTCACAAATGGAAACGTCATGTCCTTCTCTTTGCAATAATTTCATGTATACATTTAATATGACAAGATCATCATCGACAAATAATATTTTGGCTGAAGTTCTTTTGTTCGGAGTTGTTTCAATTCCTTTTTCTTCCGGAACATAAGTGCATGGTTTCAACGGTATTGAAAGCATAAATTTAGTTCCCTTTCCTAATTCCGATTCAAAATCAATACATCCCTCCAATAACAGTACAAGTTTTTGAGTGATAGCCAGTCCGAGCCCAGCCCCTTCGATCTGATTCTTTTCAGAATGCTTCAATCTTTTAAATTCTTCGAAAAGGTTTTCCCTGTCTTCTTTTGAAATTCCTACTCCTGTATCTTCGACCAGAATCTGAAGGGTATCTTTTTCGAGATGAGCTTTGAGAGCAATTTTTCCTGTAGAAGTGAATTTTATTGCATTTGAAATTAAATTACTGACTATTTGACGAATAACAAAAGGATCACTTTCGTTGAATGTTCCCTGAGGAAGATCATTGATAAATTCAAATGACAATCCTTTTTTAGCAGCAAGGGGTAAGAAACTTTGAGAAATATCATCCATCAACCTATATGGTGAAAACGACATTTTATTGAGTTCTTTTTTCCCCTGTTCCAACCGGTGATAATCTAATAACTTGTTGATCAACTCCAAAACGTGTTCCGAAGAACTTTGCATATTTTGCAGATAACCTTTTTCTTTTTCAGAAAGTTTACTATTTCCTAACAATTCTATGTATCCGATAATTGAGCTAAGGGGGGCTTTAATGTCATGGGATATCATCAATAACAATTTCTCCCGGCTTTTTAATAATTCTTCAACATGTTTTTTCCCCTCTTCAATCTGCTTTCTATATTTTTGGCTGATAGATACGGATCGTAAACTAAGAATTAAAAATATAATTGCAGTTATCAACGAAGCCAAAGCTATTTGCATAACAATCCAAAAAGAGCGACTCATCGTATGCTCTTTTTCTTCCATCAGATTGTAGATAATTTTTAGCTCTTTGGTTTCCAGGTCTCTGAGAATCTGATTGATCTGCAACGTTATTTGTTCGTTATTTTGAAACATTTCATGCTGTCTCAGAGCTAGTTGAGATATAAGTATCGATTTTCTTTTATTGTCTTTGTAAATAATATTGTTAACATATTGAGCAATGGTATCTCTCAATAAAACGGCCGGATCCACATATGTACTATCGGTTTTGTATTTTTCGGCCGAAGAAACAAATATAGCAGAATCCTCACCGGATTTAAAAACATTTTTAAGTCTGTCAAAAAAATTTTTCTTGGTGGTTTTTATAACAGTTGTATCCTTGTTTCTCTCTAAATGAGATTTAAACATCATATCTAATTTACTCAGATCTTTTTGAGACAAAACTGTGGTATGTATCCTTTTATCAAGAGGTAATCTTCTGATAGAATCCAACAAAGTAAATATGGATTCCTGATTTTTTTCCTTTTGTTCCAAAAGGATTTTTACCGTATCCAGATGAGAATGTAGTGCCGGATTTTTAGAAAAGTTGTACAATGAATCTATCTGGAAATAGACTTTTTTGATCAGTTTGTTATAACCATTTTTAACATTTTCCGTATAAGCTTCCGAATAAATAACTTTATTCATGCTTTCCGCTTCATAAAGAGAAGCAAGCGTATTACTGATCAATGCCAATTCTTTTCGCTCTTCAAAAGGTCTGTCGTATTCTGAAAAAATCACCAATTCTTTATAAATACGGACAACCCCATAAATTCCAAGGGAAATCAGTATCAGATATCCGAAAGTAATGATTAACTTAATATTTCTTGATAAGCTGGAAGAATTATTTTTAGGCATTTCAAGATACTATTCCGTATATTTTGAGTTTGTTAAACAAAGTTTTTTTATCTATGTTCAATAAAGCAGCCGCTTTTGTTTTATCATTATTTGAAAAACGTAGTGCATCTTCAATTCTTTCTTTTTCATTCTCATCGCTTGTTCTAACAGCATAATTTTCAATTAATTCCTGTTTTCTGATGTAATCAGGAATTAAATCCGGAGTAATCTGTGCTCCTTGAGCAATGAGTGTGAGACGACTGATGATATTCTTCAACTCCCTGATATTCCCCGGCCACGAATAATTAACCAGCAAATCTAAAGCTTCCTGGCTAAAACCGGTTATTTTTTTATTCAGTTCGCCATTCGAAATTTCCAAAAAGTGATACAAATAAGACGGAACATCTTCTTTTGATTCTGCAAGGGTCGGAACACTCAAGAGAAATTCACTGATCCGATGATATAAATCAACCCGGAAAAAGCCATTAGCAACTGCAAAACCAAGATCTTCGTTGGTAGCTGCAATGATTCTGACATCTACCGGAATCTCTTTTTCACTTCCAACGGGCTTAAATTTTTTCTCCTGTAATACCCGGAGTAATTGAATCTGGATGTCCATGGAAAGATTACCTATTTCATCCAGAAACAGGGTTCCCTTATCTGCTGTTAAAAAATACCCGGTTTTATTACCGATAGCGCCGGTAAAAGCTCCCTTTACATGTCCGAAAAAGTCACTGGCAGCCAGCTCTTTCGAAAGCACTCCGCAATCCACGGCAACAAACGGGCCAGAGGAACGTTCACTTTTTTCATGGATCAAACGGGCTACATGCTCTTTCCCCACTCCACTGGCTCCTTTAATTAAAACAGACAACTTGGTTGGAGCAACCAGATCAATGTATTCATATAATTTATTATATGCCGGAGATGTTCCTTTTACATATTCCCCGAAATTTGCAACCAATTGTGAAGACGAAGAAGTATTTTTTTCTTTAGGAGCCTCTTTCTGAACAACAAAGGCTTCGTTTATTTTACTGAAAAGAACTTCCGGATTGAATGGTTTGGAAATATAGTCGAAAGCTCCTGATTTAATTGATTCTACAGCTGTTTGAATATCAGCATATCCGGTCATCATAATGACAACAATTTCAGGATACTTCTCTTTTATCCATTTTAAAAGAGAAATGCCACTCTCATCAGGAAGACGCAAATCCGACAAAACAATATTGGGATTAAATTCTGCTATCTTTTTTTTTGCATCAGCAACGCTCAATGCGGTCTCAACCTGAAATTTCTTTTTCGACAACCAAGTTTTTAACATTAAACTTAGCGTGAGATCATCTTCTATAATTAATACCGATTTCATCAAATTAAATTGCTTTCATTCAAAAAAATATTTACCAATACGAATCCTTAAAGCTTCCGAATCCATCAACTACATAATAAGGAAAAACAGGAAAAGGAATGCTTTGGATATAACATCTTATTTGTGTAGGGGGAATTACTTTTATGAAATCTCAAAAGAATTAAGTGTTAATTATTTAAACTTGACTATTGGGAACAAAGGTATAATAAATTAGGTAATAACAACAATAATTAAACCTAAAAAATCGTTTAATTAAAAAAAACACGCCAAATGAAAAATAAAATCTTCTTGTTATATGTATGTTGTATACTTTGTTTTAGTTGTAGCGGAAAAAAGGCAAATATTAATAATATTGAGATAAATCGTTTTGACAAAGACCTTTTCGAATATCTTGAGGGAAGAAAACAGCAACAGGAATTGCTGAATAATCATCAGATTTTCCTGGATTTATATGGTGATAAAATTATTGGGATAGGGAAAAGTGATTCACTGGGATTTTTCGAGCGTTTGTCAGGCTACTTCAGCGAACCAACATTACGAAAGATTTATAAGGATGAATTGAGTCTTTTCGAAAATACCGAAAATATATCACAAAAACTTTCTATAGGTTTTGATATCTTAAAAACGGAATTTCCGGATTTAAAAATTCCATCTATTTACATGCATGTCTCCGGATTGAATCAGAATATCATTGTAACCGACAGTATTTTATCAATTTCCGTCGATAAGTATCTAGGGAGTGATTATCCTCTTTACCAAGACTATTTTTATGATTATCAAAGACAAAATATGACTCCCGAAAGAATCGTGCCCGACTACTTCTTAGGATTTTTAATGACAGAATTTCCTTTCCTGCAAAACAATTCCACATTATTAGATAATATGGTGTATGCCGGAAAATTACGATACATTCTATCTACCGCCATGCCAGAATCCGTAGATTCAACAATAATAGGTTATACGGAAATACAATATGATTGGTGTGTTTCTAACGAATCTCATATCTGGAAATCAATTATTGAGCAAAAACATCTTTATAGTTCCGAACCCATTGAAATTTCAAAATACATGCAAGATGCCCCATTTACCAGCACATTGACACCTGATTCACCAGGAAGAATCGGTGTGTGGATCGGTTATCAAATTATTAAGTCATATATAAAACAAAATCCGCAAACCAGCTTGCAAGATTTGATGAAAGAAAATAATGCCCTGGAGATTTTTAAAAAAGCCAGGTATAAACCATAATTGCTTTTTTTTGTTTAAATGTTGAACTTAAACATCCTACAAATGCCTTGGTTCAAAAAGAAAACATGGAAAATTATCCTCTTTGTATTTCTTGTAATTATCTTAATTGCAGGGAGTATTCATTGGTTCATTACTTACAGATTAGAAAAAAATATCAAATCTCAACTGGAAGCCAAAGTTACAGAATTAACCAACGGATTCTACCGGCTTAAAATACACTCACTGAATGTCCACCTTTTCAATGGTAATCTGATAATCAAGGATATCAGTCTGCATCCCGACAGTACGATTTTCCAAATGCTGAAATCTTCCGGAAAGTTACCTTCACATTATATTGATGCAGACATTAAGTCTCTTGAAGCTACCGGCGCCAGGTTTATTAAAAAACAAATCAAAGGACGTTTGGATTTTTCTCTTCTTAAAATACAATCTCCTGATATCAAATTTACTGAAACAGAAGAAAAAAACTCAGAAGAAAAAAATAAAGAGACTAAAACACTTTATAAAATAATTTCTCCTATCCTGGATACTATTTTGGTCAAAAACATCAGAATAAATGATGGAAAATTCAAATATCATATCAAAAAGCAAACAGATACAATAACTTATGCGTTAGAGAAAATAAATTTTGATGTGAACAATTTTCTTGTCGATTCACTATCCGAAATCTCCCGGAGAATATTGTATTGTGAAAATATTCACCTTCAAACCGAAAATATTCACCATATTCTTCCGGGAAAAGCGTATCAGATAAACATCGGAAAAATCGGATTAAAAACTATCGATTCCACTTTAAACATCGAAAATATCAGGTTGACTCCACAATACTCAAAATATGAATTTGCTCATAAAATTGTTAATCACCCCGACTGGATGGAATTAACCATTGCAAAAATCAATTGCAAGGGAATAGGTGCCGGTGATTTATTTTTCGATAAAAAAATAATGATGGATTCTTTACGCATAGAAAATATTATCTTCAATAATTTTAAAAATCAAAAAATAGTAATCACGCATCACAAAATGCCTTTGATTTACGAAAATCTACAAAAAGCAGTAATTCCTGTTTATATCAAAAATATTCAAGTGAAAAATGCGAACATCACCTATGAAGAATTATCCAAAACCGGAAATAAACCCGGTATAATCAATTTTTCGGAAGTAGACGGAACTTTTCAGGATTTTACCAATATCGTATCATATGACAAACAATATATAAATCTCAAAGCCAGAGGAAAATTGATGGGCGAAGGTTTGATCAACGCCACATTCCGGCTACCGGTATCACCCGATAACGATCATTTTCATGTACAAGGGACGTTAGGCCCGATGAATCTTCAAAAACTCAATTCAATTATAATTCCTATGATCGACGCCGAAATAAAAAGCGGTCATTTGGATGGTATGGATTTTACAATCGATGCTACATCCAAAGGGGCAAATCTGAACATGTTATTTTTATATAATAATCTGTCTGTAAAAGTATTAAAAGATGGAAATAAATGGGCGCTCATCAATAAAGCAGCAAACTTATTAATCAAACACGATAATCCGGATAAAGGAAAAGAAGTCCGCAGGGTCAACACCTATCACACCAGAGATCCTTATCATTCTACATTCAATTATTTATGGAAAATTATGCTGCCGGGCATAATCGAAACCGTCGGTTATACAAAAGATAAACAAGAAAAGGTATCCTGGGTAAAAAAAGAAATCAACATTTTTAAGAAAAAAATAAAAAAAACTAACCGTTAAATATTTTTAACATACAATTTGAATGATTAAAACTTATTTTTGCCTTTTCGAAAACTGGCCTCCTTAATATTAATCGATAACTAATTAAAATGAAAAACTTATTAATTGTAATTTTTTTTGCACTTTTTGCATTTTCTTTATCTGCCCAAACAGGAAACAAAACTGAGACTATCAGTGTAAAAGGACAAATTGTTGATTCCCTAAGTAATGAATCAGTCCCTTACACCACTATTAAAATTGTAAATGCACAAACGCCAGCAACAACAGTTAAAGCATTGGCAACAGATGAATCCGGAAAATTCCAGTTCCAGTTAAATAAAGAAGGTGAATACATTCTTATTGCTCAATATGTTGGAAAAGCAACTGTAAATAAGCCAATAAACCTTAAATCAGGAGATAAATTAGATTTGGGAAAAATATTGATGACTGAAAAAAACACTTTGCAGGAAGTCGTTGTATCTGCAATAAAACCTCTCGTAAAAATTGATTTGGATAAAATAACATACAGCACAGAAGACGATCCGGATTCCAAAACCAACAACGTGTTGGAAATGTTGAAAAAAGTACCTATGATAACCGTAGATGCCGAAGATAATGTACAATTAAAAGGTTCCTCCAGTTTTAAGATTTACTTAGACGGAAAACCATCCAACCTGATATCCAATAATCCGGCACAAGTATTGAAAAGCATGCCCGCCAATACAGTCAAAAACATCGAAGTAATTACCGATCCGGGAGCAAAATACGATGCAGAAGGCGTAAACGGAATCATTAATATTGTTACCAACAAACAACCCTTGGGCGGATATACCGCTTCCGTAAATGCAGGAGCAAATACACGAGGCGGGTATAATCTGGGAGCTTATTTAAGTGCAAAATATGGAAAATTCGGATTTACAGGAAATTACAATCTATATCACCACAAAAGCCCGGAATCAGAATCCAATTCATATCGCAGAGACGTTAGCGGTTCCGTTTTCAATCAGCAAGGAACTAATTCTTACAAAGCTAACGGACAATACGGATACGGAGAACTAAGTTACGAAATAGATACATTAAATCTTCTCAGCTTTTCTTTTAATAAATATGGAGGAAAAGCAAAATCCCAAACAGAGTATCTGGCAGAAAAATTGAATAATCTATCAGAAGAAGTATACTCCTATAATCAGGATGGCAATAGCAGCAACGATTATGGAAGTACCGAATTAAGTCTTGATTATCAACGCACTTTCCGGAAAAAAGATGAATTACTGACTGCATCATACCGTTTAAGCCTTTCTCCTAACAACTCTGATACGGAAACAGATATCACTGAAATATTCAACTATATAAACTCCAAACGCAGAGGAGAAAGTGATGCAGAAATGAAAGAACATACTTTCCAATTGGATTATACCACGCCTCTGGCTAAAATCCATACGATTGAAGCCGGAGTTAAATATATAATCCGTCTCAATGAAAGTAACAGCGGACATGATTTTTACAATTTTGACACAGAAGAATGGATTCCAGAAGTTACCTATAATGACCAGTTTAAACACAGGCAAGACATCCTCTCAGCCTACACAGGATACAATGTGAAACGAAAAAAAATCGGGTTTAAAGCCGGTTTACGATTGGAAGAGACCTTGTTGAAAGCAACTTTTCCAATTGACGAAGAGCATAATTTTGACACAGACTATTTTAACCTGATTCCATCTGCAACACTATCATATCAGTTGAAACCTACTCAAAATTTCAGATTAGGTTACAACATGCGGATACAAAGACCTGGTATCTGGTATTTGAATCCTTATCTGGATCAATCCAATCCTAAAAATATTTTCCAGGGAAATCCGGATCTGGAAGTTGAAAAATCTCACAATTTCAACCTGAATTATAGCTTATTTACCAGAAAAGTGAATCTGAACACCAATCTTTTTTATAATTACCTGGGCAATTCCATCCAACAAGTAACCACCCTGATCCACGATGATGTTACTTATACTACCTATGAAAACTTAGGAAAAAAAAATGATATAGGCACATCTTTTTATATCAACTGGAATCCCACACTCAAGCTTAGGATATATACCAACACATCAGTCTCTTACACCGATATTCGCTCCAACAATAACACGGACAACTCTTCTAATTCCGGATTTGTAGGACGAATTTTCGGAGGGATACAATATACCTTTCCTTATGATTTCTCCGCCAGTTTTAATGGTGGCTACGCTTCTCCTTCCATCAATTTACAGGGTGAAAATACAGGATTTCAATACACCAGCATCAGCTTAAATAAAAGTTTCTTAAATAAAAAATTAACTGTATCGATCAGTGGTTCCGACATCTTTACCAAGAATAAAAAATTCGGAACAACCAGAGAAACTGACGAGTTTTATTCTAAAACCGAGAATTTTTATCCGGGACAAAATTTCAGAATCGGCATATCTTATCGATTCGGAGAAATGAAACAACAAATCAAAAAAGTAAACAGAAAAATCAGCAATGACGACAACAAAGCCGGAGAAGGAAATTCAGGAGAAGGCGGTGGAGGACAGGGAAATTGATTATGAATCAAACAATTGAATATATTGAAAAAAAATTAATAAATTTTTATCCTCCGGAAGAGATCAGGAGTTTTTGCAAAATTATATTTGAACATGTATATCAATTACCATATTTTCAAATAATAGCATATAAAAAAGATAAAGAAATACCGGAGACGGAATTTCATCAGATCAGAGAAATTGTTTCCAGATTGCAGAAACATGAACCGATACAATATATTTTAGGAGAAACAGAGTTTTTTGGACTTCCGTTTGTGGTAAATCCGGAAGTGTTAATTCCCCGTCCGGAAACCGAAGAACTGGTAGAATTGATCATTTCGCAACATCAGGGAAAGAAAATACAGATACTGGATATAGGAACCGGAAGCGGATGTATTGCTGTTTCCCTTGCAAAGAATTTACCGGAATCCATTGTTTATGCGATGGATATTTCATCAGAAGCGCTGCAAACGGCCAAAATCAATGCTGAAAATAATCATGTGGAAGTCAGAATGATAGAAGCTGATATTTTTTCTCCATCCGCAAAAAATTTATTTCAGCATAAACTGGATATTATTGTGAGCAATCCACCTTACATAATACCCAGTGAAAAAGAGGCAATGCTTCCCAATGTGTTGGATTACGAGCCTCATCTCGCATTATTTGTTCCGGAAGAAAAGCCCTTATTATTTTACGAACAAATCGCAGAGATTGGCCGGGAGATTTTAAATGACACAGGAATGATTTACTTTGAGATCAATGCCATGTATGGACAAGAAATTGTTTCCATGTTGGGTAATAAAGGATACAAAAACATTGCATTAATCAAAGATATTTCCGGAAAAGACCGAATGATAAAAGCTGAATTATGAAACAATTGACCGAAGCCGAAATGCTACACCGTTGTGCCGCTTATTGTTCTCTTGCGGAAAGATGTATCGATGATATTGAAAAAAAACTTGAACGCTGGCAAGCTACTCCGGATGTCAGAAAGAAAATAATTCTCAAACTACAAAAAGAAGGATTCATCGATGAATCACGCTTTTGCCGTTCATTTGTTAATGATAAAATGAAATTCAACAAATGGGGTAAAAATAAAATCTTTTATGAGTTGAAAAAGAAAAATATTCCGGAAGAATTGATACAGGAAACTTTTTCCAACTCAGATCCAGAAAACGACAAATCCCGTGAAACATTATTACAGCTACTTCAATCCAAGAAAAAATCAGTAAAGGGAAAGAATGAATATGAAATCAAGGCTAAACTTTTTCGTTTTGCTGCAGGCAGAGGATTTTCTTCGGATGAAATTAATGATTGCCTGGAAAAATTAGTGACGGGTGACGAGTAACAAAAGGGATATCCTGTAAATAAAAAAATCCCAACCGATTCGTTCTGAATTAGTTGGAATTTTTTATTTACTGAATAATATTTCAAATTATATAAGATTATTCCGCATCCTGAGCCTCTTCGTATTCTTTCAACAATTTTTCCTGAACATCGGTAGGCACAAGTTCATAACTGGCGAATTTCATTGTAAATGAGGCTCTTCCTCCAGTTATTGAACTCAAAGAAGTTGAATAGGATGACATTTCTTTCAAAGGCACTTTAGCCGAAAGTTTTTCGTAACCTTTCTCGCTGCTCATGCCCATGATCATAGCACGGCGTCCTTGCAAATCGCCCATCACATCACCCATATAATCAGAAGGTAATGAAACTTCCACATCATAAATAGGTTCCATAACTTTAGGTCCTGCTTGTTTGAAAGCTGTGCTGAACGCATTTCTTCCGGCAAGCATGAAAGAGATTTCATTGGAATCTACCGGGTGCATTTTTCCATCGTACACAATTACGCGGACATCACGGGCATACGAACCGGTGAGAGGTCCTTGTTCTAATCTCATCATTACTCCTTTCAGAATAGCAGGAAGGAAACGTGCATCGATAGCTCCTCCGACGATACTGTTAACGAAGACCAATTTCCCACCCCATTCCAGTTTAATTTCCTGAACATCACGAGATTGAATTTTGAATTCCTGACCGTTAAATTTATATATTTCGGGAACAGGAGAACCTTCGCTATAAGGTTCGACAATCATATGAACTTCACCGAATTGTCCGGCGCCTCCGGATTGTTTTTTATGACGATAATCGGCGCGTGCTGCTTTGGTGATTGTTTCTCTGTACGGAATTTTCGGTTCAAAGAACTCAATCATTATTTTATCATTGTTTTCGATTCTCCATTTCAATGTTTTCAGGTGGAATTCTCCCTGACCGGAAACAATGGTTTGTTTCAATTCTTTAGAAACTTCCACTACCCATGTCGGATCTTCTGCACGCATACGGGTAAGAATTTCACTGAGTTTTTCAGCGTCAGCTTCATTGACCGGTTTGATTGCACGACGGAATTTAGAGTTCGGATATTTAATGAAGTCAAATTTATGTTCGACACCTTTTCCATTGAGTGTATTTCCGGTATTAGCATCTTTGAGTTTGACGGTTGCACCGATATCTCCTGCAACCATTTCAGGAACTTCCGTACGTGTTTGTCCGGCAACCACAAATAGCTGGGCGATACGTTCTTTGGATCCTCTGTCGGCATTGATCAAATCATCACCAGACTTAATTTTTCCGGACATTACTTTGAAGTATGAAACACGTCCGATATGAGGTTCTACTGTCGTTTTAAAGAAAAACGCACTGGTTGGGCCATTGATATCGGGAGCAATATCATTTCCTTCCGTATCTTTATAGTGAGGCATATCACTTACAGCAGGCACTACATTACCCAGAAATTCCATGGTCCGGCGCACGCACATATCACGTTCGGCGCAAACACAGAACACGGGGAACATACCTCTTGAAATGAGTCCTTTACGAATGCCTTCACGCATTTCATCTTCGGTTAAGGTTCCCTGGTCGAAGAATTTTTCCATCAAAGATTCATCGTTTTCAGCGGCAGCTTCAACCAGTGCCTGATGTAGTTCTTCGGCTTTATCTTTTTCAGAGGCTGGAATTTCCAATACATCGGGAACTCCTCCTTCAGGTTTCCATTGGTACATCTTCATCTTCAATACATCGATCACAGCATTGAAAGACGGACCACAAGTCACCGGATACTGAATAGGTACTATCTTACCTCCGTAATTTTCTTTTAATTGGGAAAGTACATTGTCGAAATCACATTTTTCATTATCCAATTGGTTGACAATGAAAATGACGGGTTTATTGAATCTTTCGGTGTAGCGGAACATGTTGATTGTTCCAACTTCCACTCCATATTGTCCGTTAATTACCATTAAGGCTGTGTCGGTTACATTCAAGGCAGATACTGCTCCGCCAACAAAATCATCTGAACCCGGACAGTCAATAAAGTTCAATTTTCTGTTCATCCATTCTACACTGAACACCGTTGAGAATACAGAGTAACCGTATTCTTTTTCTACCGGAAAATAATCGGAAACGGTATTTTTTCCATCCACACTTCCTCTACGTTTTATAACACCACTCTCGAAGAGCATTGCTTCAGCGAGAGTGGTTTTCCCAGAGCCAGAACTTCCAATGATGGCAATGTTCTTAATTTCGTTTGTTTGATAGACTTTCATGGTATTTCAATATTTTTTGATTAAACAATAAAGATTGTTTGTGTTTTCACATCGGGGCGCAAATTAGGAATTATTGAGAAGAATAACAACGATAAATTTATGTTATAAAACATAAATGCAAAAAAAAATGAAAATTGAAAGCGGAAAAAATTATTTTCAATTTTCTACTTCCAATTTGAGTTGTTCAATCATAGCTTGTTGAGCTTTGATAGATTCAATTAATACTGGAATTATATCAGTATAAGCTACACTTTTATATCCTTCAGCATCAGTTGAGACAATTTCAGGCATTATTTTTTCGATTTCTTGAGCAATTACACCATACTGTTTCCCGTCTTTGAATGCTATTTCAGGAAAATCAGACTTCTTATATTCATAAGTAGCTGCTGTACCATTGACATGGAGTTTATAGGATGGAGACATTGTTCCAATTCCAACATTTCCATTTTCATTGATACCTTTGAAATGAATTGAAAATGGAAAATGAGGGATGAAATGTAAATCGCAGCTAATTTTCCTATAAAATTAAAACTGAAAATATATAAATGGCTGAATTTCGGCAGATTTTATCTGCATAATCATCACAATCAAAATTACAAATGCCAGCGCTTTAACTATTAATGGCATGGATATAACAGCTTGTTTACAAGCATCTTCCAATCGTTTAGGCGCAAAATGCAATAAAAATCCGATAATCATCAAAGTAAATACGGTGGGATAACCTCTCATCAGATCAATAAATAATTCGGGATGAAACGAGAATGCTATTTGTTTCATAATATTGATCGCATCTTCGAAAGAGTGGGCTCTGAAAAATATCCATCCGAAACAAACTATATGAAAGGTAATCAAAATGCCTAAAATACGGCGCAAAGGCCCCATCTGTTCTCCATTTTGCTTCATGGACGGGAAAATACTCATAAGGAATTTATGAACAGCAAGTGCAATTCCATGCAAAGCTCCCCAACAGATAAAACGTAGAGAAGCGCCATGCCACAATCCACCTAATAGCATGGTTATAAACAGATTGATGTAAGTTCTGACTTTTCCTTTTCTATTTCCTCCCAAAGAAATATACAGATAATCTCTTAACCAGGAAGAAAGGGAAATATGCCAACGTCTCCAAAATTCCGTGATAGTGGCTGATTTGTAGGGTGAATCGAAGTTTATATTGAAATGAAATCCTAACAACAATGCGATTCCAATGGCCATATCTGAATAACCTGAAAAATCGCAGTAGATTTGTAGTGCATAACCGTAGATTCCAAATAGATTTTCGATTCCACTATATAAAGTCGGGTTATCAAAAATCCTGTCCACAAAATTAACACTGATATAATCCGATATGATCGCTTTTTTGAATAAACCTGTCAGAATAAGAAAAATACCTTGCCCGAACATTTCTTTTGTGATGAATAAAGGACGATGTATCTGAGGCAAAAAATCTTTTGCCCTGACGATCGGACCTGCTACCAATTGAGGGAAAAATGATACGAAAAATGCATAGTCAAATATTTTATCCAAAGCTTTAATTTGTCCTCTATAAATATCTATTGTATAGCTCATTGATTGAAATGTAAAAAATGATATTCCAACTGGAAGAACGATATTGAAAGGGTCAAACGGATGCTGCGCAACCTGACAATACATTTCATAAAAAAAGTTCGTATATTTGAAATAACCCAGCAAACCCAAATTTCCGGCCAGGCTTAAAATCAAATATGCTTTTTTATGCTTTTTATTTTGAGTGTCCGACATTTTCCTGGCCAAGAAAAAATCGAATAAAGTGACGAAAAGTAATAGAATAAAATAATTTCCACTCGATTTATAGTAGAAATAATAGGAAAAAAGTATCACATAAAGCCGTCTCCACTTATCTTCATGTTTCAGAAGTACATAAACAGAGATGAAAGCCAGAAACAAAAAGAGGAAAAATCCACTGCTGAAAATAAGAGGCGCTTGCGGGTCATAAGCAAATAATGACTTGATTTTGTCTGGGTCGAAATTAAAAAAATTCATTGTTTCTGCAGGTTTTCCAGATAAGTATTGTAAATGGCTTCAAATAATAGTTCTCCCTGATATTCATATCCTTGCTTGGTAAAATGAATCCGGTCTCTGGCCAAAAGATCATTTTCATTCCAGTTTTTAGCAGATCCTTCGCCTCCCGTAATGGAAAACAGATCCCAGCAAACCAGTTGATTTTCTCTTGCATAGCGAACAATCACATCTCTTACTGATTTTGTCTGAGCATTGGGAGTAAAACCTCTTTTTTTCTTACTGATTCGTACGCTTTTCCATGTTTCCGCCGGAGTGGCTAATAAAATTACTGCCTGAGGAGAATATTTCTTTAATCCTTTAACTGTCTGATCTATTTGAACATAAAAATTTTCGGTATTGAAATTGGGAGCGTAAGCTTCGTTTGTTCCCAAAGAAATAATAATCAGATAAGGGTTCAAAAGCGCCATTTGTTTGAAAAATAAGCTTTTATTGGCATAATCAGCATAATGTGCTCCATTGATACCGATGGAATGATATAAAATGCCGCTTTGTCCGTTTCTTAATTCCACACCATAAAAGTAAATGTCTTTATTTTTAGTGGAATAAATATCGAAATCTAAACTATTTCTTTGATCTTTAAATATAACTCTTTCTGAATAAGGACTTATTTTACTTCTATCCAATAAAATGGAGGTATCCGGCAATGATATATCGGCTCCGGATGTGTCATAATAAGCAATGGCTTCGTTAAAATTCTGGTTATCAGTGCTGTATATATCCAATATTTCTACAGAAATACCGGCATTGTTGTTTGTTTGCAAAGTGAGTCCACCCATTCCTATCGGAATTTCCGAAGGTTTGATGGTTTTGTAGGCATTCCATGTTTGGGAAGATGTAATGCGGTAATTACGAGGTTCATTCGTTTTTGCTAATTTCAGAGGTGTAATAAAACCACGTCCTGCAGATCCGAAATATTGTTGGAAAAGACTGCGTGTTTCAGCCGTTTCAAAATCCGCCTGGATATGAGAATCGCCGATGTGAACGATAGAAACCGTATAAATCGTATCTTGTATTTCTTTCAGTGAGAATAATTGGGAAAAAAACGGTGACATGCTGTTTGCTTCATCCAACAACTTATTTACTTTCCGGTTTGCAAATTGATAATTGCGGGATGGGTGATATTTTGAATCACCCTCTCTGTTGTTTCCACATAATTTGATGGAAAAAAATGTAATAATAGCAATAATTATGAAAAAAGTACTATTTCTTAATTTTTGATTGATATGCTTTTTGGGTGTCATAACGTTCTTTTTCGTATAAAATGGTTTCAAATAAAAGATTGCCGAGATATTCACCTCCTGCAAACGTGAGGTGAGTATAATCTTTGTTGGCGCGGGGAGGAGTGGAGCGGACAAATTCCGGCATACTGTTTTCGCCTCCCATGGCTTCGAATAAATTCCAGAATACGATTTTGCTTTCGGATGCAATCCGTTTTTGTGTGGCAACCATTGCAGGGATGGCAGGCATGGTCACATAATTTCCATCTTTCAGCATACTTCTGTCTGAAACGCTGATCAACAAGAAATCCGTATCCGGAAAACATGCTTTTAAATATCTAACAGTTTCGATCATCTCATTTTCGTAATGTTTGTATTCCGTACGTTTAGCTTCAAGTACATTGAGTCCATATTCTAAAATGACCAAATCGTATTTCAATATTTTATTATATTCAGTGAATTGATGCTGGGGAATTTCTCTTAAAGACTGTCCGGGAATGCCTCTCATGGCGAAATTATCAACAATAACTCCGGTAGTATCTTCCAAAGATACCCCGAAAACGGACAACGACGGATTGTAAGAAAAACCCAATTGAACCGAACCGTATTTGGCATACAAATCACATCTGCTAATCACTGTATCTGTGGGAGTTAATTGCATTTGAGAAGACTCGGATTTGTTGAATCTTGTGTAAACATTCACTGTTCCATTTTTAAGCGAATAGTATATACTTACTCGTTGGAGGCTATCCCGCGCATTCTTCTTCGGCATTTGATAGTAAACCCATGAGCTGGAGTCAGGTAAGAATACGTTTCCGCTGATTCCTAACTTTGAAAATTGTCCGCTAAGCATCGAACGGCTTTGCCATTTTCCGAAATCATGAATAATAGTTTGCCGGAAATAATTTGTTTGAGAAGTGAGCGGCATCATCCCGACTCCTTTTCCTCCGAAATGTTCCTGCATTTTCCGGCGGAAATCACCGCTCAGAATATCTCCTTCGATGAATGAATCTCCATAAAAAGCGATCCGAACGGGTCTTTTCAAGGAGTCGATATTTGATAAGGCTTCGAAAAAGCGATCCAAACCATTTTGTTCAGGCGTATAATCATCGAAACAAACCAAGCCCGTTTTGCATGTATCCATGCGGGGAGGTTCCGGTATATCTTCCATATCAGAGATTTCTGTACTGTCTTTTCTGATATCGGAAAAAATATCGATATTCCGGAGTTCATGTTTATCTATAAAACTTTGAGGGATAAAATATAACCCAGACAAAACTATGACAACAATCAAGACCAGCCAAAAACTGGACGCAAGGTAATTTCTGGAAAAATCAGACATATAGATAAGGGGCGGATTATTCAATCATTTTTTTTAGTTCTTTCGGCAAATAAAAAATATCATTCTTATCTACATATATGATTACGGAATTCAACTTTACAGGCTTGTTATTCAATGTTATAATATTTGTATTGGGAGTGATCAATAATTTATTTTTTTTGTTTTTAACTTCTAAAACTGGTATGTTGCCTTTGGTTTTTGTGATTGAATATTTATAATCTTCGAATACAGATGAGTGTTTGGCAAAATATTCATTTGTCAGATTTTCCAACTGTCCTTCCAGTCCTAAAGCTTCGCACATATAATGATTGATTTCAAAGTTCCGCACCAATCCTCTGGGTTCTTTTCCTTTAGGATGATAAGCAGCGAGCAGTACTTCTTCTCCTGTATGTCCGCCGGTAGTGAAGCCGAAACAGGTATTTTCGTTCAATATTTTTGAAACTACTTTATTGATTTTGCTTCCTTTCATCCGTTCATCATTTGATAATGCGCTTTTTGTGTAATCTTCGCATTGTAAAATTGAACTTAAATCTCCTTCGGAAAGGTCAATGTTTGCATATTTTTTGAAAACAGATTTGATTTCCGATGGTTCCGTTTTATGCAAAATATCGATCAAACCGGTAGCTGTGACTTTATATTGGGAAACATTTTTGAATAATTCATCTTTTGATAGTTTACTGTAATTACTACATCTGTTTGAACCGATGCTGATTCCGCTGTTACCATGATCAGAAAGGATAAGAACAAGCGTATTTCCATCTTTTTTTGCAAAATCGAGGGCTTTTCCGCAAGCTTTATCAAAAGCGAGTGTTTCGGTAATCATGGCAATCGGGTCATTGGCATGAGCAGCCCAATCGATTTTACTGCCTTCAACCATCAGGAAAAATCCATTGTTGCCGGAAGATAATTTTTCAATCGCTTTTTCCGTCATTTCCGCCAGCGAGGGTTGTTCTGCAGGATTACGATCCAAATCGTACGACATATCTTTGGATGAAAAGATACTCCACATTTTTTTTCCGGAATATGTATTGAAATTTTTGATATCATTAATAAACACGCCATAACCTTCCTGTGCCAGGTAATCTTTTATTTCCTGGTCGATAAAAGCAGCGCCGCCGCCAATGACAACATCAATATTATTATGAGCCATTTGAGGAGCAATCCACTCATATTTGCCTCTGTTGTAACTATGCGAAGCACAATCGGCCGGAGTTGCATGTGGGAATTCGCAGGTAAAAACCAAACCGGTAGCCATGTTTTTAACAATTTTAGCAGCTTCCAACAATGTCATCAAGGGTTGGTAGGCTTTGGTAGAATCCATCGGATAAATATCATTATTTTTATCGGATACGGGATAAGTGGAAACATAACCGGCACGGCTTGGAACACCTGTCATATAGCAGGATGTAGTAGGAGCAGAGTCACCGATTGGTGCATTGGATGAGAATGTCAGTACCGTTCCGCAAATATACGGATCTATGTTTAATGACGGTTTGTCGGGGTTATTGTACCATTGATACCATCTGGCCGAAGAAATAGTAGCTAAAGAGCAACCGTCAGGAATCATCAATATGATATTTTTGACTTGTTTTTCTTGTGAAAAAACAGCAGATGCTATGAAGAGTATAAATAAGAATGTAAAATTTATTTTTTTCATTGCCGAAATCAAGTTTAAAATTCCCGGCAAAGATATAAATTAAAGCACTATTATGTGTAACTTTCGAACTTCTTTTATCAGTTAAAGATTTAGTTAAAAAAAAGAATATAATTTTCATATAATCTTGGTGTTATAGATAAATTTCTGTTTTATTCAAAAAACATGTTTTATAACATATTTTCATATTTTACTGATTTTCAGTGTGTTATTGATTCATTTATGATCTGTTAGCACAATCCTTCCTTTTTTAACATGTTTTATTTGGTGTTTTTATCATAAAAAAACTTACTTTGGGGCGTAAAATTCAGAATTACACCTATATATTTAATGTTTTTTGAACCATGGAGCGCACACTTATCATTTTAAAACCATGCACAATACAAAGAGGTTTAGTCGGTGAAATTATCCGGCGATTCGAACGTAAAGGTTTGTCATTGGTTGGCATGAAAATGGTTTGGTTAACAGATGAAATACTGACGGAGCATTATGCCCATTTATCTTCTAATCCTTTTTTTCAAAGAATTAAAGATGCAATGAAAATTTGCCCTGTCATCGTGTGCTGCTGGGAAGGCATTGATGCCGTTAATGTTGTAAGGAATATTACAGGTGCTACCAATGGACGTAATGCTGTGCCCGGAACCATCAGGGGTGATTACAGCATAAGTGTTCAGGAGAATATCGTCCATGCTTCAGATTCTTTGGATAGCGCCGATATAGAATTAAAAAGATTTTTTGAGCCACATGAGTTGTATGCTTATGATCGCTCATTATTGTTAAATATATATGCTAATGATGAGATTTAGCATGAGCATATAAAAATGTATTTTATGGAGTTTTTAAGTAAAAGTGTAATTACAGCCAGTATTTTTTCTTTGTGTTTTTCCCTTTCCTCATTTGATTTATCAGCACAAGGAAATAATGGCAAAGCAAACAAAAATTCAACTCAACCATCTGCGACAGAGAAAATTGCTACTGCTAAAAAAAGTGGTTTTGGTTTTTCCGATTTATATGCAGATAAAGTACCCACAGAGAAGCTGAAATTTATCGTTGATTCTATTGATCTTGCTAACGAACTTGATGAAGAAGAATTAATGTATCCGGCTGAAGAGTTGTATGAAGATTGGAATACCGAGAGGGTAAATCCATATATGAACGCTCAGGTTCCGGATTCTTTTAAGATAGACGTATCGAAATTAGTGATGCCGATTTGTGATCCCAATATCAGAATTACATCTAACTTTGGTCCGCGTTGGAGAAGAATGCACTACGGAACAGATCTTAAAGTTGAAATCGGTGACACTATTTATGCCGTGTGTGACGGGAAAGTCCGTATAAAGAACTTTGAAAGAAGAGGATATGGTAATTATCTTGTATTGAGGCACAATAACGGCCTGGAAACTGTTTATGGCCACCTTTCCGATTTTCTGGTAGATGCAGATGAAGTAGTAAAAAAAGGACAACCCATTGCTTTAGGTGGAAATACAGGAAGATCAACAGGTCCTCACCTCCATTTCGAAACCCGTTTCATGGGAAAACCGATCAATCCGGTTGAAATTTTTGATTTCCATAATCAGGTAATGCATCGTGATTCTTATCTTTTCGTTAAAGCCAAAATAGAAAAAGAAAATAAATATACCGCTACGGGAAATAATAAAATTGCTTATCACCGTGTGAAGAAAGGCGATACTTTAGCTAAAATAGCAAAAAGGTATGGAGTTTCAGTAAAACAAATATGTAAAATCAATAAAATATCGACTAAAACGAAGTTACGGGCGGGGCAGGTTATCAGGTACTCGTAGTGAATCATACCACTATATAAAATAAAAGGCATAGAATCGGTTTCGATTATCTATGCCTTTTATTTTTTATTTATTACCTTTGCGACAAACTTTCAAAAAGGCATGAATACAAAAGAACAATTCGAGCATGTAATCTCCATTTGCCGTGAGTTATTCGAGAAAAAACTGAAAGATTACGGACCTTCCTGGAGAATCATGCGCCCCCAATCTGTTACTGATCAAATATTTATCAAAGCCAATAGAATCCGAAGTCTGGAAATTAAAGAAAAAAGTCTTGTAGATGAAGGAGTTAAACCTGAATTTATCGGTGTAGTTAATTATGGAATCATTGGATTGATACAACTGGAAAAAGGTTTTTCAGATACTACCGATATATCGGTTGAGGAAGCGATGAAGCTTTATGACAGGTTCGTGACAACTACCAAAGAACTGATGTATGCTAAAAATCATGATTATGATGAAGCATGGAGAAACATGCGGATAAGCTCCTACACAGACTTGATCCTGATGAAAATCTACCGGACAAAACAAATCGAGTCCAATGAAGGAAAAACAATCGTATCAGAAGGAATCGATGCTAATTACATGGATATGATCAACTATGCTTTATTTGCTTTGATCAAATTGGATTTTAATTAATTCAATAAATTTTCTTGTATGGAAAAAATAAAGAAAATAATCGCAGAATTTTGCAGAATCTTACTCGGTTGTGTGTTTGTATTTTCAGGATTCGTAAAGGCTGTTGACCCCATGGGTGGCGCTTATAAAATTCAGGATTATTTTACAGCTTTTGGCTTTGATTGGATGAGTGTATTGTCATTGCCCCTTTCGTTTGCTCAGTCGGCTATTGAATTTGCATTGGGAGTTTGTATTCTGGTTGGAGTATCCAGAAGATTTAATTCGGTCATGATCCTGTTCGTAATGCTTTTCATGACTCCGCTCACACTTTATCTGGCGATTACAAATCCGGTGAGCGATTGCGGATGTTTTGGCGATGCCTGGGTGATAACAAACTGGCAGACATTTTATAAAAATATTGTATTACTGGTAGCTGCAATTATTCTTGTATGCTGGCATAAAAAAATTACACCGCTATTTTCATACAAAGCATCCTCTTTAGTAACCGGTTATGTTTATGTATTTATACTATTTCTTTCATTTTATTGTTATCGTAACTTACCGTTATTTGATTTCAGACCTTATAAGATAGGAGCCAATATTCCGGAATTAATGGTTGTGCCAGAAGGAGCTCCGCATGATGTTTACGGTGATCCTGTTTTTATTTATGAAAAAGACGGAGTCAAAAAAGAATTTACTTTGGAAAATTATCCTAAAGGAGACTCTACCTGGATATTTGTCGATCAGATTTCTCCTTTAATAAAAAAAGGATATGTTCCTCCCATTCATGATTTTACAATTACCACGCAGGAGGGAGATGATATTACGGATGTAATTTTGTCTAATCAAAGTTATACCTTCCTGTTGATTTCAACCAATTTCAAGTCCGCAGATGAGTCGAATGTGGATCGCATCAATGAAATTTACGATTTTTGTAAAGAATTCGGATATGACTTTTATTGTATGACTGCTTCCGGACAAGAAGAAATCGAACGATGGAAAGAAAACACGGGTGCTGAATATCCTATTTGTACAACAGACCTGGTGACCCTGAAAACAATCATCCGTTCCAATCCTGGATTGATGTTAATTAAAGGAGGAACCGTTTTAAATAAATGGCATTACAGGAATATTCCTACCGACGACACCCTGAAACAACCGCTGGAACAATCTTCGCTGGGGAAAATAGCTCCTGATAATGATAGAAAAGAATTAATATTCTCTCTGCTTTTATTGTTGATTCCTTTGTTTTTATTTTATCTGGGAGATTATCCTCACAGGAAAAGGATAAAAAATGAAAATATTGAAAATGATGATTAATTATATACACTTAACACATTAATAATATGAGAAAGAATATCGTTGCAGGTAATTGGAAAATGAACAATAATCTGCAAGAAGGTTTGAAATTGGCAAAAGACATTGAAGCTGCTTTAGTTGGAAAAACAATTAAATGCGATGTGGTATTAGGTACTCCTTTTATCCATTTGACATCCGTTGTTAATGCAATTGATACAACAAAACTCGCAGTTTCGGCACAAAACTGTGCAGACAAAGAATCAGGCGCATATACCGGAGAAGTTTCTGCTGCTATGGTTGCTTCTACAGGTGCAAAATATGTGATATTGGGACATTCCGAACGCCGTACGTATTACGGGGAAACCGATGCCATCCTGAAAGATAAAGTGAATCTGGTATTGGCCAACAAATTGACTCCTATCTTTTGTATCGGAGAAGTTTTGTCGGAAAGAGAAGCCGAAAAACATTTCGATGTTGTAAAATCTCAGATTGAAAATGGCTTATTCCATCTTTCTGCCGAAGATTTTTCAAAAATAGTATTGGCATACGAACCTGTGTGGGCTATCGGAACAGGAAAAACCGCCACTTCAGCACAAGCTCAGGAAATGCATGCGTTTATTCGTCAAACTCTTGCATCTAAGTATGGACAAAATGTTGCTGACGGTATTTCCATTCTTTACGGAGGAAGTTGCAATGCCGGTAATGCCAAAGAATTATTCGAAAATCCGGATGTAGACGGAGGTCTGATTGGCGGAGCTTCACTTGCTGTCGATAAGTTTATGCCTATTGTTGAAGCATTTTAATGTCGCTTTGCTCCTTGTGAATGGTAAATAGGATATTTCACTTAATTCTTCACCATTCACAAGCAAAGCTTCACAAGGAACGAAGCGACATTAACCATTCACAAAAAACAAAAACGATGAACTATTTCAAATTACTTACAATTTCACTTTTCGCCATCTGTTGTTCATCTATTTATGCTCAAAGTGAAAATGAGATCATAACAGAATTGCAGAGAAATGTCAATGGACAAGGAACCATAAAAATTTATGCAGATCCGAAGATTAACGCTTTGGTCGGACAAACGACAGGTACCAACAGCAACAGTAATACAAATGGAGAGCCTACCATTGTAAAAATGCAGGGATACCGGATTCAGGTTTTTTCAGGAAATGATGCAAAAACAGCTAAAGGTGAAGCATTTCAGAAAGAGCAAACCATCAAAAGTTCTTTTCCCTCATTGCGCACTTCGGTAACTTATACCGCTCCTTTCTGGAAATTGAGAATCGGTGATTTTCGTACCAGGGAAGAAGCCGAAGCGATGATGAAGCAAATTTCACAGCAACTGCCATCACTCGGAAGAGAAATGTATATTGTATCGGAAGAAGTTAGAGTTCAGGAATTGTAGGTCACTACGCTCCTTGTGAAATTTCTATTCACCATTCACAAGCAAAGCTTCACAAGGAGCATAGCGACTTTCACCAAAAATAAAAAAATGGAAATCAACGAAGAACAAAGAAAATCAGAACTAGCTTTTCATTACAAAAAGGTTTTAGAACTTCTGGGTGAAGATTCAAGTCGCGAAGGACTGTTGAAAACCCCGGAAAGAGTAGCTAAAGCCATGATGTTTTTCACAAAAGGTTATACCCAGGATTCAGAAAAAGTACTGAAATCTGCCGTATTTAAAGAAGATTATAAGCAAATGGTTGTGGTTAAAGATATTGATTTCTTTTCCTTGTGCGAACACCATATGCTGCCTTTTTTCGGAAAAGCACATATCGCTTACATTCCAAGAGAGTATGTCACAGGTTTAAGTAAAATACCTCGTGTGGTAGATATTTTTGCCCGTCGATTACAGATACAGGAGCGGTTAACTACCCAAATCAAAGAATGCATTCAAAAGACATTGAATCCTCTGGGAGTGATGGTAGTCATTGAAGCTCAGCATATGTGTATGCAGATGAGGGGAGTGGAAAAACAAAATTCACTGACAATCACCTCTGATTTTACTGGTGTTTTTAATCAGGCAAAAACCCGGGAAGAATTTATGATGCTCATTAAAGGGAAGAATTAAGAACTAAGAGTGAAGAACTAAAAAATTATGAAAAAATCCGCTATTTTCTTTCTCCTTGTTGTTTTTACAGTATCATCATTTGCCCAAACAAAAGAAATTACTATCAAAGTATTGCAAACCAGTGATATTCACGGTAATTATTTTCCATATGATTTTATAGAGGAAAAACCCGGAACAGGAAGTTTATCCCGAGTCAGCACTTATCTTAAACAAGAACGTGAAAAATACGGTAATCGCCTGTTGATGCTTGATAATGGTGATATTTTGCAAGGACAACCGACAGCTTATTATTACAATTTCATAGATACCATTACACCGCATCTATGTGCAAGAATACTTAACTACATGGGTTATCAGGCGGCATCGGTGGGAAATCATGATATTGAAACCGGTCATGCTGTTTACGATAGGGTGATACGGCAATCCAAATTCCCATGGATGGCAACCAACGCAATCTATGATAACAAAGACGAACCTTATTTCAAACCTTATTTTATTTATGAAGTTGAAGGAATACGCATTGCCGTATTAGGCATGATCACTCCGGCGATACCCACCTGGCTTCCAAAAAATTTATGGGCTGATATGCATTTTGCCGATGTACAAAAAACAGCCGAACATTGGATTCCCGTACTGAAAGAAAAAGAAAATGCCGATATTATTATAGGCCTTTTCCATTTAGGAATGGAATCCCGCATGGTTTCAAACGGAATGGACGAAGGGGGCGGATATAAAATGGCTCAAAACATTCCCGGTTTAGATATTCTGATGCTTGGACATGATCACCGTGCTGATTACCGGAAAATCTCCAATATTACCGGAGATTCTGTGGTAATTATTAATCCGGGATACGGAGGAAATATGTTAAGTGAAGTTTTAATCAATCTTAATATAGATAACGATGGAAAAATTATTTCTAAAAAACTCAATGGAAACCTGGTCAAAATGAGTAATTATGAACCGGATCCTGTTTTTATGAAAGATTTTTCCGAAGATTATAATACCGTAAAAGATTTTGTATCAAGGAAAATAGGAACATTTACGGAAACAATTTCCACTCGTAATGCTTATTTTGGACCTTCTGCCTTTATTGACTTGATTCATCAGATTCAGTTGGATTTGACCGGAGCAGATGTTTCTTTCGCCGCACCTTTATCTTATGATACAAAAATCGATCAGGGAGACATTTTTGTTTCCGATATGTTCAAGTTGTATAAATTCGAAAATTTACTTTATACAATGGAATTGACCGGAAAAGAAATCAAAGGATTTTTGGAAAACAGTTATGCTATCTGGACAAATCAAATGAAAAGTCCGGATGATCATTTATTATTATTGGAAAAAAATGATAAAAACGGAAGATTTCGTTTTGTGAATGCAAGTTACAATTTTGATTCGGCTGCCGGAATTTCTTATACAGTTGATGTTACTAAGCCCGCAGGACAGCGAATTACAATCAGTCCGAAAATGGCCAATGGAAAAACATTTTCTTTAAACAAAAAATACAAAGTAGCCGTCAATTCCTATCGTGGAAATGGGGGAGGAGAACATTTGACCAAAGGGTCCGGCATTCCTGTTTCAGAACTTCCTTCGAGAATCATCCAATCAACAGACAGAGATTTGCGGTTTTACTTAATGCAGTGGATTGAAAAACAAAAAACAGTATCTCCTGAAATAATTTCCGATTGGAAGTTTATACCTGAAAACTGGACGAAAAAGGCTGGTGAAGAAGATTATAGATTATTGTTCGGAAGAAATTAGATATCAATAAGATAAAAATGAAAAGAGGGAGAAGTCAACATGGCTTTCTCCCTTTTTTTATTAAAAAAATCAGGAAAACCTTAACAATATATTGAATAATCATGTGTAAATTAAATTTGTTAATTTTATTTACATATGATTATTTATTTAAAATAAATATATTAAAAAGTCATATTTTGTTTTATATTTAAATCATATTGTTTATTTTTGTGGTGTAAATACAGAAAAAATATGCCATTAATTATTCCTAAAGGCTATAAGCCGGTACTTGCTCTTGAAGAAATGGAGCATGTCATTAAACAAATAAAAGTTAAATTTCAGGAAGAATTGTCTCAGGCATTGAATCTGAGACGAGTAACAGCACCTTTGTTTGTACTTTCGGGTACAGGAATCAATGATAATCTCAATGGGGTTGAACGTCCTGTTTCATTCGAAATTCCTGCTGTTGGCGGGAAGAAAGCAGAAATAGTCCATTCATTGGCCAAATGGAAACGGATAAAATTAGGTGCTTACAATATAGAACCGGGCAAGGGATTATACACCGATATGAATGCTATCCGCGCCGATGAAGAGTTAGACAATCTTCATTCGCTTTACGTTGACCAATGGGATTGGGAACGTACTATTACCCAAGAGGATCGTAACCTTGATTTTCTGAAAATAATGGTCAAAAAAATTTATGATGCATTGAAAAATACGGAAGCAATGGTTTGTGAAACGTATCCGCAAATTAAGCCGATCTTACCATCCGGCATTCATTTTGTGCATTCGGAAGAATTACAAATAAAATATCCCGAATTATCTTCCAAAGAAAGGGAAAATATTGTAGCAGAAGAATATGGAGCTGTTTTTATCATCGGCATTGGAGGCGAACTGCCCGACGGCAAAATCCACGACGGACGTTCTCCTGATTATGATGATTGGAGTACCCCTACATACAATAGTTACAAAGGCCTTAATGGCGATATTGTAGTATGGAATCCTGTATTGAAATCAGCATTCGAACTATCTTCAATGGGTATCCGGGTAGATAAGGAAGCTTTAAAACTACAATTGAAAGTCCGGAACTGTGAAGACCGTTTAGAGCTATTTTTCCACAAATGCCTGATAAATGATACGATTCCTCTTTCGATTGGCGGAGGTATCGGGCAATCACGTCTTTGCATGTTCTTCCTTCGTTGCGCACACATCGGAGAAGTGCAAGCGAGCATTTGGCCGGATAAAATGATACAAGAGTGTTTGGAAAGGAATATTATTCTTAAATGAACAATTATGTTACGATTTAAAGCCGTAGAAGAAGCTTCCAAAAG
This sequence comes from Bacteroidales bacterium, assembly GCA_031553435.1. GTDB lineage: Bacteria > Bacteroidota > Bacteroidia > Bacteroidales > Azobacteroidaceae > JAVBLQ01. The sequence goes on along the minus strand of JAVBLQ010000086.1, from coordinate 27,754 downwards.
GAAAGCATTAGACCTTGCAGCACCTGCAGAAAAAACATCCGATTATTTCGGTAAATATGTCTTTGACAGAAAAAATATGCGCAAATATCTTTCCAAAGAAACATTGAAATTAGTATTAAATGCTATTGATAAAGGAGAACCTTTGGATAGAGAAGTAGCCAACCATGTGGCTGCCGGAATACGAATGTGGGCCATGGAAATGGGAGCTACACATTACACGCACTGGTTTCACCCCTTGACCGACGGTACCGCAGAAAAACATGATGCTTTCATCGATTTTGATGGGAACGGAGGAGTGATTGAAGAGTTTTCAGGTAAATTACTGGCTCAACAAGAGCCCGATGCTTCCAGTTTTCCGAGCGGCGGTATCCGCAATACTTTTGAAGCTCGCGGATATACTGCATGGGATCCGTCTTCTCCTGCATTCATTATCAAAGACACATTGTGTATTCCTACTATTTTTATTTCCTATACAGGTGAAGCACTGGATTATAAAACACCATTATTAAAGTCAATTCAAGCTGTGGATAAAGCAGCTACAGATGTTTGCCGGTATTTCGATCCAAGTGTCAGGAAGGTATATTCATACTTGGGTTGGGAACAGGAGTATTTCCTCGTGGATGAAGCTTTATATGCAGCTCGTCCGGATTTAGTGCTAACTGAGCGTACTTTGATGGGGCACGACAGCGCTAAAAACCAACAGTTGGAAGATCACTATTTCGGATCAATTCCTACCAGAGTAGCAGCTTTCATGCGTGATCTGGAGTTTGAATGTTACAAGTTGAGTATTCCTGTGAAGACCCGTCATAATGAAGTGGCTCCCAATCAGTTTGAACTGGCCCCGATCTTCGAGGAATGCAATCTGGCAGTGGATCATAACTTATTGTTGATGTCCGTAATGAAAATTGTTGCCGATCGTCATAGCTTCCGGGTGTTGTTGCATGAAAAACCGTTCAAAGGAATCAATGGTTCGGGAAAACACAATAACTGGTCATTAGGCACAAATACAGGAATCAATTTGCTGGGCCCTGGTAAAAATGCCGGACAAAATTTGCAATTCATCACTTTCATTTCTAATGTATTAATGGCTGTATATAAGAATAATGCGTTATTGAAAGCCAGTATTTCTTCGGCTACCAATGCCCATCGTTTAGGTGCAAATGAAGCGCCTCCCGCTATTATTTCAGTATTTATGGGTAGTCAGATATCTATGCTGTTGGACGAACTTGAAGCAAGTGATGGAATCAAGGAAATCGAAGTCACTGAAAAAAAGGGAACACGCCTGTCGTTAAATCATATACCGGAAATTCTGGTTGATAATACCGATCGTAACCGGACTTCTCCGTTTGCTTTCACCGGAAACCGTTTTGAATTCCGGGCCGTAGGTTCTTCTGCCAACTGTGCTTCTGCTATGTTAGCGCTCAATACGGCTGTGGCAGGACAATTGAAAACTTTCAAGATCGAAGTAGATGCTTTGATTGCAAAAGGTACAAAGAAAGAAGATGCTATTTTTGCTGTTGTCCGTAAAAATATCAAGGAATCCCGAAATATTCGTTTCGATGGCAACGGATATAGTGACGAATGGAAAGTGGAAGCTGTCAAACGCGGTTTGGATTGCGAAACCCGCGTTCCTGTCATTTACGATTCTTATCTGACACATGAATCTGTCGAATTATTTGCTCAAACAGCTGTTTTAAGCCAAAAAGAACTTCATGCCCGCAATGAAGTGAAATGGGAACAGTACACCAAGAAAATTCAGATCGAAGCGCGTGTATTAGGCGATTTGGCCATGAATCATATTATTCCCGTAGCCACTCGTTATCAGGGTTTATTGTTGGATAACGTATCGAAAATACATTCATTGTACGATAAGGAAAAAGCGGAAAAGCTTGCATCTCAAAATATGATGATCATTGAAGATATCGCCAATCATCTCAATATCATCAAATCGAAAGTGGATGAAATGATTGAAGCACGCAAAGTGGCGAATAAAATCGAAAATGAACGGGAAAAAGCGCTTGCATATTGCGAAAAAATAACCCCTTATTTCGACGAAATCCGCTATCATATCGACAAATTAGAATTAACGGTTGATAATGAAATGTGGACTTTGCCGAAATACAGAGAGTTATTGTTTATCAGGTAATGTTTAATTTCAGATTTTGAGATGAAATTTTTTTAAGTAATTTTGTGCTGAAATTGGATTTTTTAGAATAAATTCTGCTAAAATAGCACAAATGAAGCAAATTATATATTTATTTTGTATCCTGATTCTATTAAGTTGTTCCCGCAATAATCGGAATTCACAAAAAGAAATAATCGTAAAAGATTCTGTTTCAACTGAAAAAAATAATAAAAATGAAGAGTCGGGATACTCTTCCGGAATAATGTTACAGTTGGAATCTTCCGGATTGATCGATGTCCAGAAACTAAACCCCCGTATCCTGGTTGAGTTAAAATATGCAACAATAGATAATTTTACAGGCAAAATATTGTATGATAGCCTGAAAAATGCTTACCTGCAACCGGATGTGGCAAAAATGGTTGTGAAAGCCCAGAAACATTTAGATAGCATCCGGCCAGGAATGCAACTTTTGATATACGATGCAGTTCGTCCTGTTCATATACAACGGAAAATGTATGATTCGGTTAAAGGTACTCCATATCAGGCTTATGTTGCCAATCCTGAAAGAACAGGATTACATAATTACGGAGCGGCCGTTGATTTAACAATCTGTGACTCTTCAAACAATCCATTGGACATGGGTACTCCTTTCGACAGTTTCAGTCATAAATCCGGTATCAATAAAGAAGATTCCTTAATTCTTCTGGGTTTATTAACCAAAGAACAAGTTGAGAATCGAAGACTTCTGAGAAAAGTCATGTTACACGCCGGATTCCAAACCGTAAGAGGCGAATGGTGGCATTTCAATGCATGCTCACTGAACGAAGCAAAAAGAAAATACAAATTAATTGAAAATTAAAAAAATCCCTGATTCTTCAAAACTTTCAAAAACACCTCTGAGAAATATTCATTATTGGTCTTCGTATATCTCACATCTGTAAATACTTGCGCTAAGGTTTCTTTAGCATTTTCCAGGACAAATTTTTTCATTTCCGGCAATGATTCCTTATAAGAATAAATTTCATCAATATTTTCAGATGTATAATCTTGGTATGTTTCTTTGTGTAATATCGACCTGATTGGAAGTCGATCCGGTTGTTCCGGAATAACTTCCGGATAACCCAATGTAATAGTTATGATAGGAACAACAAATTTGGGTAGTTCCAATATTTCCGTGATTTTATCCGTATTATAGGTAGTTGTGCCAATGTAGCAGATTCCAAGTCCTTCGCGCTCTGCCGCAACACAAAAAGTTTGTGCAAAAATTACGGCATCTATCATCGCTGTCAGAAACGATTGGAAATTATCATATCCCGGAACCGCATTTCGTTGCTCGCACCATTTGTTAAATCTGTTGAAGTCAGCACAAAAGGTTAAAATCACAGGCGCTTGTGTAACCATCGGCTGGTTGAAATGAGTAGGAGCCAATGCTTTTTTCCCTTCTTCCGACCGGGTAACAACAACACTATATAATTGCATATTTCCGGTAGTTGATGACCTTGCCGCGAGAGAAAGCAAATTTTCCAATATTTCATCGGAAACATCCTGATGGGTGTATTTTCTGATACTTCTTCTTTCTTTTAAATAATCCATAGATAAAAAATTTTCCAAAGATAGTGATAAAAGTCACGAGTTACAAGTTACGCTTTAACCGTTTTTACATTCTCAATCAATAACTTGTAACTCGTAACTATCAACTTGTAATTATATATGATTTTCTTTTTGGAAAATATTTTTTCTTTTATTAAAAAAAATAAATCTAATAATTAGGTAATTAAATATTTTTTAAGAAAACTTTGGATTTAAATTATAGGAAAAAGCTTGTTTGATTTGTTATATAAGAAAAGAATATTTAATATTGCAGTCTGATTGGGATGAATTATTTCTTTACCATTCCTGCTGCAAAGATAACTGTTTTTACATAAAAATATTATAAAAGTGAAAAATCAAACTTACTCTTTTGACGAAGCGTATGAAGCTTCTCTTGACTATTTTTCCGGCGATGAATTGGCTGCAAAGGTTTGGGTGAATAAGTACGCCCTGAAAGATGCCTTTGGAAATATTTATGAAAAATCTCCGGATGACATGCACAAAAGACTGGCCGGAGAAATTGCACGCATTGAAAAAAAATATGCCAACCCTTTATCTGAAAAACAATTGTATGATTTGTTTGACAAATTCAAATACATTGTTCCTCAGGGAAGTCCGATGACAGGTATCGGAAATAATTTTCAAATAGCATCTTTATCCAACTGTTTCGTCATCGGTATGGATGGTTCTGCAGATTCTTACGGAGCTATTATTAAGATCGATGAAGAACAAGTCCAGTTGATGAAACGAAGGGGAGGAGTGGGGCATGACCTTTCCCATATTCGCCCAAAAGGTTCCCAGGTGAAAAATTCGGCGTTGACTTCAACTGGTTTAGTGCCGTTTATGGAACGTTATTCCAATTCAACGCGTGAGGTTGCCCAAGATGGCAGGAGAGGAGCGTTGATGTTGAGCGTTTCCATAAAACATCCTGATTCAGAGTCATTTATTGATGCAAAAATGATTGAAGGAAAGGTCACTGGAGCCAATATATCTGTGAAAATCGATGATGATTTCATGCAGGCTGTTGTTGATGGAAGACCTTATATTCAACAATATCCGATTGATTCAAAGAATCCTACAACAACCCAAGAGATAGATGCCCAGACACTTTGGAAGAAGATTGTACACAACGCATGGCGATCTGCAGAGCCTGGAGTTCTATTTTGGGATACAATTATCAAGGAATCGATTCCGGATTGTTATGCTGACCTTGGTTTCAAAACAGTGTCAACGAATCCTTGCGGCGAAATACCTCTTTGTCCTTATGATAGTTGTCGCTTGTTAGCCATTAACTTATATTCTTATGTGGTTAATCCTTTCAAACCCAACGCATATTTTGATTACGAACTTTTCAAAAAACATGTGGGATTGGCTCAAAGAATAATGGACGATATCATCGATCTGGAAGCCGAAAAAATAGAAATGATTTTCCAAAAAATAGATTCAGATCCTGAAGGTGAAGAAATTAAACATTCTGAAAGACTCCTTTGGGAAAAAATCTACAAGAAAACTTTGCAAGGAAGGCGTACCGGAGTAGGAATTACCGCAGAAGGCGATATGCTTGCTGCTATGGGACTTCGTTACGGAACTGAAGAAGCAACCGATTTTTCTGAAAATATACATCAAATCCTTGCCTTGGAAGCTTACAGATCTTCCGTCAATATGGCTAAAGAACGTGGCGCTTTCGAAATTTATGATGCCAAAAGAGAAGAAAATAATCCTTTCATCAATCGTCTGAAAAATTTGGATCAGGAATTCTATAACGATATGGTTAAATACGGTCGTCGCAATATAGCATGTCTCACTGTTGCTCCCACAGGAACTACCAGTTTGATGACGCAAACGACTTCCGGCATCGAACCCGTTTTCCTACCCGTTTATAAAAGAAGAAGAAAAGTGAATCCCAACGATACATCCGTTAAGGTAGATTTCGTGGATGAAACAGGAGATGCCTTCGAAGAATTCATCGTGTTTCACCACAAATTTGTGAACTGGATGGAAGCTAACGGATATCCTACAGCCAAAAAATATACTCAGGAAGAGATAGATCAGATGGTTGCCAAATCTCCTTATTACAAAGCAACTTCCAATGATGTTGACTGGTTACAAAAAGTAAGGATGCAAGGACGTATTCAAAAATGGGTCGATCATTCCATCAGTGTAACCATCAATCTTCCGAATAATGTGGAAGAATCATTGGTTAACCGGCTATATGTAGAAGCTTGGAAATGCGGATGCAAAGGCTGTACCGTTTATCGTGACGGTTCAAGAAACGGCGTTCTTATTTCGGCCGAAGAAAAGAAAAAGAAAGATTGTAATTGTGTCGAACAACCTGTTATCGTCACCAAACGTCCGCGTGAACTGGAAGCTGAAATTGTTAAATTTCAGAATAATAAGGAAAAATGGATTGCATTTATCGGACTGTTGAATGGTCGTCCGTATGAAATTTTTACCGGTTTGAATGATGAAGAAGAAGGAATTTTCCTCCCTAAAAATATCAGCAAAGGGACCATCATTAAAAATACGGATGAATACGGCAATAAACGTTATGACTTCCAATATACCAACAAACGTGGTTATAAAACAACAATAGAAGGGCTTTCGGATAAATTTGCCCCTGAATTCTGGAATTATGCCAAACTCATTTCAGGTGTACTCCGTTACGGAATGCCTATCGATCAGGTAATCAAGTTAGTACAAGGATTGGAACTCAACAGCGAATCCATCAATACATGGAAAAACGGAGTGGAAAGAGCACTCAAAAAATATGTGCTGGATGGAGTTGAAGCCAAAGGTAAATGTCCCAATTGCGGAAATGAAACCTTGGTTTATCAGGAAGGTTGTCTGAGATGTACCACCTGTGGAAATTCCAAATGCGGATAATTTTTGAATGAAGAATTCTTCACTCTTCATTCTTAATTCTTCATTCAAATGATTAACTTTGTGCCGTTATTTTAAACCGTTTTTTCAGATGAAAATCACGTTTAACATCAATTACCAAACTTCCTGGGGTCAAACTTTATACGTTGTAGGTTCAATTCCCGAATTAGGATCATGGAATGTATCTATGGCTAAGCCTATGAGCTATAATCATGGTGATATCTGGACATTGGAAATAGATGTTGAACCCCAAACGCAAATAATAGAATACCGCTATTTTTTCATATCCAATAATATCCGTTTTTATGAAGAATGGCAAAGAAATCATCAAATAAAACTCAGTCAATCAGATCACAACTATATAGTTTACGATTCGTGGTTTAGCCGTCCCAAGCAATTGGCATTTTATTCATCCGCTTTTACAAAAAGTTTTTTTGCCAGGGAAGACAAAACAGAACGAAAAACAAAAAAATATAATAAGACCGTACAAATAAAGGTTTTAGCTCCAAGAGTTGAGAAACATCAGAAAGTTGCTATCGTCGGAAATCATAAATCTCTGGGTAACTGGGATGTAAAGAAATCGCTGATACTGAATTGCGATCAATCACCTGAATGGGAAATTGAACTGGATGCAACGGATTTTTCTTATCCGATTGAATATAAATTGTTGATATGTAACGATGATTTTTCATTTGTCTATTGGGAAACAGGCAATAACCGTCGCATGCATCTCCCTTTCCTGAGAAAAAATGAGACGATTATCATATCGGATATTACTTTCAGGGAAGAACTTGCTCCATGGAAATGTGCGGGAACTGTGATTCCTGTTTTTTCTTTGCGTTCAAAAAATAGTTTTGGAATCGGTGATTTAGGTGATTTGAAAAAACTGGTAGACTGGGTTAGTCAGACAGGACAAAAAATAATCCAGATACTCCCGATCAATGATACAACCATGACTCATACTTGGTTGGATTCATATCCCTATAATGCAATTTCTATTTATGCATTGCATCCTTTGTATTTGGATATCAGTAAATTAGGAAAAATTAAAAAACCAGAATCAGTAAAAAAATTCGAAACCAGACAAAAAGAACTAAATGCTCTGGAAACACTTGATTATGAGCAGGTAGATCAATATAAATGGGAATTTTTCCGGGAAATTTTTCAACAGGAAGGAGAAAAAGTACTTCAATCAAAAGCATATATAGGTTTTTTCGATAAAAACGAAGAATGGCTTGTTCCTTATGCCGCTTATTCTTATTTAAGGGATAAAAACAAAACTTCGGATTTTAATTCCTGGAAAAAACATTCTACTTACGACAAGCAGGCCATTAAGAAATTATGTGATCCTAAAAACGCTGATTATAAAGATATTGCTATTTATTATTATATCCAATACAATTTATATCTCCAATTGAAAGAAGTAAAAGATTATGCACATAAATGTGGTGTAATCTTAAAAGGAGATATTCCCATCGGTATCAGTAAAACCAGCGTGGAAGCCTGGACCGAGCCTAAATATTTCAATATGAATACACAGGCAGGAGCTCCGCCGGACGATTTTTCGGCTACCGGTCAGAACTGGGGTTTTCCCACTTATAATTGGGACGAAATGGAAGAAGATGGATTTTCCTGGTGGAAAAAACGTTTTCAAAACATGGCGAATTTCTTTGATGCCTACAGAATAGATCATATTTTGGGTTTTTTCAGGATTTGGGAAATACCGGAATGTTCTGTACAAGGACTTTATGCACATTTTACACCCTCGCTTCCTTTCAGTATTCAGGAGATAAAAAATGCAGGGATGTTTTTCAATAAACAACGTTTCACTACGCCTCATATCAATGAAAAATTCCTTTCCGAACTTTTCGGAGAATATACGAACGAAGTAATGAGTGTGTACTTAACCCGTTCATCTTCACATCATTTTTCTTTAAATCCGAATTATAATACTCAGATTAAAATCAAAGATCATTTTGTAGGAAAAACGGATGAAAAAAGCAGTACGATAAGAGAGGGTTTATACACTATTACCAACGAAGTTCTATTTATTGCCGATTCGAAAGACGAACATAAATTCCATCCCAGAATATCAGCATCTAATACATACATATACAAGGAATTAAATCATCAGGATAAAAATGCTTTCGATTATTTGTATTGGGATTATTTTTACAGAAGGCATAATAGTTTCTGGAAAGAGCAGGCCTGCAAACGGTTAACTCCTTTGATTTCGTGTACGGATATGCTGGTTTGCGGAGAAGATCTGGGAATGATCCCCGAATCTGTGCCTGAAGTAATGGATTTACTACAAATCTTAAGTTTGGAAATAGAACGTATGCCTAAAAGGCCCAATATGGAATTTGCTCATCTTTGGGAGATTCCATATAGAAGTGTTTGTACGACGTCTACACATGATATGTCGACCATTCGTGGTTGGTGGAAAGAAGATCCGGAAAAGACACAACGATATTACAATCAAGTTTTACAAAGATGGGGAGAAGCTCCCAAAGAATGTATTCCGGAAATTTGTGAACAAATTCTAATGAATCACCTGCAGGCTCCGGCTATGTTGACTATCATTCCTTTGCAAGATTGGTTATCAATTGACGATAAACTTAGAAGAAATCCTTGCGAAGCAGAACGTATCAATGTTCCGGCAAACTCACGTCACTACTGGGGATACAGGATGCACCTCGATATTGAACAATTAATAACAGAAAGTAGTGATTTTTCCGGAAGAGTGAAAAAAATGATTGAAATTTCAGGTAGAAGTGTTTAATGTTGAAGGTTTATATTTATTAACCAGATTTTCAACTATCAACATTAAACCTTAAACATTTAGTCATCGTTATCGGTAGAAGACATCTTACATGTTCCATTGAAAATTGCTCCGGGCTCAATCTCTAATGTTTGGGTTTTAACCTCGCCTTTATATTCACAGGTTGATTTAAGTACGAGATTGCCTTGTATGATAACATTGCCAAAAACTTTTCCCATAAATTCTGCACTCGGACAGGTAACGCTTCCATATACTTCTCCTTGAGGGCCAATCACAACTTTGCCTTTGCAATTGATATTTCCTTCAACAATTCCATCGATGCGGAAATCTTCTTCTGCAGTTATGTTTCCTTTAATTAAAGTTCCTGTAGCCAATGCATTATGAGCAATACCTGAAGATGGGGTTTCTTTCGATTTGAACATAAGAGTATTTTTAGAGTTTGTAATTTCGACAAAAGTAATAAAAAAAGTGAGAGGATAAAGATGAAAGATAAGAATTTTTCACCTTTTCATTTTTTCCTCACTTGAATCGTCACAGTAGCACTTGCAGCCTGACCTCCAATGGGTGGATTGATTTTAGCGATAGATATTTTTAACATTTGAATTTGTGGAAAATTATTCTGAACAGACCTGATAATCCGGCCTGCAACATGCTCCAGTAAATTGGACGGAATTTCCATTTCTTTCTTTATCAAATGATAAATATCGGCATAACTTACCGTGTCTTCCAGATCATCGGATTCTAATGCTTTGGAAAAATCGATTTCGCACTCAAAATCCACGATAAAAGTATTTCCAACCTTTTTTTCTTGTTCAGAAACACCGTGGAAAGCAAAAAATTCCAGTTTATTGAGTTGAATATTTCCCATGATTGTATGTTTTATAATGAATGGTGACGAAGTGACAAGGTGATAAAGTGACTTTTGTCACTTAAAAAAAATCAAAGATACTACCTTTGTGTGAAATTTCCATAAATGTAAGAACCTATATTAAACCTTAGTTGTTTATAATTATCAAAATAAATAAGTGAAAGGAAAAAGCCTTTTACCTTTTATAAAACAATGATTTTATAACTTAAACTTGAAGGAAGATGAAAACAATTAAATTTAAGAGTGCAGTAGTAATGATGTTTGTATTGAGCTGTTTACTTGTATCTACTCAATTGTTTGCCCAAGAAAAACAAAGAAAAACGCCCGAAGAAAGAGCAAGCATGCTTACAGATAAAATGAAAAAAGACCTGAACCTGACCGATGATCAGTATAAGTCTGTATATGATATTAATTTGAAGTATGCTAAACAAAATGAGGAAGCTTTTAAAAATGCTCAATCCAAGGATGAAAAAATTAAGATCATAAAAGCTTCTGAAGAAGCGAAAGATCAGGAATTAAAAGGTGTTTTGACTGATGATCAATACACTAAATACCAATTAATGAAAGACCAGATGAAAGAAAACGCGAAAAATAAAATTAAAAATAAAAAGTGAAAAATTAAAAGTGAAAAGTGAAGAATAACTTACAAAATATCATTCTTCACTTTTCACTTTTAATTTTTCACTTACTTATATTCGTCCCAACTTTTAACCGGAATCTTTTCAATATCAATCTCACAAAAAGCATGAATGAAAGCCGAAGCCAGGCGCGAATTTGTAAATAAAGGAATATTGAAATCTATGGTATTTCGGCGTACCCAATAACCATTTGTAAGTTCTTCCCTTGTTAAATTTTTAGGAATATTGATTACCAATTCTATTTGCTTTTCGCGTATCAAATCCAATGCATTCGGATGTCCTTTTTCATTGGGTTGATAGGCTAGGATAGAGGGTACTTCATTGTCGGCAAGAAACTGGTGTGAGCCTTTTGTCGCATACAGAACATAGCCTTTTTGCTGTAATAAACGAGCGCTTTCCAATAATTCCACTTTAGATTTGACTGTTCCGCTGGAGATCAATACATTTTTCTTTGGAATTCTCATGCCAACGGAAAGCATGGATTTAAGAACTGCTTCGTAATAATCATCGCCCAAACAACCGACTTCTCCGGTGGATGCCATATCCACACCCAATACAGGATCCGCTTTTTGCAGGCGGGAAAATGAGAATTGAGAGGCTTTGATTCCCACATAATCCAGGTCGAATTCGCTTTTATTCGGTTTTTCCACTTTTTCGCCCAACATAATTTTGATGGCTGTTTCTATAAAGTTCAGTTTCAAAACCTTAGATACGAATGGGAAGCTCCTGGAAGCTCGAAGGTTGCATTCGATGACTTTGATATCATTATCTTTAGCCAAAAACTGGATATTGAAAGGACCTGTAATTTGCAAAGCTTCTGCAATCTGTTTGGTGATACGTTTGATACGTCTCACAGTTTCTACATACAGCCGTTGGGGAGGAAATTGAATTGTAGCATCTCCAGAATGCACACCGGCAAATTCAATATGTTCGGAGATTGCATAAGTAATAATTTCTCCTTTATTTGCTACAGCATCGATCTCAATTTCTTTGGCATTTTCAATAAATTCACTGACAACGACCGGATGCTCGGGAGAAACATCGGTCGCCAGTTTCAGGAATTGTTCGAGTTCAGATGAGTTGGAGCAAACATTCATAGCTGCTCCGGAAAGTACATACGAAGGACGAACTAAAACAGGAAAGCCAACCTCTTCGACAAATTTGTGGATATCTTGCAAAGAGCTCAATTCCTTCCACCTAGGTTGATCTACATGCAATTGATCAAGCATAGACGAAAATTTGTGCCTGTTTTCCGCATTATCGATGTTAGCAGCTGATGTTCCCAGAATATTTACCCCGGCTTCATCCAAAGAAATTGCCAGGTTATTCGGAATCTGTCCTCCGGTAGAAAGTACCAATCCGTGAGGATTTTCCAATTCAACGATATCCATCACCCGTTCGTAGGTCAATTCATCGAAATACAGGCGGTCACACATATCATAATCAGTGGAAACAGTTTCAGGGTTGTAATTGATCATAACACCTCTCCATCCGCTTTTACGAATGGTTTGCAAGGCATTGACCGAACACCAGTCGAATTCCACACTGCTACCAATGCGATAGGCTCCAGAACCCAGAACTACCACAGAGCGTTTATCACCTAAATAATGTACGTCATTCGCAGTACCGTTATATGTCAAATATAAATAATTTGTTTCGGCAGGATATTCTGCCGCCAATGTATCAATTTGTTTGACAACCGGTAGAATATTCTGTTTTTTTCGCCATGTTCGAATAAGATTTTTATCTTTGAGTATCTGGTTTTGATATAATAAAAAGGCGATTTGTTCATCAGAAAATCCCTTTTGTTTGGCGTCTTTTAACAAATTTACCGGTAATTCTTCAATCGAATTGTATTTTTCAATTTCTTTGGAAGAATGATAGATATTCTGGAGTTTTTGTAAAAACCAAAGATCTATTTTGGTCAGTTCATGGATACGTTCTATAGAATAACCGGAAGCCAAAGCCTGAGCAATGATAAAAATACGTTTGTCGGTCGGTTCGGACAATGCTTTGTCAATATCTTCTACTTCGATATTTTTATTTCCGACGAATCCGTTCATTCCTTGAGCGATCATCCGCAATCCTTTCTGGATAACTTCTTCGAAGCTTCTTCCGATGGCCATCACTTCTCCCACACTTTTCATGCTGCTGCCGATTTCATGGGAAACTCCATGAAATTTTCCTAAGTCCCAACGTGGAATTTTGCAAACAATGTAATCTAATGCAGGTTCAAAGAAAGCGGTAGTCGATTTGGTAACGGAGTTTTTCAGATTCTGCAAGCCATAACCCAAAGCCAGTTTGGCAGCAACAAACGCCAAGGGATAACCCGTAGCCTTGGAAGCCAAAGCAGACGAACGACTCAAACGGGCATTGACTTCTATTACCCGGTAATCTTCTGAGACAGTATCAAATGCATATTGTACATTACATTCGCCTACAATACCGATGTGACGAATAATCCGGATGGCTAATTCCCGCAATTTGTGATATTCCCGGTTACTAAGTGTTTGAGATGGAGCAACAACAATGCTTTCACCAGTATGAATACCCAAGGGGTCGAAATTTTCCATATTACATACGGTGATGCAATTGTCATATTTATCTCTTACTACCTCATATTCAATTTCTTTCCATCCTTTAAGCGATTTTTCGATGAGTAATTGATTGGAATAGTTAAAAGCCTTCTCTGCCAATGCATTCAGTTCTTCCGGATTGTTGCAAAAACCGCTTCCCATACCACCTAAGGCATATGCAGCGCGTACAATTAAAGGATAACCCAATGTTTTTGCCGCTTCGTGAGCTTCTTCAAGTGTTTCGACAGCAATGCTTTTTATGGATTTTACCTGAATTTCATCCAGTTTTTTAACAAAAAGCTCCCGGTCTTCCGTATCAATAATCGACTGTACGGGTGTTCCCAGTACTTGTACGTTGTATTTTTCGAAAATTCCCGTTCTATAAAGTTCTACACCACAGTTCAATGCAGTTTGTCCTCCGAAAGAAAGCAAAATACCGTCAGGCTTTTCTTTTTCAATTACTTTTTCGACAAAAAAAGGAGTTACCGGCAGAAAATATATTTTGTCGGCAATACCTTCCGAAGTCTGTACGGTGGCTATATTCGGGTTGATCAGTACAGTATGAATGCCTTCTTCTTTTAATGCCTTCAGCGCCTGGGAACCGGAATAATCGAATTCTCCGGCTTCTCCGATTTTCAAAGCGCCTGATCCTAATAATAATATTTTTTTAATTGAAATTTGAGAATTGAAAATTGAAAATGGTTCCGTTTTTACATTTTCAACTTTCCATTTTCCATTTTCCATTAATTGAATGAACTTGTCAAACAAAAACTCAGTGTCTGTTGGCCCGCTTGCTGCTTCCGGATGGAACTGTGCGGAAAAAAACGGTTTAGCCTTATGTCGGATGCCTTCGTTCGTTCCATCATTCATATTGGTGAACAGGACTTCCCATTCATTGCCGAGCGTACTGGTATCTACCGCATAACCATGATTTTGAGAAGTAATGAAACATTTCGTTGAATTGGACATCTGCACAGGCTGATTATGTCCGCGGTGACCATATTTCAGTTTATAAGTCGATGCTCCGGCAGCTTTGGCAAGCAATTGATTTCCCATGCAAATGCCAAATATCGGCTTATTATTTTGCATGGCTTTCCGGATATTTTTTACCGTAATTTCACAATGATTCGGATCACCTGGACCATTAGAAATGAATAATCCATCGTATTCCAATGTATTAAAATCATAATCCCAGGGAACCCGGATGATGTTAACATCGCGTTTCAACAGACATCTTACAATATTGTGTTTGACTCCACAATCGACCAAAACGATTGTTTTTGAACCGTTTCCGTAGTATAATACTTCTTTACAGCTTACTTTGGCAACCTGATTTTCCTGAGAAGGATCAATAAACGGAATATCATCTTTCAGATCAAAAATCATTTTTCCTTTCATGGAGCCTTTTTCTCGGATTAATTTGGTAAGCTCCCGTGTATCTACACCGTATATGGCCGAAATTTTATGCTCTTTCAGCCAGTCGCCCAAACTTTTATTTGCATTCCAATGGCTATATTGATGAGAATATTCGGAAATAACCAAACCGCTGACTTGTATTTTTTCAGATTCATAAAAGCCGGACAGTTGATTTTCGATTTTATCTTCAGGTACGCCATAATTGCCTACCAATGGATAGGTTACCGTTAGAATTTGCCCTGCATAAGAAGGATCGGTCAGGCTTTCGGGATAACCGACCATTGCCGTATTAAAAACAATTTCTCCGGAAACAATTGTTTCGTATCCAAAGGAATAACCATTGAAAACTGAACCGTTTTCTAAGACTAGCGACATTTTTTTGTCCATGGTTTTTTAAGTTTTACGTTATACGTCTTAGGTTTTACGTTTGTCTTACGCACGAAAAAACGTATAGCTTTAAAATGATTATTCAACAGTGACGGATTTTGCCAGATTCCTCGGCATATCTACATCCCTTTTCTTGTTTACTGCAATATGATACGATAATAATTGTAAAGGAATGATTGAGAGTAATGGATCTAAACACTCTTTTGTAGAAGGAATTTCGATAATATAATCGGCAATGTTTTTTACCAGCGAATCATCGGGGTTGACAATTGCTATTACCCGTCCGTTGCGCGCTTTGATTTCCTGGATATTGCTGATCATCTTGTCGTAAGTTCCATTATTTGTTGCTATAACTACAACCGGCATTTCATTGTCTATCAATGCAATAGGTCCGTGTTTCATTTCTGCTGCCGGATAGCCTTCAGCATGGATATACGAAATTTCTTTTAATTTTAAAGCGCCTTCCATTGCCACCGGATAACTGTATCCTCTTCCGAGATAAATGAAATTATGGGCGTATGTGAAAATATTTGAAAGCTCTTCGATTTTCTTATTTGTTTGCAAAATCATTTCTATTTTATCAGGGATCGCATGAATTTCTGACAGAATATTCAAAAATTTTTCTTCCGAAATAGTTTTTTTCTCACGCCCGATACATAAAGCCATGAGTGTCAGAACCAATACCTGAGCAGTAAAAGCCTTGGTTGATGCAACCCCGATTTCAGGCCCGACGTGTGTATAAGATCCCGAATGTGTATGTCGTGGAATAGAAGATCCGACCACATTACAAATTCCATATACGAATGCGCCGGCTTCTTTGGCTAATTCAATGGCAGCCAAGGTATCAGCAGTTTCTCCCGACTGGGAAATGGCAATGACAATATCATCGGGATAGATGATCGGATTCCGGTAACGAAATTCCGAAGAATATTCTACTTCCACAGGAATGCGGCAAAATTCTTCCAGCAAGTATTCAGCGATCAGACCTGCATGCCAGGAAGTTCCGCAAGCCAGAATCAGGATACGGCGGGCATTCAGAAATTTTTCCTTGTTATCGATGATTCCGGAGAGGACAACGTTATTACATTCTACATTGATCCTTCCACGCATGCAATTACGTAAAGTTGTAGGTTGTTCAAATATTTCTTTCAGCATAAAATGTGGATAACCTCCTTTTTCCAGCTGACTTAAATTCATTTCCAACTGAATGATTTCCGGCATTTTTTCCACATTTCCCAGACTGACAATTTTGGGTTGTTCGTTTCTCCGGATGATGGCAATTTCTTCGTCTTCCAGGTATATTACTTTGTTTGTAAATTCGATAATAGGAGAGGCGTCTGAGGCTATAAAAAATTCATCGTTTCCGATTCCTACGACCAAAGGACTACTTTTCCGGGCGGCAATGATCAAATCCGGATTTCCTTTTTCGATTACGGCAATTGCATAGGCTCCAACAACTTGTTGCAAAGCTAATTGAACAGCAGTACAAATGTCCGTTTGATTGATTGTTTTAATATATTCGATCAGTTGAATCAAAACTTCCGTATCGGTACTGCTTTGAAAAGTATAACCTTTGAGCATTAATTCAGCTTTCAGAACAGCATAATTTTCTATTATTCCATTGTGAATCAGTGCCAGACTTTCTGATTGAGAGTAATGCGGATGGGCATTTACATTGCTTGGCTCACCATGTGTGGCCCAGCGGGTATGCGCAATTCCGATTGTCCCGGAAATATCTTTACTTTTACAAAACTCTTCCAGATCGGAGACCCGTCCTTTGGCTTTAAATACGCTCAAATGATTTTTATCGCTCATTAAAGCAACACCGGCGCTGTCGTAGCCACGATATTCCAGGCGATGTAAACCTTTTATCAAGATAGGATAAGCTTGTTTATCACCTATATAACCTACAATTCCACACATTTTTTAAAGTTTTAAGTTTTAGGTTATGCGTTTGTCTTACGCACGAAAAAATGTATAACGTAAAACTTAAAACGTATAACTTATAATTGGATGCAAAATTATAAAATATTATTATAAAATTCCGTATAAAAATTACTAAAAGTCAAAAAAATATTTATAAAATTGCCATTATGATCGAAATATATTATTTTTGTTGTCATTTTTATAAATTATCAAATGGGTTTGAAAAAACATCATTGATATTTTATAACAAAGAAGTATATTCAAATGTTATATATAATGACCGGAGATTTTCATCATTTTTAATTTTATATTTTTAATTACAGATATGTGTGGTATTGCAATGATTCGCTTACTCAAACCTGTTGAGTATTATGTAGAAAAATACGGAACCTGGCGGTACGGGCTCAACAAGTTGTATCTTTTGATGGAAAAACAACACAACCGCGGTCAGGAAGGTGCAGGAGTTGGTTGTGTCAGCGCCAAAGCAAAACCAGGTACTGAATACATGTTCAGGGAAAGGGCTTTGGGAAGTGGTGCAATCCAGGAAGTTTTCGGAAATATACAGAAATTATGTGCCAATTTTCCTGATGATTCATCTTCAGAGAATATACCGTTTTGCGGAGAAGTTTATATGGGTCATTTGAGATATAGCACTACCGGCCGGTCCGGAATTTCTTATGTTCATCCTTTTCTTCGCCGGAATAACTGGAGATCGAGAAGTCTGATGCTTTGCGGAAATTTCAATCTGACGAATGTAGATGAGATTTTCAAACAACTAACAGATCAGGGTCAACATCCCCGTTTGTATTCAGATACATTGATGATATTGGAAATGATGGGTAATTATCTGGATCGTGAAGTACAACATTTATACGAATCATACAAATCAACATTAACAAATGGTGTTGAACGAAATAAAAAGATTGCTGAAAATATAGATATCGCCCATGTTTTGCGTCGTTCGTCTGCCACGTGGGATGGGGGATATGTCATTGGTGGGATCACCGGGAATACAGATATGTTTGCTTTTCGGGATCCTTGTGGTATTCGTCCTGCATTTTATTATTATGATAACGAAATTGTTGTTGTAGCTTCAGAACGACCTGTGATTCAAACGGTTTTAAATATTTCATCAGATGATGTGAAAGAGTTGCAGGCAGGACATGCTTTTATTATACGTCAGAATGGTCTTGTTGAATTAAAACAGATACAATCTTCGCAAATAATAAAACCTTGTTCCTTCGAACGCATTTATTTTTCACGTGGAAGTGATAAAGACATTTACCAGGAAAGAAAAATGTTAGGGCGTTTATTGATCGATCCTATTTTGCAGGCAATAGATAATGATCTGGAAAATACGGTTTTTTCTTTTATTCCGAATACAGCCGAAGTCGCATTTTTCGGTATGATGGAAGGTCTTAAAGAACTGGAACGAACCTTATCGCTGAGCATCCGTCAAGAAAAAGTAGCTATCAAAGATATCAAGTTGCGGACTTTTATTGCCGAAGACAATGACAGAAATGATCTGGCTACCCACGTCTATGATATAACATATGGTTCAATTCGTCCGAAAGAAGATAATTTGGTAATCATTGATGACAGTATTGTTCGCGGCACGACTTTGAAACAAAGCATTATCAAAATCTTAGATCGTCTTCATCCTAAAAAAATTGTGATTGTATCTTCTTCACCACAAATTCGTTATCCGGATTGTTACGGTATAGACATGAATAAAATGAATGAGTTTATAGCTTTTCGAGCAGCTATTGCATTATTAAAAGAACGGAAAATGCAATACGTCATAGAAGAAACTTATCAGCAATGCAAAGCTCAGGAAAATCTTCCAAAGGAACAAATAATTAACTATGTAAAGGATATTTATAAACTTTTTTCTGTAGAAGAAATTTCAATAAAAATCGCCCGGCTTCTAAAACCTGAAAATACTCAGGCCGAAGTCCGGATTGTTTTTCAATCCATTGAAGGATTGCATCAGGCCTGCCCCGATCATCCGGGAGATTGGTATTTTTCGGGAGATTATCCTACGCCTGGAGGAAATAAAGTGGTGAATCATTCTTTTATACAATATTATGAAGGTGAAAGGTGAAGATCGCTTTGTTCACTTTAACTCACTTCACCT
This sequence comes from Bacteroidales bacterium, assembly GCA_031553435.1. Classification (GTDB taxonomy): domain Bacteria; phylum Bacteroidota; class Bacteroidia; order Bacteroidales; family Azobacteroidaceae; genus JAVBLQ01. The sequence goes on along the minus strand of JAVBLQ010000086.1, from coordinate 8,429 downwards.
TTCACTATTCATTTACTTGCTATATAATCCGCCAACAAATCACATTGTGTCTGCATTTCCAACACAAAAGGAGTTCCGGCATAATTTTTTGCCAGTAAACTGAACAAATATTTCATTTTTCTGGCTGGCTTATAAGTATATTCCTGATTTTGTGAATCATAATCGGAATCAATATCCCAATATAGCCATGACCTGGCATAAATACATTGAGATTGAAGGTTTTTGTCCGAACTTCTTTTTTGTGCCAGTGTTAAGTATTTATTTACTTGATTATTAAATTTATAACTATACAAATCGTAATGATTTTCTATATCATGAGTATGATTGCCGCGTCCGTAAGCTGCTAATGCCCAATTATTTGAAATGATTTGAGCCAGTCCGATGGCATATTTGTATTCATATTGAGCTTTTTCATTTTTATTGCGGGTTGATCGGATCTGGTTTTTGAGTTCATTCATTTTTATACAGAAATTCAGCTTTTTATTTTTTATTGTCTTTTTTTCACGACCAACCCAAGGCGGGTAGAAGGGATCGTCATTCAGATATCCTTCTTTATAGATATTGAGTGTTTTTTCATAATAATCATCTACATTTTTCAGATAAGCGACGGCTTTGTCAAATTGCATTGCCCTGATATATTTTGTCCCGATCAGCTCATTGAAGTAGTTTTTGTTTTTATAACAGCGTTCGATCAGAAATCTGTCGAGCTCAGTTTTTCCTCCCGAGAATAAATAATCTTTATAAGCTATCACATCTTGTACGCGGATAGTATCCAACATCAGAAAGAGCTCATTGCTGTAATCCATATTCCAGTTAACGGTATCTTTTCTGTATTCTTCCAATGTTACTGTTATGTACTTATCATTGAGGGAAGTTTCTCTTAAGCCTATTAATTTAGGAAGGAGTTCTGTTCCCATTCCGGCAAATGCAGCGGCTTTTACGGCATTTCTTCTTTTCAGATAGTTGGTAGAGATAATTGAGATCGCAATTTTACGCATCATATCATTGTAGTAATAATAGCTGTAATTTCCGTGCATCATCCAAGTGTCTTCAATCGTTTTTTTTCTCACTTCATCTGTGATATTTGTCCTGATTTTCTGATCCAGCCATTTCAATTGAGGAAGTATTTTCTGTTCAAAAGCTGTATCATAGCTTCCGTTTATTGCATCCAGCATAAATTGAAAGATTTTGATTTTTTCTTTTATATCGGGAGTTCCTTTCATATTAGCTGATTGTTTTAGTATTTTGCTGGCATACAATGGTTTTCCGTCCATCATTGTAAGGAATGATGCAGCATATTGCCACATAGCCGGATTGTCTGTTTTTCCTTGCCGTGCAATTTTCAAAGATAAATCGCGAAGAGAAATATAGCGTTTCCTGTTTTGTCTGAAATTATCCGAATACCATTCAAGATACCAATCTGGTTGATCATTTACAAAGCGCTTGATATTTCCTGCTCTTTCTGCTTCAAAAACAATCTGTTGAAGCATTTTAGCAAGACTGGGTGAGTTGGGAGAGTAGTTATGCAAAATTTCAATTTTTTGAATATCGGTTTTACTATTGGTCAATTGATTGGCGCACCACCAGAAACTGGTTTCATCTCCTGATCCGATGAAAAGGGGAGCGGCTTCTTCATATTTTTCTCTTCTGAACAATATGCCTGCAATGTATGATTGCGACATTCTTTTGATTACTGAATTCGGAGAGTTTTTGATCTGTTTTTCCCAAAGCTCCATACAAATATCATCTTCTCCCATGGTAATGGCGGCTCTGATGGCTTGTAACAGATAACGCTGTTTCAATGCAGTGCCTTTATATGCTAAAGCTTCATCCAGAATGGATTGCAAATCTCCATATTTTAAATCTTCTTTGGTAGGATACCACCAGGGATCATCTCGTTTTGTCCTGTAGTTGTAACATTTTTTAGCGAGTAAAAGCAATGCAATGGCATCTCTGTCTTTTGTCGAAAACAGATATTGTACGAAAGTATTTTTATTATCAGTTTGGTAAATGCCTTTATCCATTAATGAAAGCAAATATTCCATATCAAGAGTAGAATAATTATAAACTACCTGATATATATCGTCTTGCGTAGTTTTTTTTGAAGTATAAGTTTGCCATTCGGCAACGTTTTCTTCTTCCTGACCGTTGTTGATTGAATCATTATTTTCGTCATAAACTTTGAATACATAATATTCTCCCGGACTGTATTCGGGCGACCAGCAAGCTTCGACTTCCGGCAAACAGACTGTTATTAAAAACAACTCAATGATTATAAATTTGATCGATTTCATTGGATGAGTATTTTGAAAGATTTAAAGAATCTAAGTGATAAAGTATGATGGAAGCATTCCTGAATTTATGATCAAGCATATGTTTAACAGCCATTGTTTGTTGGAAATCAGCATTTTCAAACCGGATATCATCACCGGGTGCAACATAATAACCATCCACATAATGTCCTTGTATGGTTGTATAGATATTATTGGTTTGATATTTGTAAGTTTCCGTATCGGCTTTATCTGCTGAACGAAGAATGGCTTTGAACCGCTTGTCGTGAAACCAGACAGCCCAGGAAAATGTGGGGTAGGCTACATCTATCGGCAAAGAATAATTGTCGATATTTTTAACATAAGGTTGTACATCTGATACGTTTAATATGGAATTAATGCTTTGATTATCTTTCAAATTTCCTGTATTATAACACATTAAAACGCCGCGGTCAACGGGAGGAGCCGGCAAAGAGAACTGATGCAAACGAATCGTTGTGGAAAGTAATATTCCTTTTGGAGCCAACGAATCTTTAAGTATTCTCAGGAAATTAAAATATTTTTCCTGTGTGGTTTGAGTCCAATCGCAATCAATCTGTATTTCGCGAATGTTTTGTATATTGTTCGTTTCGGCCATAGTTAAAATACGTTTGAGGATTTTGGAAGGGTAAGAATTATCAAAGTATTCACTTTTAAGACCCTCATTCGTAATAAATACAGTAGGAACAATTTCTATATCCTCAGGTGGAGTTTCTTTGAAAATAATAGTTGCTATGGGATTAACTTTTGTCCAATATTGATTCGGGTCATCCATCGCTACATCAAAGAAACGGATATACATTCGACCGATGTTGTGATCAGTGAGAAATTTACGTTCAGCCCCATTTAACCGGAAAACGGTTTTCCAGTAATAAATAGCATTCGGTTGTTTGTAGTCCTGTTGTTGTTCGGGAATATCTTTTTTACAGGCAAAAACAATGCCTGCAACGGCAAAGATGCCGATGTAAATTAAGTGTCTCATATATCGGGATTTTATTTTATTGTGCTCGCCAGATCAGGTAATTAGTTCCCGGAAGATTTTCTTTTTCCTTACCGAATGTGGTCATTGTTCCGTCTTTGTCATAATACCAACCAAAGGCAGATTCTCCGACCAGGTAAATAGCATCCGAAATACCTATATCGACAAGCGCTTGTGCAAAATCGTGGAAAGATTCTCTGCTACGGCTTTCTACCATTAATACCTGTTTGTTGCGAATAGCCAATGCTCTTCTGATACTTTTTCCCTTCGGCTCATTATCAACTACAGTTGAGTTATTTACCAAAGGATATTGGCGGAAAAAATATCCGTTATGGGCAATTGCTTCTGAGAGAAAATCTGTTTTTGTAGCCATTCCGATTGTAATTTGATTATCGATGATTGCACAAAAACCTTCCTTTCGTTGGCCGCGCGCCAATTGGTTGCCTGCAAGAACATAATCTCCAACGATTCCCTGATTATCAGCACGAAAATCAGCAGCCTGAGCAACGAAGATTATTGAACTGTCAGATTTATCCGGCAATTCGGTTGTTAATTCCATTGAAGCATTGTGAGGAATATAAACATACATGGGAACATCGTTTACAGTTTCTTCCAATATTTCGATAAAAGCCTTTTCTTGCTCTTTTTTATTCTCTTCTTTCTGCTCAACTTCCTGAATTTGTTGATAATGAGGTTCTTTTTCCTTATTTAATAATAAAGCTAAACTACAAATAAGAGTAGTAATAACAGATGAAGCACAAACCAGATAAATAATAATTTTCTGTTTATTACTAATGGACTGAGGTTTCCTTTTGTGTCTGTTCTGACCTAAGATTTGAATTTCGTCATCTATGTTTATATCATTATTTCTCATAACGTCATCTTTCTATATCATTTTCCAATATGGTTTTCAACTGTTTCAAAGCTTCTTTGGAAGCCGTAAGCATAAAAGAATGGCTGAAACTTATATCGGATAATGCCAGTTGTTGTTTAGTAATACTGATGTAATGAATATAATTTCTGTTGATAATCAAACTTTTACCTATTCTGATAAAAATTTGTGCATCTTCAGCCAGTTGTTGTTCTATCAATTTCTGAAAAGCAGCCAGATTAAAAGAAAATACTTTTTCATCTTTACCGGCAAGCACCATAGTCGAATAATTTCCATCGGAATTGATATAAACAATTCTTTCGGGAGCAACCCTCACTAATTCATTAGATGTTGATATGATCAGATATTTCGACATGCCTTTTGATTTCGGTACAATATTAGAATTATTTTTCTGAATAACAATGTTAAATCTATGTAGTTGTATGTAGTGGTTGTTTTAATGTATGAAATGTACTTGAAGAGGTATGAAATTTATTTTTTTTCAATAAGCAATTGAAAAAATCAGTAGAAAACTAAAAAAATGCATAATGCATGGATTTTAAAAGATAATCATGTACATTTGCATGTTTGAAATTAAGGGATGGCAAAAAAATCACACAAAAAATCTACTTTCTGGAAGAGAATAAAGTTCAAATACAAACTTTCATTTCTCAATGAAAATACATTAGAAGAAGTTTTTTCTTTAAGGCTTTCAAGGCTCAATGGGATTTTGATCATTGGTTTATTCGGTTTTATCCTGGTTGCCCTTACATCGTTTATCATTATCAATACGCCTATCAGGAATTACTTACCGGGATATCTGGATAGTGAAGTAAGAAGTGAAATGATGTCGCAAGCCTTGAATACGGATTCTTTGGAACAAGCGATGGCGTCTCAGTCGCTTTACTTAAATAATCTGGGAGGTATTTTAAGAGGAGATAAAAAAATCGATTCGATCAGGCAGATTGATTCCGTCAAAAGAAACATAGATCCGAATTTTGAAATAAAAAAATCACGGGAAACCGAAGAATTCATGAAGAAATATGAGGATGAGGAAAAATACAACCTCACTTCATTGTCGGAAAATGTCAAATTCTCCGGAATGTCTTTCTACAAACCGGTTAAAGGTATGATTTCTTCTCATTTCGATGCAAAACAAAAGCATTTCGGTATCGATATTGTTTCCGATCCGAAATCAAGCATTCTGGCAACACTTGAGGGAACAGTTATTTTTGCTGGATATGATCCGAATGCCGGATATTTTATCCAGTTACAACATTCAAATGGTTTTATATCCATATATAAACACAACGCAATGCTGCTGAAAAGGCAAGGAGACCGGGTGAAATCAGGAGAAGCCATTGCAATTATCGGGAATACCGGAAAACTTTCTACCGGAGAACATTTGCATTTTGAACTTTGGTACAAAGGAAGTCCCGTAAACCCTGAAGATTATATTGTATTTTGATGAAAAGACGAATTGCTATATTAGGCTCCACCGGATCTATCGGAACTCAGGCATTAGAAGTGATCGATGCTAATCCCGAACAATTTGAAGTATATGCATTAACAGCCAATAATCAAGTCGATTTATTGATCCGGCAAGCAAAAAAGTTTATGCCTGAGATGGTTGTCATTGCGAACGAGCAAAAATATCCGGAATTAAAAGAAGCCTTGAAAGATTTACCGATCAAAGTATGGGGCGGATCCGATTCAATTGCCCAGATAGTACAGGCAGAGCCCATCGATATTGTTCTTACCGCAATGGTTGGTTATTCAGGATTATTACCTACTATCAAAGCTATTGAGGCAGGGAAAACAATCGCATTATCAAACAAAGAAACATTGGTTGTTGCCGGAGAATTGATTATTCAACTGGCAATAAAGCATAAAACGCCTATACTTCCTGTTGATTCCGAACATTCCGCTATTTTCCAATGCTTGACCGGAGAACTGAATAATCCGGTTGAAAAAATAATCCTTACAGCATCAGGAGGACCATTTCGCAAACATTCCATGGATGAATTATCATCCGTAACCAAAGCACAGGCCTTAAAACATCCGAATTGGAACATGGGAGCGAAAGTAACCATCGATTCGGCCAGCATGATGAACAAAGGTTTCGAAATGATCGAGGCCAAGTGGCTTTTCGGAGTAAAACCCAATCAGATACAAGTACTTGTACATCCTCAATCAATTATTCATTCAATGGTTCAATTCCGGGATTCTTCCATCAAAGCACAATTAGGAATGCCGGACATGAAACTGCCGATACAATATGCATTGGCTTATCCCAACAGATTATACGCTGATTTTGAACGCCTGGATTTCAATCGGTTTTCTTCCCTAACATTCGAAGAACCGGATATGAATAAATTTCGTAATCTGGCTTTTGCGTTCGAATCGGTCAAAATAGGAGGGAACATGCCCTGCATTTTGAATGCAGCCAATGAAATTGCAGTCGATGCTTTCTTAAAAGATAAAATCGGTTTCTTACAAATGAGTGATATGATAGAACATACTATGCAAAAAGCAAGTTTTGTTTCTGTTCCCACATACGAAAATTATGTTGCATCGGATGCCGAATCCCGCAAAATCGCATCCGGATTTATTTCCAATTCTTAATTTTTAATTCTTAATTTAAATGGAGTCATTTCTGATCAAAGCGCTACAATTAATACTTAGTTTATCAATTCTCGTTATAGTCCATGAGTTTGGACATTTCATTTTTGCCCGTATGTTCAAAGTCCGGGTCGAAAAATTTTATTTATTCTTTAATCCATGGTTTTCCCTTTTTAAATATAAACCTAAAAATAGTGAAACTGAATATGGCATCGGTTGGTTACCTCTGGGTGGATATGTTAAAATATCCGGAATGATCGATGAATCCATGGATAAAGAACAAATGGCTCAACCAGCTCAACCTTGGGAATTCCGTTCAAAATCAGCCGGTCAACGGTTGATGATCATGATAGGAGGGGTGTTGTTTAATTTTATCCTCGCGTTTTTTATTTACTCCATGCTTATTTTCAAGTGGGGAGATTCTCATATTCCAATAGAAAAAACGCCTTTGTATTTCAGCGAATTAGGACACAAAGTTGGACTTCAGGATGGCGATGTTTTACTTTCTATCAATGGAGAAAAACAGGATCGTTACGATGAGTTGTTACTTGTTTCACTCATTAAAGCAAAAGAAGTCACCGTTTTACGTCAGGGAAAAGAACAAACTATCGTTTTGCCCCAAGACTTCAAATACCAGTTCCTGGATTCAGAAATGCCGCTTACGGACATTGCTCCCGCGATTATTGACAGTATAATACCGGGGTTTAATGCGGAAAAAGCCGGATTTCAACAGGGAGACCAGGTGATTGCAGTCAATAATAAAGAAGCGATTCCTTTTTCATGTATGGCTGCCGAATTATCTAAAAATAAAGATAAAGAAGTAAATATAAAAATTATAAGAAATGGAGAAGAAATTACTCTCCCAACCAAAGTAGATGAAAAAGGTACTATCGGTATTTCCGTTAGAAAAAATCCTACAATTGTAACAGACAAATATAATTTTTTCCAGTCTTTCCCGGTTGGTGTTAAATCCGGAATCAGGAAATTGTCATTCTATGTTTCCCAGATGGAATTTATTTTCACCAAAAAAGGAGCTTCAAGTATCGGTGGTTTTGGAGCTATCGGAAATTTATTTCCTCCGGTTTGGGATTGGTTCTCTTTCTGGAGTATGACAGCTTTCCTTTCAATTATGCTCGGCTTCATGAATATTTTGCCGATTCCGGCTTTGGACGGTGGTCACGTAATGTTTTTATTGTACGAAGTAATTACCAGACGAAAACCAAGTGAAAAATTCCTTGAATATGCTCAAACCGTAGGAATGGTACTTCTGTTAGGTTTAGTGCTTTATGCAAATGCGAATGATATTTACCGGTATTTCTTTAAATAAAGCAGTATTATTATTCTTTATTTAATTAAAACAATATTAATATTTCATAAAAACATATGTATTGATTTGTTTTTTTGCTTTCATTTATTATGTTTGTTTTTCAAATTTAAATCTATTTAGTTATGAAAACAAAAAACATTTATTTAATCATTTTACTAACATTTTTATTTTCTTGTGATCAGATGATTTTTTTATCTTAAAAATTGACAATAAAAATTTGATATTAAAAAAATTAGAACTGAATTTATTGAGACACTATAATGAATTAGATTCTAAGCTAATGCTTGTTAATGATTTAAATGAAAACAATATGGAAGTATA
>JAVBLQ010000031.1:0-57256 GCA_031553435.1 Bacteroidales bacterium | reverse complement strand
CCTATTTTAGTCTCCCATTTCCAGGAACCGATATGCGCATGTGCCGCGAAATTGCCAAAATAGCAACTGACATCATTATCCAAAGGATGCAGACATTCCCTGTCTATATTTCTTAACAAGGTGATATCCGGAAATTTTCTGCGATAAGTATGATACACGTCTGTTAACAATAAAGGACCTGTCGATTCTAAAATATCGACTTCGTATTGGATAGGTATTATTGATTTCCAAACCGCTTTCCGTAACACATAAAGCCAGAAAGGATGTCTGGGAATACTGCCAAACATGTAATTCCCCGTTTCCAGATTATATCTTGTGCATACCCCCCTGCATTGGTTAAAATAATGTTTTTTCCCGGGATCAATTTCTCTTTCTTCGCACAAAACCAATCTAAGATCTAGCAAACCGTCGAGTTTTTTCAGGCAATGCATATCCATGTCCATATAAAAGCCTCCATACAGATATACCAATACAAGTCTTGCGATATCAGCTTTTTGTACACGATGTGTGTATTTATTATATACAAATAATATCAAAGGGAAATTTTCCAATAATATTTTTTGAATATCTTCTTCGTTATAATTTCTTACTTCCCAACCGGGATGGAATATTTTTATTCTTTCAACACATGTCTTGAAGAAATCAGGTACCAACTCTGTTTTACTCAAGAAGACCAGATGGATAATTTTGGGAATTTGTGCCATATTGAATTATAGTTATTTAATGACATTTACCATCAAAGATATACGAATATCCAAGCATCTAAACATCTAAACTACAACAATAGGCTGAGCGTGTTGATTTCACATACTGAACGTGTAGTCTTTCATTTGGGTTGACATCTAACAAATTACCTTCAGAAACGTTTTTCTGTATAAAACTTGAAATATTTTTCAAGGAATAAGGCCTGCCGTCTGTTGGATACTGTAAAAATTTCCTGGTTAGCCATCTCTATTTTCAATGTCCGGCCACCATTTTTATATTTTAAACAATGTTGCAGATTAACTATAAGCGCTCTATTGCATTGAACAAAAAAATCCGGCAACCGATCGCCGAGAAATTGAACGGAATTGATAAGTAATACCGGCGAAGTGCATTCTAATAACCGCAACCTGGTATAAGGCCGGTCGCTATAAATGTACATTATCTCTCGGTAAGTATAATTGTAGCTTTCCTTATTCCGGATAACAATTAGATTGTCCGGTAAAAATTGCAATTTTTCCTGTGTATTCATGCGTAACATAATTTCCGGGCTATTTTTCAATGATTAGACTTCTATTACGAAACTTTCTTCTACAGCTATCTATGATGGTAAAAACAATGAGCTACAAGCAACTTTTACAATCATCGCCCATAGCTCATCATTTATTGTTTCCGGGCTACTTCGTTATTTGACAATCAATTTTGCCTGCCTCGTTTGATTATTGTCAATTATTTGAATAATATAATTGCCTGTGGCCAAACCTGCTGTTGAAATAAATGAAGGTTCGAATCTGTCTTGTCCAAATACAAGAACGCCTTGCATCGAATATATGCTGATTGATCCGGTTCCATTCACATATATATTTCCTCCTTGCTTAACAGGATTGGGATAAACTTCTAATTTTGAAGCGGAGGCTTTTGCGTTGTCAATTCCCTGGCCTTCCCTGTATTTATATATTTCAAAATCTTTGATGCGGACTGTACCGTATTGGTTTCCTCTGGGAATGTCCAGTCGTACATAACGAACTTCTTCAGGAGTTGTTAATGTTACTTCTTTCCGTTCCATCGTTTTTTCGATGAAAGTGGGATTGGCGACTTCTTTCCAGTCGTTTCCGTTTCCTGTGTTGCTTATCGAAACTTTATAACCATTGATCCAATCTGCGGCATCTACTACGGCAAATTTGCTGATTTTGTATGTATCTTCCAGGTCGATTTCAAGGAACGCGTCTCCACGGCTGAATTCCCAGACAGTATTTCGTCCGTCGAGGGCATTGGCCGGAGTCAGCATGTCATTGGTGAAAGCGCTGGAATTCATTACCGTTTTTCCGACAGCAATATTTCCATCGCGGTCAACGGCTTCTTTGAATGTTCCGTAAATATCAAATCCGTAAACGCGGATAGCTCCATCGCCTTTGGCAGGAACAAATTTCACAAAACGGGCATCTACCGGATCGAATGATTTGATTTTTTCATTGATTGCAGAAACACCTGATTCATTGACGATTTCTGTCCAGCTTCCGGCCAATGTATCGGTTGTACTTACATAAACCGAATACTGAGGCGAATTAGCCCACCCGGATTCAATCATTTTGCAATCACGGAATTCGACATGGTTGATGGTATAAATATCCGATAATGAGAATATAACCCAGGGAGAGGCTGAAGTATCGCACCATTTAGCTGTTGTGCTGCCGCTCAGGTTATTTTTCCAACCCAAAAACAAGTGAAAAGGATTTTCGTGGACGCCGGTCATTGCACTGTAAGAATCGATGTTCACAATCCGTTTTCCTTTTCCATCGGGAGAAGAAACGCTAAGTAAATTTTTCGTGTTGTAAACAGTCAGATTATACGAAACGCTATTGCTTTGATCTTCTGATGTAACGGTAACAGTCAGATAGTTAGCACCATCTTTCAATGTTTGCGGACCGTTTCCGCTTATTACTGCATCGTTGGTTCCGGCTATCGCCTGAATATCGATTGTCTCACTTTTCACTTCTGTTCTGTAAGCGACAATAGAAGGACTGAAAGCCGGCAATAATTCCGCTCCGTTGATACTCAATGATTTCAATTCGGCTAAAGTTGACTTTTCCGCTCGATTAATAATCAGGTAATACGTTTTTGTAGTTGTATTATCCGCCGCTTTTACCGACACTGCAAAGCTATTGGCTCCCAACTGCAAGTTTTTTTCACCTGTATCTCCGCTGACAACAGCCGCTTCGTCGCGAGCCGCAGCCTGAATGGTTATTTTATCCGCTTCTTTAGGCAGATTCACTGTATAAGAAGTTCTTTCCGGATCGAAAGAGGGATATAATGTACCGGCAGACAGGCTTAACGAGCGGAGTCTTGCATCGTTTGAAGTGACTAAAAGTTTGCCGTACACTTCAAATTCATACAAATTAATTGCTTTGTTGCTTCCCATACGATCGGCCGGAATTTCCAGTTTCACATAACGGGCTGTCTTGGATGTTGCAAGCACATCGGATTTCACATTTTCACTAGCTCTGTCATTTGCATCGACCACCATTTCCCATGAGGACAAATCGGTGGAAACAGAAATTTTGTAGCCGTTTATATTCTGATTGGAAGCGCTTACCGATTGAGCATCGTATAACTTAAATTCCGAGACAGCATAATTATCTTTCAGATCGACTACCACATATTTATCTCCACCGGAAGCAGTCCATTTACTGTTGTCGGCATTGTTATTCGCGTCAAACAGAGCAACAGCCGCTTGTTGGATATTCGTAGAATTTTGTTGTTCGATAACCGGTTTTCCCACACTGATCAGTTCTTTCGGATGAACGGAATCGAACGATTTGCGGCCATAAATCTGGAATCCGAAAATACGGATTACATCCAATCCTTTAGGAACAAATTTGATATAACGGGCTTTTACAGGTGTGATTTCTTTAATTTTATACATCACATCGGCCTGATTGGCTTCGTGAACGACTTCTTTCCAGTCGGCATCAGTTGTTCCGGTTGTGCTTACATAAATGTAATATTCAGGGAAGTTCGGATTATTTTCACGAGTTTTGCAATCATCGATAATGAATTTATCCACATCATAATAATCCGACAATTCAAAGATTACATTGTGAGAAGAGGCATTGTAGCACCATTTTTTGTTTTTGTTGGCTGCAATATTTTTATCCAGCAACATATTTTCGGCAGTTTCATTATTAAAACCACCGGTATTGGAAAGCACACGAACAATGCGGGTTCCCAAACCGTCATTGGGAGTCACACTGATCAGCGGACTTCCTCCTTCGGGATAGGCAAAACTGAATTCTTCGATCTTCATGGCATTGAGGTATCCGAAATTACTCTCGGCGTTAACCACATCCAATTCGATTTCGCCGTTCGCATTAGGGGAAATTAATTCGGAAACGAACAAATTAGCGGTATTTTGCGTTCTTCCATAACCTGTTGTCTGAAGGATGCCCTGACTTTGATTGGCGCCAGTGAAAGTATATTTTGTTTTACGGCTATCGGCATCGCTGGTTCCAAGCCTGGTTCCAAACACATGAAACTTATATGTTTTGGTTTTATCCAGATTTTTTATTTTAAGCGTACCATTTGTATTTTCGGTATAAAAATAATCCTGTGTTGCCGTAGCAATAGCCATATCGCCTAATTCTGCTGCCGTAGGAGTTGTTAAACCGCCTTGTCCGCCGGGATTCAAAGAAAATCCTTTGGTTATCTCAATCTGATAACCGGTGTCTTCATTAACGGAAGAAACCAGCTTATCGGAAACAGCGTCTTTGGTATTTTTGGTGATATTGTTCCAGTGATTGCCATTGGCATCGGGACTGGATGTTATTGCTCCCAATTGCGTGGTTGGTCCGAAATCCAGATACATTTTTCTATCCTGTATCAGCATGGAGTTGGTCAACTGCAATGTATTGGTCGATTGAGCGAGGTTTACCAATGGTTCGGTTCCTCCCAGCGGAGCATAAATTTCCAGACTGGATTTCATCATTTTTCCATTGTTCACATATTGGATTTCTTCCGCATTCATACCGGCGCGCCAGAAGAACAACTCTCGAAATTCGATTTCTTCCGGAGCAGTATTGCCCCCGGCTAAAGCAAATTTCTTCGGAGCTAATTTTTCAAACAGTTCTCCTACTTTCGTATTATCAACATAGAGCATAGTAACTCCCCAGGCATAATAATGCGTCAGGGTAACACGTTTCCAATCACCGGTCGCTACAGAAGCAGAGGATACGATAGTTCCTTTTTTAGGAGATTCATAGACTAATTTTCCGTCGGCATTTATTTTCAGGAATCCGTTACCGATTTCGTTTTCGAACCAAACGGCAGTTCCCTTGCCTGTAGTTTTAATATCTACAGAAACGGTGAATGGGTGAACGATGTTTTCGGGAGTAAATTCAATGCTGTTGGCTGTGGCTTTTGTTCCTAGTTTATAAGATGTTCCGTTTACTCTGGCAGGTAACGGTTTACCGGCCTCCAATGCATCAAACAAAGAAGGTACCAGGGCGTAGTAAAATTCTTCGTGACCGGCTGTATTCGGGTGGGCATTGTCATTTTCGTATCCGTTGGCCCAGCGGCCGGCTCCATCATCAATAGCGCCTAAAGTATTGATACTCGGCACATCCCATTCGTGAATCAACAGGTTTAACTTCTTCACATAATTATAGTCGGAAGCGTTAAAATCGGCGCGGGTATAGTTATTGGCCATTACGGGAACAATTCCTGCATCTTTAGCTTGTTGAATGGCTTTTATCATACCATCGCGATAACTGATATAAGCAGGTTCTCCCCTTTCGTGTATTCCTTCATTTCCAAGGGAAAGCGCATACAATACATAGCGGCTGCAATTGCTCAACAAATCGCGTTCCCAACGATCCAGGAGATTGGTTGTTGTATTTCCTCCGATGGAAATATTGGAAGTTGTCCAGTTTAATCCCAAGCCATCTTCATAGCGTTTTTTCAGCAAATTGGTGTACATATAGGCCCATCCCAGGTTACTCAAAGCGCCTGCGCCGGTTGCCACGGATGATCCCATATAGGAAATCCTGAAGTTGTTGACATCTCCGCAAGATACGCTGTAAGTCTGATTTCTCAGGTCGATTGTAACATCATATTGTCCGCCATTCATATTGGTACGGATGTCTTCCATCGCAATACCGAACTGTGTTCCCTGCGATTGCAAAATCACCCTGTTGGTTCCTTTGATACGTTTCAACCGTTCCTGTGCATTTTTATTGAGAACAAAGTTGAAACTGGGGTCTCCTCCGTTTAAATTCAAGCGGGCCGACCAAACACCATTGCCTGTATATGCCAAAGGAGAACCTTTGGTTACATCGGTACCTCCGGGCACTGAATTGCCTACAACGCTAAGGGAAGAAACAGAGAGTATGTTATATGTCTTATCCGTTAAATTGATCGTAATACGTACCGGCCCGGTAACAGTCGATGGTATGGGCGCTCCGTTTTCAGCAAGGGTTCCTGCTGTCGTTCCGGCTCCATATTGTAATGTATTCCCGTTTCCTAAATCCCGGGAGAAAAAATACGAGCCTTCTTTCAGGGAAGTGTAAATTTCAAAGTTGTTTGTAATCATGCCATCCAGGTTGGTGATCATACGCATTTCAACCGGATTGGTGTCTTCGGAGGCGGTACCTTCGAAATTAACGATTCCTAATTGTCCGCTGATTGTAATTACAATCTGGTCAGACAGTGTTATTCCTTCATAAACAATAGAAGCGGTTACGGTTACAGTACCATTTTTTTTAGGAGATAAGAGTCCGTTTCCATCAATTTTGGCAATAGAAGAGTCACTGACTTTCCAGGTAATGGAAGGATAAGTAGCTCCCGGAGGCAAAACAGTGGCTGTAATTTGCGAGGTCTGACCGGATTCTGTAATATTACTTCCGGAAAGGATGATAGAAGTCGGTGCAATGACCGGACCGGCAGTCCATTCTTCGATCTTCATCGCATTGATATAGCCAAAATTGCTTGTGGCATTAACCACATCAAAACTGATTTCTCCATTGGCATCCGGTGACATCAGACCGGTAATATACATATTGGCTGTATTTCCTACGTTGTTGCCATTGCCGGTTGTCTGTAGCGTTCCTTTGCTTTCTGTGGCTCCGGTAAAAGTATATTGTGTAATCCTGACATCCGATTCGCTGGTGGCTGACCGGCTTCCGAAAGCGTAGAATTTATACTTTTTGTTTTTATCCAGATTTTTTATTTTAAAGGTAGCATTGGCTCCTTCCACATAAAAATAATCCTGGGTTGCCGTGGCAATAGCTAAATCTCCCAGTAAGGCATCACTGGGTGAGGTCAAACCTCCCTGACCCCCTACATTTGTTTTAAATCCTTTGGTGATTTCGATTTGAAACCCTGTAGAGGCGTTTTTCGTATTGATCAGGCTGTAGGTGGCTCCTACCGGAGTAAATGTCAGTCCACCCTGGTCATTTGCAATATTGGTCCAATAGTTTCCTTTTGCGTCAGGGCTTACTGTAATGGCGCTGGTTCCGGAGGTCGTACCAAAATCCAGTAGCATGGATTGTGTTACGACCTGTGCGAATGCAGCGGAACACAGTAAGAGAGTTAATAATGATAAAAATATTTTCTTCATTTTGATATATTTAAATATTATCTTACAATCAATTTAGTTTGTTTAGTTCCGGATTCGCTTGTCAACCGTACAATGTAGCTTCCTTGTGCAAAATCAGTTGTCGGGATTAAAGCAATTCCTGAAATATTTTGTTGATAAACTAGAATCCCTTGCAAAGAATATATTTTCAACATACCACTTGCGTTCAATTGAATATTTTCTCCTTTTGCTATAGGATTGGGATAGACTGTTAATTTTTCAGAAGAGTCTTTAATGGTGTTGATCCGGGTAGGAAGTTCTTCACCTTTATATACCTCAAATTCACGGATACGGGTCCATCCGAATTGATTTTCTTCGGGAACTTCCAGTTTGATGTATCTTCCTTTAACAGCAGTTGCTAATACAGCCTCTTTTCTGTCGGTCGCAGCCTCAAAGGTTCCTGCTGCAGTTCCATCGTATGCAACTGTCCAAGGCCCTTCCGGCGAATCAGATACGGAAACTTTATAACCATCAATATAAGCAGTGGGATCTGCATCCTCAAATATGGTAGTTAATGCAAATTTTGAGATTGAATAACTTGATTCCAAATCGATAACGACCCAACTTGCTGTTTTGGAAAATGCCCAGGGGTTATTGGCATATTTCGCATTGGCTACCGGGATGATGTTTCCATCTATGATGTTAGCCGGAGTTTCTCTTCCGGATGTTGGCTTGTCATAATCTACGATTGCTTTTCCGGTACTGACAATGGCTGGATCGATAGGACGAAGATAAGTTCCTGTAATACATGCATTGTAAATACGGATATATTTATTGGCAGGATCTTTCAGCACCGGAACAAATTTAATGTAACGGGCTTCCTGAGGAGCAAACGATGTGAATTTTTCACACATCGACTGGTCCGTGGTTTCATTAAGTACTTCAGTCCAGTCAGCATCTTCTATTCCTGTTGTACTTACGTATACTTTATGACCGCCCAAATTATAACCATCAGTTTCGTAAAAATGACCGTCACGAAACCCGAATCCGTCAATCGCATAGATTCCTGACAAAGAGAAAATAACCCAGGGGCTATCCTGATTAACGCACCATTTATCGCCGGTACCGGAAATTTTATCTATCCCCAATAATAATTTATAAGGATTTTCCGTGTCGCCGGTGCTTCCGCTGCAGGCATAAATATTTACCATTCGTTTTCCTTTGCCGTCTGCAGAAGAAACGCTAATCACATTTTGGGTTGGGAATATACTTTCCGGCCGATCTAGTACCATTGTCAGGTTTTCCGTATCGACAGTGATTTTAAAGGTGCCTTTCAATGCTTTAGTGTTGAACTTAAAATCAAGAGCATCTCCACTTGGTAAAAATGTTATGGGATGAGCTGTTCCCAATACTACAGGTTCATCTTGCTTAACAGTACTCACATAACTATTTCCCCAGGCTCCCTTTTGGAGCATAAATTTAAATTGTGCATTGGCTTTCATCACTCCTGTCCAGGTAAATACTCCATTACCTTTCGACTCCATCTGAATCGCAGTCTTATTATTCCAACCTCCGTCGGTCAGATCAAAAAAAGCCGGCCCAATCATATAAAGATCTGTCACCGGTTCTGCAAATCCCATCCACGAGATCATGCTTAAAAGAGTAAGTAGAAAAAGCTTTTTCATAAAAATTAATTTATTAAGTTAGTGTAATGTATATGAGGTTATCAGAAAACCATTATTTTTTCAGAATAGATCGAACCGCCAAATGCTACTTCCAAAATGTAAATTCCGCGATTGAGGTTATTTGCTACCGGGATGTTTCCATTCACTCTTTTTTTAGCGGCAATCACTTTGCCTGTAATATCATAGAGAGTTACTGATTCTGCTTCTTTATCATTCAACAATTGCAGTAAGACAGAAGCATCCGAAACATTTGTAACAAAAGGAAATTGCGAAGTTGATGTCTGACCTATACTTGTGGATTGTGGTTCCAATACTATTTCGACATTTTGTTCGCCGGTGAGATTCCTGTCGATTTCATATTTATCAACAACCTCTCCGTTTATTTTGAATTGTTTGATTTTCGATCCTTTGCCTGTCAATTGAATATTCATTATCATATTTCCATATTTCAATTGAGTGAGGGAAAGATTTTCCACACTTTCCGGTAAATAGGGTTTGAATGTAATCTTGCTGTCTTCCAAACGAATACCGGCCAAACCTGTCCAAACCATATTCAGGAAGCCTGTTGCCGACCAAGTCTGGTGTTCAAGCGGTCCCCAATGGCCATTTTGCCATCCTCCATCGGGGGTTCCATTTTTGGGTTCATATATTTCGTAGAAACTCATATCTCCTTTGTGAACGCCTAGATTTGCCAGGTTGAAGAGTTCAAATTCAAAGTTTGAGTAATTTTCTGTTTTCAGACAAGCATCTGCCCAGAAGCCATTTACAAACGGCCATATCATCATATTATGACGACCCGGTTTTTCATCGTTGAAACGTTTGAAGTGAGGCGAAATGGATGGAAGTCCATAGGGGGTAACAAATGTTTCTTTTACGATTTTATCTGCTTCTTCGGGAGTTACGATATCAAACAAAATAGCGTAAGATAAACCTAATCCTTCCTGATGTGGATGTACGGTTCCGTTTTGATCAATCAGATAGCTTAATTTACCTGTTGTTTCATTGAATAAATATTTACGGATATTGGCTTTCAAAGCGGCTGCTTTAGTCTCCAGATCGGGAATCAGAATATCGTCTCCTACTTCATGTGCAACTTTTGCCAACAAACGATAGGCTTCATAATAAATACAGTTGGTGCTCAAGCATTTAATTTTTGTATGAGCAGGATGGCTGACTACTGCTCCGCCCAAGTTATCGCCTGCAAAAACAGGTTCTTCATATCCGGCAATACCGTCGTTGAATACAGATGGTCCGGTAAAAAGTCCATAGGTTGCATCAAATACGGGGTCATTGCCTCTTTTCATATTTTCCAGTTCTTTCATGGTATTTAAACCACTTTTCAACACCTGATCCAGGAATTGTTTATCGCCTGTGGTCTGATAATATTCATAAGCACCTTTCACCCAGATAATTTTATCCCAATATTCTTCACTGATCAGTTGCTGGTCATTATTCATCAGTAAACTCAGGAGTGAGTTTTTGGCCTTTTCCGGTTGCAGGTATGTATATCCGTTCCAGACATTGATAGCCAGGTCACGGGTCCATTTATTTGCATAACGGGCACCTGCTTTCAGGATTCCATCCTGGGTTTCATTCAAGGCCACTGTCCAGAGAGCTAATTCGTAAGCTGTTTTCAGATCGGCATGATTGGTGGTAATACCCGGTTTAGCGGCTAATTTCCCGTATACTTCGAACTCACGGATGCGGGTCAAACCTTGTTGATAAGCCGCAGGAATTTCCAGTTTAATGTATCTTCCAATAGCCGGTTGAGCAGGTACTCCTTCTTTTGTAAGCAATTCTTTACTAAATGTTCCATCGAAAATCAATTTCCAATCACTGTCTTTTCCTACGAAACTGCTTGTGTAAACTTTATAGCCTGTGATCCATTCTTCACTGTCGGTCAATACGAATTTTTCGATATCGTAAGTGTCTTCCAAGTCAAAAATTGCCCAGACACTATTAGTTGATTTGGCAAAAGCCCAGGGGTTATTCGCATCTTTTCCGGGTACAGCTTCTTTGTTTCCGTCAATAATATTGGCAGGAGTTTCCCGGTTGCTCCAACAGTTACTATAGTTTGCAACCGTTTTCCCATAACTGATTATGTTTTCATCCAACGGACGAACAAAAGTTCCGTAAATATCGACTCCATAAATACGGATATAATTATCTGTCGGGTCTTTCACCGGAACAAACTTGATATAGCGGGCCTCAACGGGAGTTATTTTTTTCAATTTTTCAGTCTGGTCGCCCACATTGGTTTCGTGGATAACTTCCGTCCAATCGCCATCGGCTACTCCGGTTGTGCTGACATAAACTTTGTATTCCGGTAGGTTTTTAACAGAAACTCCTGTTTCTTTAATGCGTCCGTCGCGGAAACCGAATCTATTGATCGAATAAATAGCCGACATGGAGAAAATCACAAAAGGGTCTTCGCCGTTATAGCACCATTTGTTTTTGATATCTTTCAGGTTTTCATCTTTCCCGATCAGAAGTTTATACGGATGTTCATCTCCCGAGGCGCTTCCGCTGCAGGAATGAATATTCACAATTCTTTTTCCTTTTCCATCAAGAGAAGATACTGAAATCAAATCACTCTTGGTTATTGTCATGGTCATGGCCTTCGTATCTACAACGATTTTGAATACTCCTACATCATTCATCATGAATTTGAAGTCATTATTCGTTATGCGCGAATTTTCAACATATACGATTTCATGCGCTTTGCCCAACACCACTTTTTCATTGGCGACTTTCGAATTCAGACAATTAATCCAAATATCGCCGGGATTCGTTTTAAGCAGAAATTTGAAATCCCCGCTTTTCATACTACCCATCCAGGTGAAGACTCCATTGTCTTCTTTATCCATCAGATAGGCTTTTTCAGCAGTCCATCCGCAATCAAAAGCAGCTCCCACCACATAGAGGTTTGAGTAATTCTGAGCCATACTCACCAACGTGAATATACCCATCATACAAATCAGTAGAATCTTTTTCATTTTTTTCGAGATGATTTATTGTTAATAACTTTATCGATCACTTTTTGTGCAATTATTTCCATACATTCAAATCCGTCTTTGGTAGGATGAACGCCATCTTCGGTATATTGGGATTTCAGTCCTCCCCTTTCATCTTTCATTGGTGTATTGTAATCAATGTAAGCAAAGCCCTTTGTGTCTGCAAAAGCTTTTATCTGAGCATTTAAAGCATCTATTTTTTCGGGAACATCTTTGACCTCGGGTCGCCATCCATACTGGTAAACGGGTAATATGGAGGAAAGAATCACTTTGATTCCATGATAGTCTGCTAACTCTGTCATAGACTTGATACAGTCGAAAGTAAATTGGGGAGAATATTCACCTGTGTTCATGGCGATATCGTTTGTGCCAATATTAATCACCACAGCCTGAGGGGCGAGTGCTATAACATCTTGTTGAAAACGTAACAATAATTGCGGGCTTGTTTGTCCGCTGATACCTCGTCCTGCATAATTATTTGAAGTAAAGAATTCGGGACGGTTGTCAACCCAACCTTGTGTGATTGAGTTTCCTATAAAAACAACTTTCAACGGATCCGGCACAGGAGCGTCTTTATATTTTTCTAAATTGGTAGTTGTTGTTATGTCTTGTGCATAACAGATCATACATAAATTGAGTATGAAAGAAAGAAGAAATAGTTTTTTCATATTGGTCACATTTTGTAAATTTAAACAGTCTCTTATTTTACAATAAATTTTCCGGCTCCTTGTTTGTCTTTGAAATCCATGCGGGCGATATACATGCCTTGTTTTAATCCGGCTGTCGGAATAAATTCTGTATTTTTATGATTAGATCTCAATACGCCTGACAAATCGTAAACATTTACTTCTGTTGCTAATCCATGACCGATTTTAATTAATTCCCCAGCCTTTACGACTGAGGGAATTAATTCAACAAGGCTAAGTTTTACTGATTCAATAGCCGTTTTGTCGTCTACTATCACTTCATGTTGCAACTTCAGATCCTTTGATGAAAATCCCAAGCTGATTTCATAAAGTCCTTTGTCTGTAACAAAAGAAGTTTTATTCACATCGAAATAAGAAAATGCGTCTTTGGGCAGATACATTGTTACGGTTTGTGACTGTCCGGGTTCAAGATATACTTTTTTGAAAGCTTTAAGTTCTTTCAATGGGCGTTCTACAGGGCTGGATTCGCGTTTTCCGACATAGAGTTGAACTACTTGCGCTCCTGCCACATCGCCAGTATTCTTAAGCTCACATGTTACTTTCAGGATTGAGTTGTTGTCTGTTGTTTCGCTGACAGTCATTCCAGAAAGATTGAATGTTGTGTACGAAAGTCCGTAACCGAACGGATATTGAACGGTGCGGTTCAGTTTATCATATCCGCGATATCCCATGAATATTCCTTCGGTGAGTTTCACATGTTTATCTCCATCGGCATCGTAATATGAATTATAAGTAGGGTTATCGCTCCATCTCTTTTCAAAAGTGACCGGAAGTTTTCCGGAAGGATTCATATCTCCGAATAAAATTTCAGCTAGAGCGGTTCCTGCTTCCTGTCCTGCATACCAGGCCCATAACAATCCTTTCAACGAAGGTTCCCAGGATTGCATTTCGACGTTTCCGCCGGCATTAACCACGGCCACTACCGGTTTCTGAGTTTTCAGGACTTTGGTCATGAAAGTTCTTTGCGATGATGGCAATTCGAAAGAACGATCGCCCCCCTCAGCTTCTGTGCTGCTATCATGTCCTGTACAGGCAATTACCACATCCGCTTCATTCATGGAAGTAAGGAAATAGTCGCCCGCACCGGTTTTTGTCCAGTAAAAGTCAACGATGGCAGCTCCTCCACCCTGATAGTATTCCACTTTGATGGCATACTTAGTTCCTGCGGTCAGATTTTGTTTGTAGGTTTTATTCCGGTTTTGTCCGTCATTCCAATCATCAATCACTTTTACATTATTGATATACAAACGGAAACCATCGTCTCCACCTAAAGAGAAAGTATACTCTCCGGTTTCTGCCGGACGCAATTCTCCGGTCCAGCGGACACTGTAGTTGGAAGTTCCTACTCCGGTGATTCCGGGGCCATTCTGGAAATCAAAATCTATTTTCGGATCAATTCTTGTTCCGGTTGGATTTCCCTGTAAATTATTGTTGTTAAAATATTCGCCTTTAAATCCTTTTTGTCCGGATCCTGATTCTGTATATATCACCTTATCCATGTGATCATATTCATCTACATAACTGACTTCAATGCCTTTCTGGGCAGCCAAAGCAGCAATTCCATCATAAAAGCTGACATAATGAAACGGTTCGACACGGCCGCTACCACCACCGGTCACATAGCGCGTTGCATTTTTGCCGACAACTGCCACTTTTTTTATTTTATCCGCTTTCAGAGGAAGTACATTATCCTGGTTTTTCAACAGCACCATTCCTTCACGTGCTACGTTCAGTGCGGTTTTTGCAGAATTCGGATTATCTAAAGGAATGCTTGAATCCTGTTGTTTATTGTCTAAAAATCCAAACCGGATCATGGTCTGGAGAATATGTTGCACTTTCTCATCAACCGTGCTCATTTCTATTTCTCCCTTGTTGATGTAATAACGCAGGCTGTCGGGCGACATTCTTTCACCGGCGGCCATTTCCAGATCCAATCCGGCGTTGGCTGCAGGCAAACAAGCGTGGGTTGAACCCCAGTCTGACATTAATATTCCATCAAAACCCCATTGATTGCGCAATACGGTTTTCAACAACCAGGGGTGGTGTGTTGTCCAGGTTCCGTTCAAAAGATTATAACTGCTCATTACGCTTCCTACGTTAGCTTCCTGAACGGCTGCCTTGAAAGCTGGGAAGTAAATTTCATTCAGTGTCCGTTCATCGATATCTGAACTGATATAATTTCTGTTGTATTCCTGAAAATTAGCTGTAAAGTGCTTGACAACAGCCATTACTCCATTTTCCTGCAAACCTTTGATGTATCCGACTGCTGTGCGGGAAGTCAGGTAGGGATCTTCTCCCATGTATTCGAAATTGCGTCCGCACATGGGCGCCCTGTGAATGTTGACTCCGGGACCCAACAGGATATTTACGCCGCGCGCCTTACAATCTGAAGCCAATGCTTCGCCATACGACCAGGCTAAATCTTCATTCCATGTTGCAGCTAATAACAGTGCACAAGGATAAGCTGTTGAATTTTTCCATGCATCAATCCCCTGAGGTGGTGCATAACCTTGCGGACCTAATCCCTGAGGACCATCGGACATTCTGATGTATGGAATACCCAAGCGTGGAATCGCTCGTGTAAACATCCAGTTTGTACCACCTACATAAGCCAACTTTTCACTTTTGGTCATCAATCTTACTAATTCAGCGGCTCTTTCTTTCGGATCGCCGACAGGATCTATCGGTTTGTTGGGATCAACAGGGGGAGTGCTTGTTGATTGTCCGAAAACCTGTAAATTGGCAAATTGTATCATACTTCCGGCTTTCACACTCGATACTTCAATCATAAAAGCGGAAAATTCTTTATCCGAATTAATTTTGAATTCCATTGTCGTGTTACGACCGGGGAAAGAGAACTCGCGACGTTCATCCAATTCAATCCAGCCTTCTTCTGCATTATAACCGCTGAAACTCCACAATTTCGGATCGCGCTCAGGAGCATCTCCGGCACTGGTAATGCTATAGGATGAAAATTTGTATGATTTATCCAACACATATTGTATCCTGCAACTTGTAGCGTCAGCACAATATTTTGTACCCATCTTACGGTCAAAGAGATTTGCAAAAATTTCCGTTCCTTTTCCTTTGGGTTCACCCGAAACCTGATTGGCCGGTGTGGTTCCTTCGGTTATATCTGCGGGGAAGTTTAATGTATTATTAACAAAAGGGACTCCGAATAATTGCCATTCTGCAATTTTAATATCCGTATCGGCTGTAGCTGTCAGGCGATAATAGCGCGCCGCAAAATTAGCCGCGTTAGCTGTTGTACGATTATAGGTAAATAAGGTGAGGTCACCCATTCCAACTATTTTATAAGAAGAATAACTTTGTCTGTTCCAATTAATTCCATCAACAGAGCGTTCAACTATCCAGCTGGTTACACTAACATCTCTTCCGGCAGAAAGAAGCATTGATGTGACCACTTTATTTTCTTTACAATCAATTGTTATTGTAGTGGATTTTACTCCCGGAACTTCATAAAAAGTAGATTCATTGTTATCTGTAAGGTTAGATAGTGCCGGATTCGGATGTTCGGCCGTAATCACGGCATTATCTGTAAAATCGTAAGGGAAGGCGGATCGAACAATTGCCGGTTGCGGAATAACTGTAGAAGCGCGGTTGATTTCAAATTTATCGATGTTGGGTCCGTCTTCTTTTTCCGAAGCTATTTTTATCACATTGATTCCGGCATCCAGATATATATAGGTACTAATTGTCGATGTGGGAGGGTTATTCCAATCAGGGGAATCATTGGTGCGCAGTAAAGTTTTTTCATAATTATTGACCTTGACAGAAAATGGGCGGGCGGATCCCGTAGTGAATGCTTTAAATTCATATGTACCCGCTTGAGCTACTTGTACATTATCGTACAAAAAATAAGAATCGGTACTTACATGAAAGCTGTTTACATACTTCCCTCCAGAAAAACCGGCAACAGAAGCGACTTTTAAATCGCCAAAAAGTCTGGCATTTTCAGCTTCCAGCACAATCGGGAATTGTGCAGACACCAGAATGCTGGAACATAATCCTGCCAGCAAGAGTATACATTTTAAGTGATTCATAAGATATTTAAAGTTTATTATTATCGAGGTTATCTCAAAAACAGATCAATAGAACACGGACGACACAGATTAAACAGAAAAACACGGATTATTTTTTAATTTTCAACTGAATATAAGTATATTATAAAAATATATAAACAGTGAATTTCTGTGTATTCTGTGTATTTCGTGTTCTAATTTTACTTTTGAGACAACCTCGTAATTATTTTATCAATAGATCAATTTAATAACAGAATCGTTTCCGTTTGCCGTAATCTTTATGATATACACTCCTTTTGACGGTAGTTGGAAAGAGAACTCTCCGGAAACTGATCCATCAGAAATCAATTGTTGTCCCTGGATAGTAAAAACTGATATAGCTGCTTTTTCAGAAAGATTGCTTACATAAACCATATTGTCTATTTTACTAATCAAGTAAGAATCTGTAGCATTATTTGGTTTGAATCCGGTTCCCGAATGCGAGAATACTTTTAAGACAGGATAATCTACATCTGTAATGAAAGTCCAGGTATTATTGAAATCCCATTTCAATGTTCCTGTATAAAAGTCTTTTGATTTGGCATTCGCATCATCAGGAAGATTTACTCCGTTTCTGTTAGTGGCGGTTCCATCAGCTACGACTGCAGTTCCCACCAAAGTAGAAGAGATCGAGTAATTGTTGGAGAACTTCGCAAAGCTTTCACGGGAATTCCAGCTACAAATACGGAAAGGCACTCTTCCTGTAACTGATGTGGCCAGATTGAGGCAGTTTTCGATAATCACATCACCATCGCGATCTATCAACCCTACCATTGAAGCTCCATGACCTCCTCCTGTAAGTGTTCCTGAGTAATAGCAATTCCTGATGGTTGCTCCTCCTTCAAAAGTAGCGGCAGTTACACCGCCTAATTGATGTTCACGAGCTTTAATATCGGCCATAACATAGCAATTTTCAACAGTTGCTCCGGATAAAATATAACCTCCTATTCCGGCAGCTCTGTCGCGGGCTTCAACATATCCGGTTACATGGCATTGTTCCACTTTTCCACCTTCCATGATACCGGCAATAGCTCCTATGTTATCATATCCGATCAATCTGACATCTGTCAATCCTAAGTTTTTAACAGTCGCATTTTTCGTCTTTCTGAATAATCCCATTGCTGAAGTCGCTGTATTTTCATATTTCAGACCTTTAATTACATAGCCTTTTCCGTCGAAAGTTCCGGTAAACGGGCTGGATTCCGAACACAAGCCGGAGAATGTTACATCTGTCATATCAATGTTCTGGGAAAGTTCGAAAGTCAGCGCAGGATTGGCTGTTACAAAAACAAGATCTTCGGGAGATGAAATTTTTATTGAACCTGTAGGAATCAATTGGATACGTAAAACACCATTGTCAATTACATAATCAGCGCTATTAACCGAAATGGTGATGTCTGCATTTTCGGGTCCGTTGATTGATCCGGTAACTGTTGCGATATTGTTTTCGATCGTAAGCTTGCTGTTGCTGCCGTTGAAAGTTATAGACAATCCTCTGAGAGATTTGATTTCGTTCAGATCAATTGTATTTCCGGTCTGCAAAGCATAAATATCCTTTACTCCGGTCAGTTGAACGTGTACTGGTTTTTTCTGCATTTTCAATACCGGATAACCGTCGCCCAGCATTTCCCAAACCGTATCAAAATTCCATCCTAAATCATTTTGATAGAAAGATTTGGTTTTTGCCTTATCAGCAGTAACATCCGTTCCGTTTTCAGCTGCTGCATTGGCACTTTGCGTATCGGTGTATGTCAAACCGGCAAGCGCATAATTATTTGAAAAGGTAGCGTTTTGTCTTCCATTGATACTTGCGATACGATAACGCGCTCCACAGTTTACAACTTCCGCCAGATTCACACAGTTTTCAATTACAAGACCTGCGTCATTATCTTTCAAGGCCATAATACCTCCGGCGCGATTCGCATTTTTCACTGTCAACGATCCGGAGAAATAACAATTAGCTATCTTTCCGGAAGGATCGGAACCTGCTGAAGTCCCGACCAAGCCACCACCCTGGAATTCACGGGAATAAACAGTGGAAGTAGAATAACAGTTTTGAATCAATCCGCCTGCATCACCTCTTTCCAATTGTCCGGCCAAAGAACCGACATGGTCACGTCCTTCAATGTAACTATTTGCGATATAACAATTTTCAATTGTTCCACCTTGTACTTTACCTGCGAATCCTCCGACATTGGCATTTCCATTGATTGAAGCATTTTCAAGACCCAGATTTTTGATAGTTCCGCTCAAATGCCTGAACAAACCTATCTGTTCGGTAGAAGAATCATTGATATTTAATCCTCTGATTACATGTCCGTTTCCATTAAATGTGCCGGAAAAGATATTCACCAAATTTCCGGCTTTCAATTCTCCTGAAAGGGTAATATCATTCATCAGGGTGTAATTATTCCCATTATTCTGTTCAGAAGCCATAGCTTTGAAATCTGCTTCTGTTTTGATTTCGATTGGTTTGTTAATATCTTCATTATCATCAAAATCACCTTCTACATATTCGCGGGCAACGATTTGCATGGCATTGATATAATAAAAACTATTTCCATTCGTATTATTCGGACCAGCGCTTACCGTCAGTTTGATTTCACCTTTTGCATTGGGTTTAATCGCTTTCACAAAAGCAAGTTCAGTAGAATTGCTGGCGGCATTAACAAATGCGCGCTTTCTGTTTTCCCCTAACAGTACATGTTGAGTTTCACGATTATCACTGGCGCCTGATCTGGAAGAGAAGATATAAAAATCGTAAACTAAATTTTTATTCAGGTGGGAGAATACAAATCCTCCCGTAGGCTGAATGGCTCTGTTTTCAAAATTTCCTTTCGAATAACCCCATAAGCTTGATTTGGATACATCTTCCGGCATATTCAAAGAAGTAGTGGTAGATGTCGCTCCTGCCGTATTGGCGTCATTAAAATCATCATCGAGCATGACAATCATTTGGGTGTCGGTTCCGCCGGTATCTTTCAATCCGAAAACATATTTGTTTGTGTTTGCCACACTATTCCATCCTGCAGAGGTTGAAAGAGAACCAAAATTAATTTTTACAGGAGCTGCCGGAGCAATTGTGTTATCGCCGGTATATCCCATATTGCTCATTGATGTAACAGCATCGGGAGTTGTTACAGCCGCATGAGCAGAGTGTTGGGCAACTAACGCTTCTATTTCGCTGACAGTTGAAGGGCGGTAAGAATTTCCCACCGGACTTTTTCCTGTAAATACTTCGAGCCATGTACAGGCTGCGGTATAACGACCTAATCCATAAGACAAATGGTAGCCGTCGCGATTGAAAATATCCCCGAGGAAACTGCTGCGACCATTTTGAATAGCAGTTCCGGCCGGAATCAGGATGGTGATTTCCGGATGATCGGTCATGGCTTTGTTTGTTGCATTAACAATAGCCTGAAACATGATCATCTGGTTATTGTTATAATTGGCAAATCCGCCATGATTTGAGTCTTTAGAGTATGCCCATGTGCGATGTATGGCAAATTTCACCTGCGCATTGGTAGCTTTTCCTTTTACATAGTTCAATAAATAACCCAACCAGGGCTCATAAGTATTGGGAAGTCCCGAATCCTGACTGACTTGTTGGAATGTGATATAATCCCAGGCTTCATCCAAAAGGCAGTATTCGAGTGTTTTTCCCGTATTGTTTGTGCGGACTCCATTGACTACTTTACGGTATTCAAAATCAGCAGTACCGTTGTTGACCACATTCCAGTGTGATTCAAAGCCTTGTCCGCCGCGATAAGCATTTCCGACAATCAACTTATCCCCATTTTTCTCGGCAAGTTCGTATAAGTATTGCTCTGCAGCGTCCTCAGAAAAGCTGTTACCTATGGCCAGGATACGTATATCTTTGCCGTAAATGGTAATAGAAAAAAAGAGGAAAGAGAAGAATAAAAGAAAGTAAAATTTAGTGTTTTTCATAGACTTAAAAATTAAAAATAAATATTTACCGATAGAACACGGATGACACAGAGAATCGCTGTGAAAATCAGCGTTACCCGTGTCATCTGTGTTCTATTAAGTCTCTTTTGGCATACTATCCTTATCTGTTAGCAATCTTCATTACAGATTCTTTTCCGTTTTCAACAACTTTAACTACATAGAATCCTTTTGCAGGTAATACAAATGTAGAGTTGTTGGATGTAGCTATTTTTTGTCCACTTATATTGTAGATGGAAACAACAGCATCAGCAGATAAACCGGAAATTTCCAACACATTGTTTATGATAGAAATACCATATTCATTCAGATTTGCTGTTTTAGCAGAAGTGATGATAGCCGGGCTGTTGAATATACGCAATACCGGATAATCCTGAGTTGTTGCAAATGCCCAGATGTCTGTGAAATCCCAGGTTAAAGTATTAACATAGAATTCTTTCGATGTGGCATCAGTGTCAGCAGGCAGGTTGGCGCCGTTTCTGTCGGTTACAGTTCCATCAGTGATAAGATTTGCATTTACCGGAGTTGTACTGATAGAGTAGTTATTTGTAAATTTAGCATAAGCTGATCTTCCTCCAAAAGTTCCAATACGGGAAGTTGTTTCACTTCCACTCAAAGAAGTGGCTAGATTCAAGCAATTTTGAATATAAACATCAGCATCGCGATCCAATAAACCAAGCATTGCACCTGTAAATCTTCCTCCACCGGCGGTTCCGGCAAAATAACAATTTTTAACCATTCCTCCACCTTCGAAAGAAGCTGCAACAAGACCTCCTTTTTGTTGATCGCGGCCTGTTATGTCTGCATCAACATAGCAATTATTAATTTGCGCACCATTCATTAACCTGTCAGCGATACCTGCTGCACGATCACTTGCGCTTATCGTAGAAGCAGCAACATAACATTGTTCTACAAGTCCTCCGTCTAAAATACTTACAATACCGGCAATATCATTCCCTCCGTAAAGACTGACATTTTCAATACCTAAGTTCTTGATTGTAGCATTTTTAGTCGATTTGAACAATGCCAATGTATTGGTTGAGCCGTTATTATATGTCCATCCTGAAATAACTTTACCATTGCCATCAAATGTTCCGGTGAAAGGAGTTGCTTCGGAACATAATCCGGCAAAAGAAATTCCGGTTAAATCAAGATTGTTTTTCAAGATATAATCACGCGTCGGAAGTTGTGTTACAATTAATAAATCTGTAGGAGTAGTGATTTCAATAACACCGGTTGTAGGAACAACAGTACAATTGACCGTGATAGCAGCTTCAAAGTTCGCGCTTGCTGTTGATGTACCAGTTACCACAGAAGAGCCTGTACCTTCCTGAGAAATAATTCCTTGATTAACTAACACATTAGCATTATTTACCGTATAAGCAAATATCAATCCGTGAGTTGAAACAAATTTATTCAAATCATAAGTATTTCCTGACAAGAAAACATTTTCTGTAATAGGATTAGTCAACAAATCAACTCCGGAATAGAATCCTGTCCGGATTTTTCCAGTTCTTGCTAATTGCCATTTCAATACCGGATAAGAAGCTCCATCTACAGGAATAGCCCAGGTATCTGTCATATCCCAAGTCATTGTTGTTGCATAGAAAGAGGCGCTTTTTGCTTCAGCATCTGTCATATCTTTACCGTCAAGCGAGGTAGCATCACTACTGGTGATAACAGCAGCTCCGGCAACATCACTTCCTACTTTTGCAGAAGCCAAAGAATAGTTATTGGTCAAAGCGATATCATTGCTACCACAAACTCTGTTTTTGCTTCCTCCTAAGATGTAAGAAGCCATATTCACACAATTAATTATAAAATTTGAAGTATTATTTCCACCATTTTTTAATCCGACAATACCTCCTACCTGGCTCCAGTTACCAACAATAACTCCTGAGAAATAACTGTCTTTCACAGTCCCCTGATTGATAGATCCCACAAGACCTCCTGTCTGCCATGCTCTGTTTTTAACATAAGCGGTAGAATAACAATTTTCAATAACAGCGGCATTGTTCAACTGTCCAACCAAAGCACCGACGTGGTCTTGTCCTGAAATTTTAGAATTAGCCACATAACATCCTTTAATGCTTCCACCGTTTAATCTTCCGGCAATTGCACCAATATGTTTGTTGTCAGCTGTTCCGATAGTAGAATTTTCAATACCTAAGTTTTTAATTTCAGCACCGTTGGCTTGCCAGAATAATCCGAGTTCGCCTTCTCCGGCGCGTTGAATATTCAGGTTTGTCAGGATATGTCCCTGACCATCTAATTTTCCTGTAAATGTTTGGATTCCGTTGAATGTTACTCCTGTGAAATCGATATCTGCAATCAATTTGAAATCACCTCCTGTAGCTGCTCCAATCTTAGATACAAATTCGTTGGCATTAGCAATTGAGATTAATGTAGGCACTAATTTAATAGTAATCTTTCCATTACTGAAATCTGTTCCGGGAACAGAAACAATGATTTCTGCATCTTCAATATCATTAAGTACTGCACTTGCTTTCAGGCTAACAGTAGTTCCGTTAACTTCAATTTTAGGATTGGTGGTAGAGAAAGTGAGTTCCAATCCATTTCCTGAAAGGAAATCTGCCAAACTCAAAGGGCTGCCTCCTTCTTTCAAAGACAAATCGGCTGTTAATGACTCTATAGCTACAGATACTTCTGGGGTTGTCTGCCATTTTAAGATAGGATAACCACTGGTCATTTTCCAATTGTTATCGAAATCCCATCCTAATTGATTTTGATAAAAGGCTTGAGTTTTAGCTGTAGCGGCAGAAACATCTGTTCCGTTTTCATTTGCATTTCCTTGTGCTACTGCAATTGTTTCCAATGCATAATTGTTAGTTACAGTCGATGGTCTTGTACCAAAACTCACAATTCTGTATTTTTCATCACTGACAACTTTAGCTGCAAGGTTTACACAATTTTCCACAGTAATATTGTCAACACCCATAAGACCTAAAATACCACTGGCTCTGTTACCTCCATAACGGGTTAAAATACCAGAAAAGTAGCAATTAGAAATTCTGCCGGCATTATCAGTTGCTTGTCCAACTACACCTCCAGCTTGCCAAGAACGGGAATTTACACGAGAAGCAGAATAAGAGTTTTCAACTGTTCCTCCCCACAATCTACCCAATACTCCTCCTGTGTTGTCATTTCCATTAACAACTGAATTGGCCGAATAACTTAACTTAATGGTAGACCCATCATGTAATCTTCCTACAACACCGCCAACGTCTCCATTTCCATAGACCGTTGAATATTCTACATAACATTTTTCAATTGCTGTATTTTGAGTTGCTCTACCTACAATTCCTCCTACAATACTGTTAGTATTTGTTACGGTTGTGTTCAAGACATAACAATTTTTGATGGTAGCTGATTGAGCAGCGTTATCTTTATCCGCATTACCGGCAATGGCTCCTAATCTGTCAGAACCCGATCTTGTTACTGTACTGTTGATTACCCAACAATTTTCTAAGGTACCACCTCTGACTGTACTTGAAATAACACCAACACCATCGCCATTACCACCTCCAGTAACATTCGCATTTTCAAATCCTAAATTTTTGACAGTACCTCTCATAAACCTGAAAAAGCCTACAGTTCCTGTTGAAGTATTGCTATATGTGAAATTTTTAATCACATGACCGTTTCCATCAAAAGTTCCTTTGAAACTATAAATCAACTGTCCTTCTGTAAAAGTTTCACCGGCAAGGTCGATGTCATTCATCAAAATATAGCTTTTATCTGCAGCTTCGGCGGCATCAGATCTAAGCGCTCTGAGTTCAGCCACTGTCGAAATCGGAATTGGCGTTTGCCCGAAAGCAAAAGAGGAAATTCCACACAAGATTGCTAAAAGAGCAACCTTTCTAAATAAGTTGTTGATTTTTTCCATACTCACAAAGATTTAAAATTTATTATATAAAAAATATCTAAATAAAAACAAGCATTCTTTACAGTGACAATCTGTCCTGATTATTTTTTAAGGATCACTTTAAATGTATTGACTGTTCCGGTATAAACTGATACGAGGTATATTCCATCCATATAATCCATATCCAGGGTCAATGTCCCGGAAGAATTGTATGAGTCCAGAACTCTTCCGAAAATATCCATTACTTGTATGGATGCATTAGAAGGAGTTGAAACAACAACAGTTCCGGAAGTAAATGTCGGGAAAACCTTTACTTCTGATTTTTCGGCATATATCGGATCAATTGCAGTATTATTTCCGGCATCTCTCAGTTTCCAGTAAGTACCGGTTCCTTTATCTGCATAAATATAAGAACCTGGATTACTTGAATCTAAGTTGAAATACTTACCTGTTTGCCACAAACCCCGCATCGTAAAAGAACAATCGGGTTCTACTTCCAATTGAATCCTTCCATTCAGATCTTTCAGGTTTCCCAATACACATCGCCAGCCTCCATCTCCTTTGCTAATATATTTTCCGGCAATCCCGATATTGTATGTGGAAGACAATTCTGCAACCGGAGTAAAATCGAATATAAAATTCTCATTTTTTTCAATTAAGGGATTAATGCAAAAGTCACCTTCATAATTGGAAGATTTATCCGGGAGCGCCTGAAGATATAAACCAGTATAAACATGTTGTATATAATACTTATTTCCGGTTTTTATTTCTTCTTCACAGGAAATATCCTGTCCCGACACTTTTGAAGATGCCTCTATACCCAGCTCTGCTGCAGAGGCCCAGGCTTTTCCATTGACTTCCGAACGGGCGACTAATTTAAAATACCTGGCCTCCGGTTTAGAGGGAATGTTTATACGTTGTGGATTGGGAGTATTTGTAAATTGTCCGGATACAGCAGCGCTTCCCCATTGATTCGGGTTATTACTGAAATAAATGGAATAGTCTTTTATTCGTCCGTTTTCTCCATCTTTTCTGGCCTGATAAATAAATTCCTCCACTTTATAAGTCTCAATCATGTCAACAATGATTTCATGTGGATGGCTGGGTTCATTCGTTCCCCATTGTGTATGCCAGATTGTACTTTCGTTATCGTCAATGGCTTTAGAAGCTTCTTCTCCTCCGGCTTGGCTGGAAAACCTGACTACTTTCCATTTTGTTTTATCAATAACAAGATTGAAATCGGCAGTAGTCAGCATGCTATCAAATAAACCGTCAGCTTTGCAATATGATTCCACATGGCCTCCCTCCGGCAAATCAACGGGAGCGCTGTATTGTTGGTAACTTCCATCAGCGATTTTATAATAAATGACAGCATTGGGCGTAGTA
Organism: Bacteroidales bacterium; assembly: GCA_031553435.1. Lineage (GTDB taxonomy): Bacteria > Bacteroidota > Bacteroidia > Bacteroidales > Azobacteroidaceae > JAVBLQ01. The sequence goes on along the minus strand of JAVBLQ010000031.1, from coordinate 31,260 downwards.
GTAGAGAATGTAAGTTTTCCTTTTTGATCCCGTTCGATTTTCACAGCAGCGCAAACCGGGCTTTCCACCCTGGCTTTTTCGGATAGTTGTTCACTATTCATAGCCGAGGTAACCGGAATGATCATAAAATTAAATATGGTATATTCCGATTTCAACTCGTATTTTTCCATCACATCGGGGCCACAGCTGGCATTTCCCAACGCACGCATGCGAGCATCCAAACAGACGACTGTATTTTCGCGGAAAGTCATCTGATAAGGATGTTTTTTACGGTTATCTTTATTTGTATAAATATCCTGCGCCCTGAAATGAGTAGCTGATGCCGCCATTTTAGTGGGTGCTACAAAAAGAAGGCCTGTTCCCTCGGCACTGATCAATCCCACCCAACGGACATCTTCCTTATTTCCGGTTTCCTGAGGGAGTATATATTTTTCCCATTGTTCTGTTACAGTACTGTTATATACGCTTTCAAAACAGGCTTCTTTGCGGTCGGAGTAAGATTCCCAAGGGCCACATCCAAACCAGGTCAGGTTTTCGTATTCTTTCGGCATTTCCAGGCGGTAACCGATTTTAGGAATAATCATCCCTTTTACTGCCGGATCGATTGTAGAGTTAACGAAAATAGTTCCGTCACTTGCTACTTTGAATACAAATTGAGTTTTAAAAGTATTAGGAGACTTAGCTGTATAAGTATTTGTAATTTTCAAATCTACTATATTATCTGTCTCTGACTTTTTCACATCCCAGATCCCGGGACTTACTGTCAGGTTTCTCAACCCCATATTATCCCAGGTTTCCGTTTGAGTTTTATCATTATCTGTTCCGGCGCGGAATAGATTGAGTTCCAAAGCTTCGCTGACTAATTTTTTTCCATTCAAAGTATAGCTAGCCAATGTTCCTTTTGATTTAGAGAATACCGCGGAAAAATTACTTCCGGTTATTGTTATATTATTCTGATCGTCCTGAACTGTCAAATCACCGGAAGCAGGTACCTGATAAATCGGCTTTGAAGCTCCTTTCAATTGAATTTGTTCATTTGCGACTTCATAACCCGCTTCAGCCCACCATGTTTTATTTTTTTGATATGCATTAAAGCGGATAAAATACTCAGCATCTGCTTTTGCATTTTCAGGCAAAGCACTGATTGTTACAGTTACGATCTGAGCAGCAGGAATAGTTACATCCAATTTCTGTTTGTCAATCTCTTTACCATCTTCAAAAACAGAATAGTAAATATCCAGGTCATCTATATTCTTAAAAGCCAGTTTGCTTTTCAGGTGGAATGTTTTTTTGTCAGCATCCATCGAAAAGTCGATCGGCTGATAGATTTTTTTTGTATTATACGATTTCGCAGAAAGGGTATAGTCGGAGAACACCAAGCCATCGGCAACAAAATTCCCGTCATTGGGTTTTTCATTGAAATCACCTCCGTATGCCCAATAATATTCGTTGGATTTTCCCGGTACCGGCAATTTAATTCCATGATCTTTCCATTCCCAGATAAACTCTCCGGTCAATGCCGGATATTTTTCATATAAATCGAACATTTCCCGAACATTTCCCATCGCGTTACCCATTGCATGACTATTTTCGCACTGGATGTGCGGACGAGGATTTGATTCTTTTTGTCTGGACTCACCAATGCCCTTGATATGATCGTAATTTGCATACATCGTACTGGTTACATCACACCATTGGCTATTCCCCTCATAATGAGTGAGGCGAGTTTTGTCCAATGCCTTTACTGCTTCTGAAACATACTGAAAATTATTACCATTTCCGGATTCGTTTCCAAACGACCACATAAAGATGGAGGGATGGTTCTTGAATCTTTTTACCATATTTTCAGCGCGTTCTACCATCGCAGGTCTGAACGCCGCCACTCCGGATAATCCCATATTTCCATGGCATTCGACGTTTGCTTCGGCCAACACATACAAACCATACTGATCGCACAATTCATAGAAATATGGATTATTTGGATAATGTGATGTGCGCACTGCATTTATATTCAGGCGTTTCATGGTTTTGATATCCATTTCCATTTCTTCTTTAGAAACGGTGCGTCCGGTTAGTTCACTATGATCATGCCGATTCACTCCATGGAATATCACACGTTTTCCGTTGATCAATAAAGAGCCATTGGAAGCGACACTTATTTTCCTGAATCCGACTTTACCGCCCCGGACATCGATTACATTAGCACCGTCTTCCAGCGTGAGTACCAGATCATATAGATCAGGTGTTTCTGCCGTCCATTTTTTAGGATCGGAAACAACCATGGTTATTTTATTGTCTTTTCCGATTTTAAGAGAAGATAATTCTTTTTGGGCGATAGGATCTCCATTCTCTAATAACTGAGCCGTAATTTTTCCATTGGACAAGGCCAATCCGGTCAATTCCAAATCAATAGTAACATTGGCATTTTTATAATTTGCATCCAGATCAGCTTTAAAAAAATAATCACGGATCTGAGTCTTAGGAGCCGACCATATAAATACATCCCGTTGAATCCCTGTCAACCGCCAGAAATCCTGACATTCAAGGAATGAACCGCTTGTAAAACGATAGGCCTGGACTGCCACAATATTGTTTCCGGATTGAATATAAGGGGTGATATTAAATTCGGCGGGTAAAAAAGAGTCTTCCGAATATCCTACTTGTTGTCCGTTGATCCAGAGATAAAATCCGGCGCCTACCCCATTGAACCGGATAAAGACATCGCGTCCGCTCCAATCCGAAGGAATTGTAAACTCCCGGCGATAGCTTCCGACCGGGTTCTTCATATTACTGTTATAGGTCCAATCCGCCCGCGGGCTTTCCTGAATACGGTAAGTCGAGGCATTGTAAGTAAACGGATAAGTAAAGTTGGAATACATAGGAGGATCCCAGCTTTTATTGTTTCTTACTCCATAAATCTGCCAGTTAGAGGGGACATCAATATTGTCCCAAGTGCTGACATTGTAAGAATCTGTATAAAAATCAGCGGGTTTTTTATCAGGATCCGGTACCCATTTGAATTTCCAAACCCCATTCAAAGACATGTAATAGGGAGAATCCTCCATTTTTGACTGTAGCAGCTGTTGCTCATTGGCAAAAGGGATGGCAATAGTGCGTGCTTCTTCCCTGTTTACCTTGGTAATGTTTATGTCATTCCATTCTGTCTGAGCCATTAACAAATTAAAAGCCCCGTAACAGGTTGCAAATAAGGTTAACCAAAATTTCTTGCAGATTTTCATGGCAATTGAGCTATTGCTTGATAAATTTTTGATTTAACAGTTTATCATCTGACTTTATCCGGACAAAGTATATACCTTTATTATAGTCAGAAACAGCGATTGTTGAAACACCTTTTTCCACAGATTGAGTATGTATGATTTGTCCGGATAGATTATAAATCTGCAGATATCCGTTTTCAACCATATCTACATATAAATAATCAACCACAGGGTTGGGATAAATCTTTGCAAGTAAATTTGCTTTGATTGTTTTTGTATTGTTTGATTGTATTTGAAGTCCCAGCAATTGCCATTCTGAAAGTTGAAGGATATCTGCACCCCTATTTTCGGATATATTCAACCGGAAGTGGGTATATTCGTTTCCTTCATTATTACAAGCAAAATATTGAGTAACATACCGATAGGGGAATTGTTGGTTTTTACGTGAATCGATCAATATCCATTCTTGTCCGTCATTAGAGGCTTCCAATGTCCATGTTTTCGGGTCTCGGTTTTCATTATCATTAGCAGAGGTAATGCTATAGGAACTAACTTTTACAGGAGTTGCCGACTGATAAGTGATCCAGGCCGAGGAGGAAAAGTTTGTGGCATATTTCGTATCGGCCGACTTATCTGCCAATCTATCCACTCTTTCGCCGGTATTCAAACCCGGATATTCAGAGTTAATGGTTTTGTCGGGCATAATGTCTGTTGTACTGATGCCTGTTCCATGCAATTCCCATTCGGTTATTTTTACTTCCCGGGCTTCATCCGAGGATAATCTGGTAAAATTTATCCGGAAGTAAGCATATTTTTCGGAGACAGAAACCGGATATTCTTTCCGCTCTCCATGCAAAGAAAAACTGATATTGGAACGGGTATGGATAGTAGTCCATTGGTTTCCATCATTGGAACCTTGTAAATTCCAGTTTCTCGGATTCTTGTTTTCATCATCGCCAACGGCTATGGAATAGGCGCGAAGTTGTACGGGCATTGTTGATTTATACTGTATCCATGCGGGATTAGAAGTGCCTATATCCGTAGCTCCCAATGTATAAATAGTGCTTTCATTGTTATCAATCAATGCCTTCAGTTTACTGGAATTGGCTTCACTATCCTGAGAAGAAATCAATTCTCCGCCATTAAAAGTAATATCATTGTAGAAACGATCATAATAATAATTTCCATAAAGTTGCCATTCAGATAATTGGGTCATGGTGGCTCCGTTATTGGCTGTTATATGCAACCTGAAATATCTGTAACCTGCATTAACCTGACAAGGATAAACGTGAGTCACATTTCTGTAAGAAAATTTCTGATTGAATTGTTTGTCGATTTCAATCCAGTTTTTTCCATCTTCCGAACCATAAATAATCCAGCTTTGAGGGTCTCTTTCGGGAGCATCTTCCGCAGAAGAAATACTATAGGATTTTAAGCGATAGCTGGCATTGGATTTATAATCAATCCATAAATTCGCCTGATCTTTTACTAAATACTTGGAATTAATGCTTTTGTCTATTAGTTTAACATAAGTTTCTTCTGATTCGTTTCCAATGTACTGAGCAGTAAGTTCGCCTCCGTCGGCGGTAATATCATTAGTGCGCAGGCAACTTCCGTAAAGTTGCCATTCGGACAATTGGAATTCTCCGGGATCACCATTGATCCCGGTAATGTATAAACGAAAATAAGTGTAAGCGCTTGCTACTGACAAATCATATTGTTTTTTCAGATAACGGGCTTCGAAAGTCTGAGTGGATTGAGTATCCAGGTCTGTCCAGGTCTGTCCGTCATTGGATGCCTGCAATTTCCATGCTTTCGGATCTTTTTCCGGAACATCTGCGGCAGATCCTAAGGCGTATCCTTTCAATGTTGCCGGAGCGGGTGACTGGTATACAATGCTGATACCTTCCGGATTACTCACTACAGAAGCATGAAATTCAGTACTCAACCGATTATCAATCAAGTTATTCAGTCCATATTGAGTAGCCGAAGCCTCACAAGATGAAGTTATAACACCTCCGTTGTCTGTAATATCAGGATAGGTATAACTATTGGTCGTAAATTGGAAATAATTAAATTTAAACAAATTGGTTGATCCGGCTAAACCTTTATACACAAAATAAATATTCTGTATTCCTTCGAGCGGTTGTTCCAGATCGCAGGAAACTGTTTGCCATTCATCTCCTTCGCGGGGAATCGATATGGTTCCTAATAGGGCGCCGGTAGGACTTCCCAGGCGAATTTCCATTTTGGTGGTCCGGCTTTCTCCTTTAGATACTCTTACTTCAATGCTTTTGGCCAGATTATTACCGAAATTAACATTATTGTATCCTGTATAATATTCTCCTTTGATATTTCCTATCTGGGAGGTTGCATCATCAGAACCTGATTCTACATAAACACCTTTGATATAATCAAAATTTTCGGCTTCAATACGGGAGAAGGCATCTTTTACAATCTGGTTTTTATCCAGTGGAGCATTAAAAGCAACGGAAACTGCTGTAGAAGGACCAAAAGGATCGTTAGCAAAACTACAATCTTTCGTACAATTGTCGAAAGTGAAATTTTCATTTGCTTTAGTTAGCCAGGCGGAAGAGGATACCCCGTATGAATTACGATTATTGTACGCATGGAACGCATTTTTCTGCATCCATTCTACATAAGTTGTTTGTCCCATATCCACAATGAATCTTCTCACATAACGCATCAGAATTCCTTTGAATCCGGCCAAATCTCCGGTTGCAACCTGGCAGGCACTGATTATACCATTTTGATCACACAATTTTTCTCTGGTATATTTCATGATCATTTGGGCATCTTGTTTGTATTGCTCGTCGCCAAAATGATTGTAAAGCATCAATGCCGCTCCAAGGAAAGTACCTTGATTATAGGTAGAAGCCCAATGGTTGTAGTTGGTCGGCTGATCGCCATTCCATGTAAAACTGTCGTACACCTGCCCGGTAGAAGGCACATACAGGTATTGGCGTTGCAATGCATACAGATTTTTTGCTTTTGTATAATAATCCTGGGTGCCTGTTGCAATGGCCAGATAACAGGAAGCAACCTCGGCCGGCCCGTTGATACAGGAATTTGTTCCGTTTATGGTTGCTGCCGTTTCTTTCCATCGAAGCATACCGGAAGGAAGCAACGCCCTGTTATACATTCTGTCAAAATTAGTTTTGGCATTATTCAGATAATCCTGATCGCCAAACATCAGGTGAGCGCGAACCGATGCAATAACCATCCAGGCAATGTCATCATTGTATTCATTGTATGACCAGTCTGTTCTGTTCCTGCTGATGAAATTGGTGTATAGTTGCCTGAACATATTTTCGTACTCCGGGTTTCCGGTAGTTTCATACGCGTCGAGTACTACTTCAAACATTTCGGCATCTCCCCACCATCCTCCTTTACCTAATACGTATCCGGAAGAGGCTTTTTTATAGTAATAATCTTTCCAGCCTTTCATCATGGCATCACGCATTGCGGCTGTGAAATAATCAGGAACTGCACTGACTGCTTCCATTTTCCATATCTGAAATTCAGCATCTGCTCCTTCTTTTTTTGCATGGAGTCCCACTAAAGAACCATCGCTTGTATCCTGGGCTTCCAGATAAAGATTCCCGGTTCCGGCCTGATTTTTCTGGACAATGTAAACAAATCCTTCCCGGTTTTCAACAGGAATAATTTCCCATTTTCCGGCGCTTACGTCATTCCTATCATACTGGCAGATTTTCGCTCCATCAACAGCAGTTCCGGTTCTGTAAAGGATCTTGCCGGAATAAGCATTGCCCAACTGGTAGTTGGTATTATCGTTTGTAGTCAACACCCAACGTTGCGCGTTCACTCCGGTTTCTGTCCAGACAAGAACATCTGTTCCACTATCCAATGATGAATTTTTGGCTGTCAGTATCTTATTTCCCGAAGCGGCAACAGATATTTTATATGTTTGACCGGAGACAACCGGCCCGGCATATACATATCCGGATAAAATACATAAAAAAACAAAAAGGATCTGTTTCATGGTCTTATTTATCAAAGGTTTTATTTTTCATTTGTTAGTGAATAAGGGAAATCTTCAGGATTTATCCCTCTTTGTTTGTTCGGTTGATCATTCATCACATATTGTATTTTAGCTCCTTTGACTAATGAAGAATGATTCAGGTAGTTTTTCGTATAGTTTTTGCCGTTATAGCTCATGGATTGTATGTAACGGTTGTCGTCACTATTTTTCGGGGCAAGGATTTCAATTTCCTTTCCATTCTCCAAACGGACAATAGCTTTTTTGAAAAGAGGTGCACCCAACACGTATTCATCGGCTGCCGGACAAACAGAATAGAATCCAAGGGCGGAAAGCACATACCAGGCCGAAGTCTGGCCATTGTCTTCATCGCCGCAATAACCATCGGGAGTGGGTGTATATAAACGGCTCATCACTTCACGCACCCAATACTGTGATTTCCAGGGTTCTCCGGCATAATTATATAAATAAGTCACGTGTTGTATCGGCTGATTTCCATGTGCATATTGTCCCATGTTAATGACCTGCATTTCCCGCATTTCATGGATAAAATTACCTTTGGTATTCACGCCTTTTCCAAAAACAGGGGGAGTGGAAAATATAGAATCCAACATAGCTGTAAAAATCTTGTAGCCACCCATCAAATCGATTAATCCCTGTATATCATGCATAGACGCCCAGGAATAATGCCAGCTGTTTCCTTCGGTAAAAGGTCCCCACCATTCTACGGGATCAAACCCGGATTTGAAAGCTCCCGAACGATCTTTTCCCGACATCAGATTAAACTCTTTATGGAATAGATTTTTATAATTCCTGCTACGTGTTTTGTAAAGATTGGTTTCACTTTCCGGACGGTTTAAGTTTCTTCCCATCTGATATATACACCAGTCATTGTAAGCATATTCAAGCGTACGGGCTGCGCTTTGATTTATTTCCATCGGAACATAGCCCAATGTATTATATTCTTCATATCCCAAACGGCCGGATGAGTTAACTTTCGGATGAAGGTTATTAGCGCCTTGCAACAATCCTTCGTACATTTTTTCGGCGTTTTCTTTAATCAGGCCTTTCATATAAGCATCTGCCACCACGGATGCGGAGTTATTTCCGACCATACAATCCCTGTGACCGGGGCTTGACCATTCCGGGTAAATGCCACTTTCCAGATAGGAATTATAAAAGCCTTCCTGCATTTTTTCTCCCATAGAAGGATAAACTAAATTGATAAATGGGAGTAATCCACGGAAAGTATCCCAGAATCCGGTATCGGTAAACATATATCCGGGAAGCACTTTGCCATTATGGGGGCTGTAATGCACAGTTTTGCCGTAAGCATCAATTTCATATAATCCGCGAGGGAATAATAAGGTACGATAAAGGCAGGAATAGAAAACACGGAGTTGATCAATATTGTCTGATTCCACTTCCACTTTACCCAGCACTTCATTCCAACGGTTGCATCCTTTCTGTTTTAATTGTTCAAACGAGAGGTTACCCAATTCTTTCATATTCAATTCGGCCTGTTCGAAACTGATGAATGAAGATGCAATGCGGGCCTGTACGATTTCGCCTTTTTTCGTAGGGAAACCGATAATAGCTCCGCTGTGATTTTCTTTTGCTTCTAACTTATCTTTTTTGATATCGTTATTTGCAACTGTTGCTTTATAGATAAACGGTTTATCAAAAATGATTACAAAATAATTCTTGAAATTATCGGGAACTCCCCCGCTGTTTTTAGTAGTATATCCTATTATTTTCCGTTCTTCAGGAATGATTTTTACATAAGAACCATTGTCAAAAGCATCGATAATGACATAAGAATCTTTGGTTTCAGGAAATGTAAACCGGAACATGGCAGCTCTTTCCGTAGGAACAATTTCTGTTGTAATATCATGGTCGGCAAGAAATGCTTTGTAATAATATGGTGTTGCTGTTTCTGACTTATGATTGAACCAACTGGCTCTTTCTTCCTGGTCAAAAACCACATTTCCTGTGATCGGCATAATGGCAAATTGTCCGTAATCATTGATCCAGGGGCTGGGTTGATGTGTTTGTTTGAATCCTCTTATTTTACCGGAAGTATAAGTATAGGTCCAGCCTTCACCCATTTTGCCGGTTTGAGCAGTCCAGAAATTCATTCCCCAAGGCATAGCGATGGCAGGATAAGTATTTCCATTGGATAACTCAAAATTAGAGTCGGTGCCCATTAACGGATTCACATAATCGACCGGTTGCTTTTTCTGAGCAGTAGCCAACGTAAAGACGGCCAAGAACAATAGAATGACAATACTATTTTTTTTCATTTTCGGATGATATGATAATTTAGCGAGAACGTTGAAACAGGAGGCCGTTTCAAAGGCCTCCTGCTGATATTGAAATTAGTTGATAACTCCCCAACCTGTATTTTGTACGACTAAAGGATTTACGTTGATTTCTGTTTGAGGGATTGGGAATAAGTTCATTTTTTGGGAAAAAATCCGGGTCTCCCAAGCTACTTTTTTATAGAAGTACATGGTATTGACCGGATGCGATGTGGATTCGGGGGCCATATCCACTTCCACATTAAAGCCCATCATTTTACCACCTTCACCGCCTGTATGCCATGTCGGATAAACCCAACCGTCTCCTTGTTGCATACCTGCAACACCCCAGCGTCGAACATCAAAATAGTGATGGTTTTCATAAGCCAGTTCGATTAGTCTTTCCCGGCGAATCACATTTCTGACATGTTCATAATCCAGTGGAATTTCGATTCTTTGCTGTCCTCTGTTATCCGTCGGGGTTGCATCATCACCCATTCCTTTATATTCGGCCACTCCCGCACGGGCTCTGATCTTGTTCACATATTTGATTGCTTCGGCGATATCTCCGCATTCATTGGATGCTTCGGCATAATTCAGATAGATTTCCGCCAAACGAATGGAAACATAATAATAAACAGCACGATCTGGTGGAGCGAGAGGTTTACGAGCCAATACTCCTGACTTAGGAAAGTCATGTCCATTTTTAGCGCGTCCGGAATTTCCATTCAAAGAGAAATCAGTATAATACGTTTTAGACGCATCAAATGACCATTGCAGATTCTGGAAAGTGAAAGCAACATAAAAACGAGGCTCCCGGTTATAAAACTGTTTCATTATTCTCCGGCCCGTTCCGGGATAAAAATAGGTATAGGTTCCGAATTTATCCCTGCAAGGATCTGTACTGGTCATATTCCGCGAGGTGAATTTTTCCTCTTCATCATTGGTATAGTTATAATAATCCGGATCATCTTCTATACGGATACCTTTGTCGGTAAAAAACAAATCAACCATCTGAAGAGGTACGCTCAATGCGCCTGCTCCTGATTGAGCATCCGGAATTCCCGGAATTCCCACATGTTTCGGAGTCATTGTATAACGTATATTCCAGTCGCCGGAGGTACGAACAAAAATCATTTCTTCATTGTTCATAGTTCCCAAAGATGCATCTCTGACGGATATAAAAGGACAAGAAGAAGCTATTGAAGTTGCATGAGTTCCATTTGCAGTACGATACACTAAACTAAAATAGGGATTATTATCCATAAAGTCTTTAGCCGCTTTTCTTGCTCTTACCCATTTCATAGGATCTTTCTCCTGAGGAAATATTTTTTTCCCTGTATGATCTTCCAAATTTTTGTAATAAGAATTTCCATTGAACAGATCACTCGCCGAATATAACAGCACCTGAGAACGAATAGCTTCAACCACTTCCCGGGTAATATTTCCCGCAAAGTTATCGTCAAGACTAGCAACTGTCCCTTTTTCAGTCTCTTCCATCACAAATTTAGTCGCTAGTTCATTGGAAGACAACAATATATCAAATTCACTAATGATGTAGTCAACGCATTCATCCACAGAACTACGTACCATATTTACAGATCCCGTAGGTATCTCCGGATCAAACACTTCATCATAGACAATAACAAAAGGGCCATAAATTTTAAATAAATTAAAATAAAAGATAGAGCGTAAAGCCCGAGCCTCCGCTTTACTTCTAATCCTCTCACCCACAGGCATATCTTTACATCTGTCTATATTTGCAAGGTATATATTTGCGTTCTGGATACCACGATAATATGCCCTCCACATGTTTTGAACATAACCTGTTGAGGCATAATAAGATCCATTATTGAGCAGATTCGAATTACAATGATCCCATGGCAATTTTCCTTCAATACAAGCCGGGGTCCAGATTCCTCTTGTTTCATCAGATCCTCCGGTATAATTCTGATTGGTTTCATCCGGCAAATATGCATACACACCAGCCAACCATTGCGCAGCTAAATTACGATCCAAAAAAACCATATCCAAGTTGATAGTTTCTGAAGGGACTGTTTCAAAATAGTCGCTGCAAGATGTACCTGAAAGAATAACCAATACAGCTATCATTATATTTTTTAATATTCTTTTCATATCTATTCTATGAATTAAACTAAATCCTAATTTCATCAAAAGTTAAAATTAACGCCTAAAGTATAAGCAGTCACATTCGGATATTTGATACCGCTATTGGTATTCAATTCAGGATCCCACAAGTCAAATTTACTCCAGGTAAACACATTAGATCCCATCAAATAAAAGCGTCCGCCGGTGATAAATGTATTTCGGGACCATGATTTGGGGAAATAATACGACACAGTAAATTGTTTCAACCGGAGGAAACTCATATCTTTTTGCCACCAGGTACTGACATGATAGTTATTTTGATTGGAAGGATCTGCTCCTGACCAAGCCAAACGAGGATAAAAGACATCATCATTTTCCGGATTATCAGGACTCCAACGATCTCCGATATTAGCAAACAAAGATCCTCCTCCCGACGAATTAATAAACGGACGGATTCCGTAACCGTCAACCACTCTGTCGGCCCCTGCTGTTCCCTGAAAGAGAAGACCCAATCCGATGTTTTGATACCGGAAATCGCCTCCAAATCCGAAGTAATATTTAGGAACATCGCCATGACCGATGGCCTTCATATCATATTCATCGATTCTACCGTCTCCGTTTAAGTCTTGATACTTAATATCCCCGGGTTTTACTAATTCTCCCGGATATGTTTCTCCGAATTGACAAATATTCCGTTGTTTTATTTCCTCTTCACTGGCATAAAGACCGTCTGCTACATATCCGAATCTGGCCAATACATTTTCGCCTACCGTATTTTGCCAGGGATATGTTTTGACCGGTTTACCATCTTCAATTACCTCATCTTCATTCATAGTGAAATTAGCCCGGAAAGAAACATTCCAATCTTTTCCGAATTGATGGTTATAATCGAAAGACGCTTCAAAACCTTTATTTTCCACAACACCAAAGTTACCGGTCGGATCGACGGCAAAACCGGCATAATAAGGTAAGTTTTCACGGGTGATATAGATGTTTTCGCGATATTCTTTAAATAAATCGAAAACAAAGGACAAGTCATTGTTCAGGAAATTGATTTCAAGACCTAAGTCCTGTTTCTGAATAGTAGACCAGTAAGCATTATAGCCATATTTAGTGTAACCAATACCACCATGACCAACTCCCCCATTGATATAATAATTATATCCACTTTTACCACCTATCTCTGTATTATAACCAAAGCGGGCATCATCTTTCATACTGTCATTACCTACTTTCCCATTCGAATAACGCAATTTTAAGTAGGGGATAATATGAGAAATCGGCTCCCAGAATTTTTCATTGGAAGGAACCCAACCAACAGCAAAAGCAGGGAAAAATCCGAAACGATTCTCTTCAGAATAATTCTCGGATCCGGTATATCCGGCATTACATTCAAGGAAATAACGGTCGATATAAGAATAGGTCAACCGGGTGGAAAGGCTCAATTGTTTATAGGGGATCGATCTGATATATCCGTTATTGGGATCCCGGTAATTCCGGGCATTCAACAATATCAATCCGCCTACATTATGTACTTTATCGAACACGCGGGCATAATTCAAAGCGCCCTCGGCATAGAAAGTACGGAAAGACTTTCTATCACTTCCGAACTGCATAGTTGGATTACTACTGGTATATGCTTCTCTCAATCTAAGATTCCCGTCGGCATCATATACGGTTTCGTTCCAGATATCACCGCTTTTGTCACCATTCACAATCCATGTATTGGGGTCCAGAAAATAGGTCAGAAATTGTTCGTCCTTAACATCAAACGCAATCAAAGCATGGGCGTTCAAACCTTTACTCCAACTGAAAAAGTCTAAATCCTGGGTAACTTTCAAGTTTGAATTGACTTGGGTTTTGTATTCATCTTTATATCCCCGTTTGGTCAACTCTCCATAAGGGTTGTCAAACTCTCTCTGATACTGGCTGAATCCGGGATTTCTTCCATCCGGAAATTCTTTCGGATAGATAACCGGGTTGATCAACATAGCCCTCGCAAAAATATCTTTTTCTACATCCCGGGCAGGATAATGACCTCCGGAAAACCAACCACTTACCCCTATGTCTACTTTTGTTTTGGAAGTGGCTTTCAGATTGACATTCGTAAGAAAATTATAGCGGTTGAAAGTAATTTCGGTACTATACGATTGATTGGGATCTGTTCTGGTTAATCCCTCTTCATCATAATAAGACAAAGATACATAGTAGGCAGCGCTGGGCGCTCCTCCGCGTATATTGATATTGGCTCTGCGGTTGTATCCGAAATCTTTATATAACTCTTTCATCCAATCCACATTGGGATAAAGGTATTGATTTACGGTACGGTCTCCTGTATTCGGAATAAGACCGTTAGCCATTTTTGTATTAAGAATATACTGCTCCGAATAATAGGGAGAGCCTTTTGAATTCATGTATGCCTCATTCACAGCATCCATATACTGGTAGGCATCTACCAACTTCGGCACCTGAGTTAATTGAGTAACTCCCTGATAAAAGTCAACGGTAAATTTAGGCTCGCTTACAGTACCCGGTTTAGTGGTAATAATGATAACTCCATTACCACCCCTCACTCCATAAACAGCAGTAGAAGAGGCATCTTTCAAAACAGCAACCGATTCAATATCTTCCGGGTCTAATTGGCTAAAACTGCGTTCTATACCATCCACCAGAATAAGTGGACCCTGGTTCACATTGGTAAGTGTGGAAATACCCCGGATCCATATATCCGCGTCATCCTGCCCGGGAAGCCCGGTGCGTTGCACGGCTACCAATCCTGACACACGACCGGCTAAAACATTACTCAGGTTTGCCGCAGGCTGTTTTATCGACTCCATTTTCAGGTTAGATTGTGCACCCAATACTGAAACTTTTTTCTGTTTGCCATACGCAACTACCTGAACTTCATCCAACATACTTACGTTTTCTTTCAGGATAAAGTCCATAACTGATTTGTTTACTTTCAATTCTTGTGTCTCATAACCAACATAGGTAGCTACCAATATCGGGTTTTTCGTGGTAAGTGTGAGATTGTATGTTCCATTGATATCTGTTATGGTACCGTTTGTAGTCCCTTTTTCAAAGACAGATACCCCAACCATAAGTTCACCTGTGGTGTCTTGTACACGACCCGTCACACTGGTGTGATTTTGTGCAAAAAGAGAGATGGAAAATACAAAGGAGAGTAATAGTATTCCGATCTTTAAGTTATTCATTTTGTTAAAATTTATGAGTATTTTATTGTTAAAATGAGATGAAATTAGACATGCAAGGTTCATAATGAGCCTGTCAAGTTAGGTTTAACTTAACCTGACAGGTTCATTAACAAATAAAAATCTAATTAAGCAGTTTACTTAATGAGTTTATTTAACAATAGCTTTCAGGGAAACAGTTTTTCCGTTTTCTGTAATACTAATAATGTAGAAGCCTTTAGAGGGAGCAACTAATCCTGTATTATTTTCAATTACAGCTTGAGAAATTTCCTGACCGTTTACATTGTAAATGCTGACTTTTGCAGATTGTTCTATACCGGAAACATAGATGTAATTATTTTCAGTATATATGCTGTAAGTTTTCACATCACAAGTAGGAGAATCAATTCCTGTTGGAAGTGGTACATTCTTTAATACCGGATAACCCTGACCTTCATTGATTGACCAGATATTATTGAAATCCCATCCGATTGTGGTATAAGTAGCTTTTTGTTTCAATTGGTCCGGAGATTTCTGAGAAATTGAACTCAGGCTGCTAGCTTCCGGTGTCCAATCAGGTTTTCCGGATAACATAGCATCAAAATTCCACAGGTTATTGTTGAACTCAGCAACAGTTCCGACAGCATTATTGTTTCCTGCAATATGGCTACCTATTTTACCTCCATTGTCACCTCCGGCATTTACATTTCCGATAGTAACCGTATTGTTGATTTTGATAGTACCGGCACGGTCAATCAATCCAATGATTCCACCAGCCCAAGCCCAATTGTTTTTGAGGGTAATAGTTCCGTTAAAGTAGCAGTTTTCAATTGTTATGCCATCACCGGCAGTAACTCCGAAGATTCCTCCGGCTTGGTTACCGGCATTGATATTTACATTAGCAAAACAGTTTTTGATTGTTACACTTTCACAATCTCCACCGACAAATCCGCCTACGTGGTCGCGTCCGACAATATTTCCTGTTACATAAGATTCTTTGATATTGGTTGATTTAGCAGAGCCAACAAAACCACCTAAGTCTGCACTTCCGTTATCCTGGGAAGATCCGCTGAAAGAGAAATTAACAAGACCTAATTTCTGGATAGTAGCACCTCGGGTTGCGTTGAAGAAACCTTTTGTATTTTCGCCACCTGTGGTTACAACTGCATTAATAACGGAGTATCCGTTTCCATCGAAAGTTCCGGTATATGGATCATTTTTTGAACCGATACCTTTAAAGTCGACTCCTGTCATGTCAATATTATTCACCAAACGATAATTAGCAAAAAGTATATCATTCACTGCTACTAATTGAGCCGGAGTGCTGATGTCGAAAATAGAAGTATCAAAAAGGATCCGTATATCAAGTTTAGGTATAGTAGTATTAAGAACACCAGACAAAGCGGCTGATTCTTTCAGAGAAATTGCCACTTTTGTCCATCCTTCTTCAGTTGGTCTTGTTTCTTTGATAAGGTATTTCGGGAAAGGATTACCTTCAACATCTACATATTTACTACCTTCTGTAACCGTGAAAACTAATTCTTGTCCGTTAGCTGCAAAAATTTTACCTGTGTCGAACATTGCATCAGCTGTAGGAGTCCACATTAAATAAGGAACCTCAGGAATTCCATAAATTTTAGAAGCTACAGGAGCTTTTTGCCATTTCAATACCGGATACATTTTCCCATCTGTACCGGCAAAATATTTCCATGTATTGTTGAAATCCCAATTCAATGTACCGGAATAGAAACTTTGGCTACGGGCCAGGTTATCATTGCTCAGGTTACATCCGTCTTGTCCGGCAGGATCATTTACAGTACCTGTTTTTATATTGGAACTTGCGAAATCCATTCCGAAATAAGAACGTTCGGCTGACCAGTTATTGGTAGCATGCATATAGCTGGTTCCTTTACCTGCCCAGTTTCCGATGCGGTATGTTTCTTTACAATAAACAGCAGCAGCCAGGTTAATACAATTTTTAATATAGGAATCATCATCACTATCCAGCAAAGAGACAATGCCTGCTCCTCTTTCATTTACAACCTTAACAGTTCCGGAAAAATAGCAATTCTCGATAGTACCGCCACAAATAATACCTGCTATACCGGCAGCCTGGTATTCTCTTGAATAAATTTCAGCAGAAGCATAACAGTTGCTAACTGTCGTATATACTTTTTCTGTTACAACGGGAGTCGGAGGGTCTGCATCCGGGTTAGCGGGAGTGATTACTTTATCATAAGCACGCATTGCTCCGACGATTGAACCGACATGGTCACGACCGGCTATATAAGAGTTTGCTACATAACATTCGCTGATAGTACAACCTTTAGCTTCTCCAACAATCGCTCCCACATCTGTGTTGGCGAGTATATTCGCACCTTCAATGCCTAACTTAGTTATGGTAGCACCTACTGCATAACCAAATAACCCCATTGCTTTAGCTTTTTCATTCTTGGTATCATGGTAGTCTTTATTATTGAAAGTCAAACCATAAATAACATGACCATTACCATTTAATGTTCCTTTAAAAGGATTATCTATAACATCTTTTTCAACAAGTCCAATAACTTCCCATTCTTTCGTTAAGACAATATCATTCATCAAGGTAAACACTCCAGACAGGTCATATTTAATATTTCTCAAATCTTGCTCTGTTCTGATTTGATAAGAAATTCCTTCCACGTTTACAGGAATATTCAAAGTAATACCTTTATAACTGGCATCACCTGTTGTTGTAAAAGTAAGCGTAGCTGGTCCATCTTTCTTAAAAGTCACCAAACCATTGGCATCAATGCTTGCTACAGCAGGATCTGAACTGGAATAGGCAATTGTTCTTCCTAAAGCAGAAATAGCAGCAGCATTAAAAGTAGTTCCCGGAAGAATTCTTTCGGCAAATAAAGGAACATAAATTCCATCAGCATCCAAAGGATAAGACTGATTTGTAAATACAGGATAGTTTCCTGCTTCAATTTTCCAGATACTGGTATTCCAACCCAAATCGGAAGTATAAAGAGCAGCAGATTTCAATCTGTCTGCAGTTACATGTTCACCATCCACATCGTTCGGATCACTGACTCCTTCTGTATATAATTCACTTTTTCTGTAAACCTGTGTATTTTCCCATGAATAGTTTTTTTCCATGGTGCAAAAAGCATTAGCATCAACATTTCTAGCGCCAAACACACGATTGGTTTCATCTCCTTTCAAATAAGGAGACATGACCACCGATTTACGGATCTGAGTTGTACCTCCATCTGCATAAGCTACAATACCGGCTGTTCTTCCCGAAGAACAGATAGCAACTCCTGCAAAATAGGTATTGGCAACTTCCGCATCAATAGATAACCCCAGAATACCTCCGGCTTGCCAGCTTGTACTTACAACAACAGCTGTTGAATAACAATCGGTAACATAACTGAAGTCTCCTTCGGGGTTTGATTTCTTTGTACCTCCGACGATACCTCCAATATGGTCATATCCGCTAATGGCTCCTGAAGTATAACATTTTTCGACAACAGTAGGAGCGTAAGCACGTCCAACGACACCACCCACATCTTGCCCACCATAGATTTGAGCTCCCACAATTTTCAGGTTCTCAATGGTAGCACCTTCTGCAACGCCAATGAAACCGGCTCCATTGATAGAAGAATTTTTAACTGTAAGTCCATAAATGGTTTTTCCATTACCATTGACAGATCCCGTAAAACGGTTGGTATCGTCTCCAATAGGAGTCCAGTCTGAGGTTAATGTAATGTCTGCCGTAAGTTCATACTCTCCGGCCAGATCATTTGCAATATTCCTCAGTCCTGCTTCATTGCTGATCTGTATTTTGGCAGCGAATGTATTCACCGACAAGAAATACAGCATGGCAACCATTACTGTTTTTAACAAAAATGTAGTTTTTGTTCTCATAGGATTATTATTTTTAATAAAGATTAAACATTATGCAATGATAATTATTCTTTTTTATATAAAGACAGTTTAAAATGCTGTGATTGCAAGATTTGCAATTCATGTTCCTTTTTATGTCATTTACGTTCCTTGATTGTTGTTCAGTGATTGTTCAGTGGTTTTTCATGTTCTCTCTGGTTTGCATTCTTATATTGTTTGGGAGGAACATTATATTTCTTAAAAAATTCATTATAGAAGTAGGATTTGTTGTTAATTCCTATTTTATGTGTGATTTCTTTGATTGACAAATTGGTCGTTAGCAATAATTTTGAAGCATAAGAAAACTTATAGTCCTTTATAAAATCAGTGGGAGTTACCGATAATATTTTCTTCAACTGACGATACAAAGCACGTGAAGTTATTTTCAGCCTATCGGCAATAAATTCAGGACCTAATTCCTGATTAGATAAGTTTTCCCGTATAATAGTCAATACCGAATCAATAAATTCTTTATCTTTCTGATGCAATAATTTACCATCGGCGTATTCGAAAGCGCTTTCTGCCGAATCATAGTAATTTTTTATTTCTTCTTTGTTGACAAGGAAACGATTCACGATAGAAATAAGTACTTCCGAAGAAAATGGTTTATTAACATAAGCATCAGCTCCGGCTTCATACCCTTTTACCTGATCTTTTTCATCTACTTTGGCAGACAACGCAATAACCGGCAAGTGTTTGTTATACTTATCTTCACGAATCATATTGATAAAGGATAAGCCATCAATTTCCGGCATCATTATGTCAGTTATGACCAAAGCGGGCGTCTGGGCTCTTAACAATGATATGGCTTCCATTGCACTAAACGCTTTCAACACCTTGTAATGAGGAGACAGGATATCGCTTATGATTTCAACGATTTCCTTGTTGTCATCTACTACTAGAATGTAAGTAGGAACATTACTTACCTGAACATCTTCAAATTCATCCTGCATTTCCACGGCAAAGACTCCGGACGTTGACTCTTCCTGCAAGTCGTCTTCAACTTTTTCTTCTGTTTCGGATTGTATCAGATCCGGCAAAACTACCGTGAATTGGGCATATCCATCAACAATGCTATCCACAGATATTTCTCCCTGCAGTAGTTTAACCATACTATAACAGATAAACAATCCCAAACCATTGCGGGCTGTCATTTGATTATTGGCATTTACTGCTGTATCTTCCAGGATCTTGTACCTGTTAAAAATCGTTTTTATGTCATTCGGGGCAATACCTCTACCTGTGTTATAGACTATAATTTTAAGAGAATCGTTTTCTTCAGCAATGGTAACCTTTACAATTCCTCCCACCGGAGTATACTTAAAAGCATTGGACACTAAATTGTACACAACTTTTTTGAAACAGGCCCGGTCTGTATGCCAATATAGCTTATCGGGAATCGAAGTAATCAGGTTTATTTCATTTTGCTCTGCTATTTCCGAGAAAGAGGTCATCATATCACTCACCAGGCTGGATATGGATATTTTTTTGAGTGTATATGAATTTATTTCGGATTCTTCTATTTTCCTGTAATCCAATATTTCTTGTATCAGTTCATTTAAATTCTGTACATTATTCTGTAATATTCCGACATATTTTTTTATCCGGGTGTTTTCTCTTTGGCTTTCTTCCTTTTTAATCTGTTCAATCGCACCGTTGATCAGAGTCAGAGGCGTATATAATTCATGAGTGACGTTAGTAAAAAAACGCACTTTTGATTCATATAACTTTTCTTTCTGCTCTTCTTTAATCCGCTTTGCCACAAGGTTTTGTTTTTGATGAAATTTCCGCCTCACATAATAGGTAATCAGGCAGATAGTCAAAACCAACAGGAATACATAAACGGCATAAGCAACTGTAGAAAGATACCATGGAGGTAAAATAACAATTGACAGGGAATATACTTTATTGTCTGTTTGAGTTACGTCATTTTTATATTTTACTTTCAACACGTAGTTTCCGGGTGGTAGTTTCGTGAAATTTATCTTGTTTTCTTTCTGCAGCGAAACCCAATGTGTATGATAATTTTCTAAAAAATAAGAATAATCGTAATTATCTCCGTTGATAAAATCCAGAACGGCAAAAGAGATCTGAAAGGTATTCTGTTTATATGGTAATTTCAGTTGTTTTTCCGGATCTTCATTGTATTCATACAAGGTTGTATTTTCTCCGAAAACATTCAGATTGGTAAATAAAAATTTAGATTCGGAGTCAGGAGTTTCTTTTCCATCTTTCGGTTCAATCCAGGTAAGGCCATTCACTCCTCCAAAAAACAAGCGGTTGGTAATAGGGCAATACCAATAGGCATCATCAGAGTATTCGACAACACCGATTTGTTTTGATTTTACATTAAAAAAAGAGTCATTGAGAGGATTGTATTTGACCAATCCTTTATTGGTGCTCAACCATATGATGCCTGAATTATCTTCAAGGATTCCGTGTATCATATCATTAAGAATCCCGTCTTTCCTGCTGAATTGCTTTATTTCGCTTTCTTTCCCATTCACTATTTTAATCCGGGTCAGGCCTGAGCTTGCTCCTATGTACAAGACGGAATCTTTGTTCATATACAAAGAAATAATATCTCCGATGGCTTTGTTTTCAGCCTTATCCATCGAAATAAAATGATAGTTTTTATTGAAAATATTCATCCTGATCACGCCATAGCCTCCCCGGCTTCCAACAGTTATAATGGAATCGCCATCAAAAAGCATGGAATAATAGGTGTCGGCAATATCATTACCATCCTTGTGGAAAACATAACTTTTTTTGCTTTTGATTTTATAGGGGTCCTTACTTTTATCAATGACTACTTCGTGCAAGCCATTAGCGCACAACCACAAAGTAGAATCATTCACTTCGCAAAAAGTATGTATATTAGTCAATAAAGGTCCGATTGCAGGAGAATCTTCCAGTATCCGGATTTTTTTGTCTTTATAAGAGTAATAGGATATATTTCCATCGGTGGAGATCCAAAGATCATCTTTATTGTATTTACTTCTGACAAACCGATATACAGGATTCTGATACAACATTTCCTGAAAAAAATGCTGTACGTTAGCGGTAGGTATCGGACTATTACTGAACTTGTCGTAATCTTTGATCCGTATGATTCCACTTCCTTTTGTTCCAATCCAAAGTGCATTTTCTTCATCGGTATAAAAGGCTCTGATTGGCTTTCTTGCCATAAAAGGAAAGTTTTCCAGTAATATATTCCCGAATTTATCTTTTTCGCTATAGTATAAATTGCCGCCCTGGCCATCAGTACCAACCCACATCACATCCTGAAAACGATCTCTCAACAGGCCAAAAACACCAATGGTCATATTGATGAATTCCGGTTCGTTGCCATTGGAAACATCTATCTTCACCAAGCCACTATGCATAAAAGCGAGGTATATCTCATTCTGAAAAGAACTCAGGGAGGCAATAATTCCGTATTTATTGATAATACCCGAAATATTGCGTAATAATATTTTTTGTTGGGTGATGTTATCGTAAAAGAACAGGTTCATGTCTTCATCGATAAAATAGACCAGGTCTCTTTCGTAAAAAACCTGATTAATCGCTTTATTGTGAAATTTTATTTCGTTTGTCGATAAGGAATATGAACTTTTTCCTTTTTCTTTCAGAGAAAGATATTGCAACATTCCATCTTTTTTTACAATGCATAAACGCTCTTGTTTATCAAAAAAGAAAGACCGCATATCCCCGATAATATTACCTTTCAAAGGAATTTCCTCAAATCTTCTTACCCGGATGTCATAATATGAAATATGATTGTCTCTGTGAATCAACCATGTATTTCCATTACTATCGGCCGCTAACAAGTCGGCTCTCCTGTATTCCGGATAAGATTCATCAACTTGCTGGTCTTTCAATGAGAATTTATTCAATCCTAATTGCGTTGCAATCCATAAATGAGAATTTCCTGCCGAGAATATCCGGTGGATTGTATTGCCTAATAAAGAATGCGGATTGTCAGACTCATAACGAAATGTAACGACTTCTTTCCCGTTGTACAGGTTTAATCCGTCATAGGTTCCAAACCACATAAATCCATAAGAATCCTGATGCATACAAAGTATTGCCCGGTTTGAAATCTGGTTATTCAGATTTTCAACATTCATTAAAGAAAATGAAGCTGACAAGGCCCGACAAATAATAATATTGATCAGTATAAATAGTATTCGTTTTTTCATTAGAATTTACTTCCGGTTTTCAATATAATGGGCCGATTGCCATTTTATTGTCTTTGGAACGAAGTTTTTTTCCATTATTTATTGCAGAAACAGAATAAAAGTAAATTCCTTCAGCAAGCGACTTTCTATCCCAGTCTATTTGTACCATCCCTCCTTGTGGCATTACCTGATAGACTTTTGAATCAACCAGCTTTCCTGATAAATCATATACCTGCAAATTCAATTCTGTAATATTATCCGGTACAATACAATTGATTGTTGTTTTCTGACTGAATGGATTCGGATAATTTCCTGTCACATAAAATTCCCCTTTGGTAGATTGATGCTGTTGAATAGAGGTGGACTTATCTTTTCCAAACACGGCAAATTCAAGGATACGGGTAGTATTGCCATTTTGCTCACCCTTGTTTATCTGCAAACGTACGCGGCTGGTAGTGAAAGGCTCAACATCGCGAGTCACTTTATTGATAGTATTGTTTTCAACAACATCGACATCAATCCACTGGTTATTCTCATAACGTTGCAAACGGAAAGCTGAAGTAATGGAGTTGAAGCTCTCGATACCTGCATTCATCACAAACCAACGACAAATTTCGACCGGTTCGTTAAAAGTAAGCTCCAGATATGGGGTGCTGTTGTTTGTTACACACCACTTGGTAGTCAGATTATTATCGATCGCTTTGTCTGGCCCTTCATTGCTTCCGTTCCAATGGGACGCTTTGACCGAACCCGGAATTAATTTCATACTGCAAAGATCCGGAATTATATTATCATCCTTTTCGGGTAGTGAGGAAATTGCCGAAGCCGGAATTATATCATCATTTTCATTGTCAGACAAGGAAACGGCAAATACATAAATATCCCTGTTAGTTGGCAACACCAGATTAGTGGGATTTCCATTAGTAGCAATACAATATTTATACATGTACATAAAATTGTACGAGTTGTTTCTGTTTCCACTCACATCGTGCCGGTGGGAAGCTGTGAATGCCACATTTTCGATACGATATTCTGTTCCCTGATTATATTCACTTTCCCAGGTTCCCATATTTCCTGCATAGTATGGAATTTTCAATGTATGAGTAGCTCCATCGACAACAAAACCGGCTTCTGATCCTTTCTCGTTTTTACTTGCAGCGAGAATGTAAATTTTCTTTGTATTCTGACTAGCAGGCAATGTGATCGTTTGTCCGTTGCAATACAAGGCATTGCGATTTCCATCCGTCCGGTTTCCAATCGTAAAGTCTACACCATCGACAGTGAGTATGTCTGAAAGCAATTCCGCCGGATAAGCGTATGTTACCCCTGAAGTGGCGTTGTTTTTCCGGGAATCATAACTCATCACATCTATATTATAATCCAAATTGACTTTAACAGACGACGGGTTGTTATCCTCAATAGAAGCAGAAGGTTTTGCTAATTGTATGGCAAACGTTTTCGGCTGGAATTTACTTATATTGAATGACAAGGTATTTCCGGAATAAGAGGCCCCTCCTATATTTTCCTCAATTCCGTTTACTTCATGGGCGGCAACAATATTCGCAGGAAAAGTAATTTTTACATCATCCTGATTTTTTCCGGTCAATTCATATACTCTGACGATTATCTCATCCGAATCTTCGGCTTTTTTCAACGCTTTTATCGACACCTTATTTGTATTCAAAGAAGCAAATCCATACGATTTTCCTAAATCTCCGGCATGTTTCGGAGTTTGAAAGGCAAGTAACGGCTGGTTCAATCGGGAAGCTTCCCACTGGGTGGTTTCATTCCACGAACCGGTATGCCTGTAAAAAGAATAAGTGAATTTATTCAAACCTAAATCCTGATCTTTTTGATGGGCATAATCCGGATTAACGGCCCGAACTGCAGGAGTATGGATTAAACTCAGACGTAAAGTCGCATTATTAGGCTTATCCCATCCATACTTGCAATCATTGAGGATCGAAATGCCATAGGTACCATCTGTATGGGTTTGATCTGCCCATTGGTGGCCTGCCACTTCATACAGTTTCGAGTTGTTAAGTCCTCTCTCAATAGCCCCGACCGACAAATCATAAGTTGCTTTCGGATTAGTTGACCTCAATGGGAAAATAGCCTTAAGTAAAGTACCCCGGGTTTGCCAATTGACTTCATTTACAAAATCAATGCGGTCACTGATGGCGGAAGGCATCAAGCGGATATACTGTACGAATTCCGACCCTTTTTTAGTTCTGCTGATTCTAAGACTTACGCGTAAAGGACCATTTTCGGCAACAGAAACATCCACATTCTCATCGACATATGCTGCCGGATCGGTATTGACATTGTTCCACATGATTTCCCAGGAGGGAAAAGTTTCTGACCGGTCATCAAACATAGCCAAACGGATCGCACTCAACAAAAGCTCTTTTGCATTCTTTTTATCATAAATAGAAGCAACATCCCCTTTACTATTCAATGCTACCTGGTAAGATTCATTTTCCAACAGGTTTTGGGATACGGACAAGGAAGAAGGAAGACTGCCGGCTTCATTCAAACGCAACTCATAAGCGGCATAACCTAAAGACGGAACCGTAGCCTGAAATATAAAGGACAACTCTCCTGTTTTCGAATTATAATTGAGGATTTGCGACAGCACTTCCTGATTAGCTCCATCCAACACCCGGATTCCCTGAGGTTCCGAGTCGACAACAACAGAAGTTTCCACTGCATCCACCCGGTCAATCGACAATGGATTATAAACCACCAAAGGAATTCCTTCCACCTGAGTATTCATTTGTTTGGCCACTGCTCCCACCGAATTGAGAAGCGTTTTAGACAAATCCTGGTTTACCAGCACTTCATCATTATACGAAAAATTATATGCGCCCGGAATCGAAGTACCGGTGAGATCATCATGAAACTGATGCCAAAGCAAACGGGTCCATGAATCGTGGATAATATCCGACGGATAGTTCAATCCGCCAAGCCAATCCGACATGACAGCCGTTTTTTCAGTGGCATCTGCTAATAATTCATTCTTGCGGTTCCAGTATTTCATAATAGTCTGGGAAGTATAACAGCCCGTACCATGCACAGACATGGGCAACTCGTTATCCCATACAAAATATTTGCTATTGCGGTTTTGAGCCAGGCGTTCAAAAAACTGAGCCGGGGTTTCCATTTTTACAGTAACGGGACCATCGGAATCCATACTCTTCTGTAACCAGTAAGGAGTATTTTCTTTATCGGAGTTCGGATTATCCTGAAGACCTCCTCCCCTGTCACTTCTGGGACCTACATAACGGAAAGCCGAATAAATTCCATACCTGGAAAAATTATCATTTATAACATTCAGAATATCCTGATCTTTTGACATGTCTTTGTTGTACTTATCATGCTCATCATAAGGTTCTCCCTTAAAGACCGCATATAATTCCGAACCATCAACACCTTTCCATATTCCGAAGGGAGCCAGGCTGTTATAATCATAAGCCGATCCCCAGGATAATTTCTGAGTATGAAAACCGGTCATACCACAATGTTTCCCCAATGTGGGCAACGAATAAGGGAATCCGAAACAATCAGGAAGCATGATATCAGTGCCTCCTTTGATTCCGAACTCCTTTTTATAATAACTTTGACCATATAAAAAATTACGGATGACAGACTCGGCCGAGGGAACCATCACATCATTGGCATTGATAGCGCCTCCGCTGATATGCCAGCGACCGCTTTGTATATATCCTTTCAAACGGGCATATTCCGAAGGATAATATTCTTTCATCCACATATAATGAATGGCTGATTCAAAATTGAACTGAAACCCCGGATATTTATCAAACAAAGAAAAGTTCTGAGTCATGGTATTGAGGATGTACTCATCGATGGTTGTTTTCACATCCCAATTCCATTGCGTATCCAAATGGGAGTTGGAAATAAATGACAATGTTTTTTCCTGGGATTGTAACGAAACTGTAATGATTAAAAAAAACAGTAATACAATTTTGTTCTTCATGATTTTTTCTGAAAATGATTTAACGGAACTTGAAATTAGTTCTAAAGGAGCATATATGCAAGAGCAATTTTGCCATGTGGTAAAACAGCATACCAAATAAGACAAATATGATCCTTTTTTTCTTTGTTTTTCATAAACCACCCTGTAAAGCGTTAACTCTTTTTGCCTATTTTTGTTTCAAATCATTTTAGTTTAAAACCAATGAAAAAACATTCCCTCTTTTTCCTTTTTTTACTCCAGTTTTTAGTATATACTACTATTTCCAAAGCACAACAACTTCCAATCGTTTTAGAAGCAGAAAATGCAACTATTGTTGGAAATGGCCCCGTGATCAGTACCAATAACAGTTGGCCGGCGGGAGAAAAATACCTGGAAAACTTCAAATCAGGCTCCTCCCTTGATTATAATGTACAAATAGACAAAACAGGCGTTTACAAATTTGACATCTGCTATCTAGGAGATGCCGGAAGACCCCTTTCCATAACAGTAAACAACTATGATCCGGTCATTGTAACTTTCTCGGAAAGTTCGGCCGACTGGAATAAACCTCCGACAAAAACAAAATCAGCATATCTTCATTTTGACAAAGGTGTGAATAAAATCACTATCAAACCGGTTAAAGAATACGGTCCGAATTTAGATAAGTTCATGATCAGAAAATCCGATCTGTCAATTGAAGAAAATGTTTATCCTTATGATTTTACAGATGACGCGGAAATCATCGCCGCAGACCCCAACTCAACATTAAATAATCTGACGGACAATAACTATAATACTATTTATACTATTTCAGGAAAAACCGCTACTTCTATTGTAATAGATTACAAACGTCCGGTACTATTAACAGGATATTTATTATCAGCAGGACAAGGCAGCAGTCAGGATGTCTGTCAATGGACTATTGAGTCATCAACCAATAAATCCCAGTGGAAAACCGTTACACCTACCGATATAGTTAAAAATGAACACTCTTCTACATTCCATATTTCCCGCAATGTAATGGATGCAGGAAACAACACAGCCCGTTATTATCGACTGACAGCTACGGGAACTACTCATGTGACAATCGCCGAACTGCAATTGTTCGGGATTTCTTATTCTGAAGATGGAAAAGCTTTCTCTAACGATTTAATGACCGGACTTTCTTCCGAAACTTACACCAGCGCAAATCCCAAAGGAGCAAATGGTTCTACATATATTAACCTGTTCGACCGCAACATCTCAACTAAATATTATGCTCAATCTTCCGGCTCATTCATCATTACCACCGAAACCGAATACTCAAAATCATTGGAATATTATACATTAACTTCCTGTGCCGATGCTTTAGACCGCGATCCGAAATCATGGAAAGTGGAAGGATTCTTTGATAGTCACTGGGAAGTAATACATCAGGTCAACGATTTTGTATTTCCCTGTCGTTTAGCAGAAATGAAATTCAAAGTAACAAATACCAACAACCATAATTATCAGGCTTTCCGTATCCGAATGGAAGCAACAAACGGCAGCTCCAATTTGCAACTATTACAATGGCAATTATTCGGAAAGGATAAGAGCCCCTGGATCATTTCGAAACTCGGATGGTCAAAAAAGAAATCTTCTATTACCACGCCTTGGTACGATACCATAGATCCGGAAAATGTGCTTGGAGAATATCCCCGTCCCCAAATGGTTCGCGACAACTGGATGAATCTGAATGGCATTTGGGACTTTGCCGAAAGTATAGGAATGGGAAGATACCGATACAACCAGGTTTTCGACAGGGAAATATTGGTTCCGTTTCCTATCGAATCAGCACTGTCGGGTGTGATGCTGACCGATCATCAGGAAAGGCCTTACAAAACCTATATATATCAAAGGTATTTCACAGTGCCGGAATCCATGAAGAACAAGAAACTGTTACTGCATTTCGGCGCAGTCGACTGGAAATGCGAAGTATATATCAATGGGGAGTTGGCAGGTGAACACGAAGGCGGATACGACCCATTCTATTTCGATATCACCCCATTCCTTATCTCCCGTGAAAAACAAGAAATACGAGTGCAATTCATGGATCCGAGTGATGCCGGCGGACAACCTGTGGGCAAACAAAAAATCAATTCCGGTGGTATATTCTATACCCCTTCGTCCGGAATATGGCAAACCGTTTGGCTGGAAGGAGTTAACGAAAACTACATCAATAATTTCAAAATTACCCCCAATATAGATACCAATCAGGCAACGTTCAATGTGGAAGCCGAAAATGCCGCCGATTGCCGTGTCGCCATCCGTATGTACGACCAGGGTAACCTGATTGCCGAAGGAGAAGGACAAGCAAACAGCAACATCAACCTGTCTATCGCTTCCCCTAAACTCTGGACGCCGGATACTCCGTTTCTTTATGATGTGGAAATGGAACTGAAAAAATCAAACGGACAAACGGCCGATTTGGTAAAAAGCTACTCAGGAATGCGGAAAATCAGTGTGGGACAAGTAGATGGCAAAGCTTGTTTTATGTTGAACAACAAACCTGTTTTCATGCAAGGCCCACTAGATCAGGGATACTGGCCCGACGGACTGCATACTGCTCCCAGTGACGAAGCCTTGATTTATGACATTGAACAAGCCAAATCTTTTGGATTCAACATGATACGCAAACACATCAAAGTAGAACCTGCCCGCTGGTATTATCATTGCGACCGCTTAGGAATGATGGTATGGCAGGACATGGTGAATGCCGGTTCCAACCAAAACCTGCTGGGCGACGATACCTGGGTGAAAGATAATTTTATCCGCGAATCAAAAAATGTGATTAACAGCTTAAAAAATCATCCGGCCATTGTTTCCTGGATCGTTTTCAACGAAGGATTCGGTCAATACGGAAGCAATGACGCACACACAAGAAATGCGTATAATGCTGTCCGCAACCTGGATAAGACACGAGTCATCAATTCAGCCAGCGGTTGGATTATTTTCGACAACATTGGAGAAGTGGCCGACATGCACAGTTATCCGCGCCCCGGCATGTTCCCCAATCCCACATCCAACCGTGTTTCAGTTTGCGGAGAATACGGCGGAATCACATTGGTAGTAAAAGATCATGTATGGAAAAACAGCGGGATGGTCTATGTGTCCGTAAATAACGGAGAAGAACTGAAAGATTTATTCAACAGTTTTCAGGACATGTTGATGCCTTTGCGCGCCGACGGGCTGGGAGCAGCTGTATATACCCAGTTAACCGATTTGGAAGAAGAAGTGAACGGGCTGATTACTTACGACCGGAAAGTGGTGAAAGTAAACGAAACCCAGAAAGCCGCTATAAAAAAGACCATCGAACACGTTATCAACAGTTCGTCTCTTGAATTAGTACCATCAGCATTAAGAGGAAAAAATACTTCCTGGAAATACACGACCTCTGCCCCTGCTTCCGATTGGAATATACTGGGATTCAACGACAACGCATGGCTTTCGGGCATCAGCGGATTCGGCGCGGGAAATGTACCGAATACAACTTACGACAATAAATCTACAGTGAATACAACATGGAATACCTCCGCGATTTATCTGCGCAAGTCATTCCGCCTGAACGATATTACCGATGAACAGAGAAACAATCTCCGCCTGACGATTTATTACGATGAAGACTGTGAAGTGTATATCAATGGCGTACTGGCTTTCAGCGCCACAGGGTATATTTCCAACTATAAAACAGTCGATGTTTCAGCCGGAGCCAAGGCTGCCCTTCGCGCCAATGGCAACAATGTGATTGCTATCAAATGCAAACAAACCGGTGGCGGACAATATATCGATGCCGGGTTATTTGTGGAATATACAATAAGCGGAACCGGAACCGGATTACCCTCATTGACTTATCATGGAAAGGACATGCCCTATATATATCCCAATCCCACCAATGGAGATTGTCATATCTGGTGTAATGAATCGGAAAATATACAATTGATACAAATCTTCGATTTATCGGGCAACAAAAAAAGAGAATTCAGCAACACCAATCATTTCAATATAAATGACTTCGCTCATGGAGTATATTTGGTACAAGTTTCAACGGATAAAGCTGCTTGTCCGTTGAAATTGATAAAAGAATGAGTGTTTAAGGTGAATGCTTAAAATCTAATTTTTAGACCGGCTATCAAGCACTTGTGGGTCAGGCTATCAAGCACTTGTGGGTTCGACTATCAAGCACTTGTGGGTTCGACTATCAAGCACTTGTGGGTTCGACTATCAAGCACTTGTGGGTACGACTATCAAGCAGTAGAGGGGGCGACTCTCTCGGGGTTGGGGGGTCGGGTAGGTGGGGGGTGTGGGTGGGTGTG
>JAVBLQ010000098.1:0-17528 GCA_031553435.1 Bacteroidales bacterium | reverse complement strand
TATTCGACGAATATTTAACGTTTATCCTCCCTGCGGTCCGTATAAACCTCCCTTTGAGTCAAAGGCTTAAGATTCCCTGTCAAAAAAGTTCGACCAATCCCCGGCAAGTTGCCCGTGTGGAATTTTCAATGCGTTTCAATATGTTGTTTTCCAATGAATTAAAGAATGTGTTTTTCGTATCCGCTTCTAAGCAAGTGACAGAAAAAAACAACAGACCCTAAATGATTGGATAAGCAACCCTTAGCATAAAAGGAATTGATTATTTTCTCATCTATTTGGTTTAAGAGATAAAATGAATGCCCCGGCAATCATTGAAAGGAAACAAAGTAAAACAACCGCTTGCCTGGTTTCCGGCGCAGACTCTTCCCTTAAAAGAGTGTAGCCCGCATCAGGTGAGGACAATTTCAAAAACATATGCAACAAACTTCTGACAACAAGGAGCTTTCCTGTTGTGAAACAGGCTGAAGGGATCGCCTGCGCAGACAACCTTGTACCCGGTTTTTTCCTTTTTTACAAAACAATCAGAGTCCGGGCAAACGGGGGAAGGCCAATTAGGGGGCCGTTCTGCGCTGGAACCCTTTCTTTTTAATGAATAATTAATAATTAATAATTAATAATGCTTCTTCGCGCTTTATAATTATTCATTCTTCATTATTCATTCATCATTCCCCGTTCACCATTATTAATTATTAATTATTAATTCAAATAAGTGCTTATGAAAATGAAAACAACAATTCTATCCTCACTGCTGTTGACGGCAGCCTTGCCCGTGCTTGCACAGGCCCCGGTCGTGGTCA
The DNA here is from genome assembly GCA_031553435.1 of Bacteroidales bacterium. Classification (GTDB taxonomy): domain Bacteria; phylum Bacteroidota; class Bacteroidia; order Bacteroidales; family Azobacteroidaceae; genus JAVBLQ01. Next base: position 16,731 of record JAVBLQ010000098.1, on the reverse strand, counting down.
GCGGTAAGATGAACAACACCGGCCCGATGTATGTTCAGGGAGAAATGAGCGTTAATGCCAGTACTCCCACCAGTGGCACGGGGGTTATCCTGAACAATGGAACATTGACGCTTTCCAGCCGTTTAATCCTCAAATCCAACGATGTGACCGACGGCTTGCTGGCCAACAAGTCAACCGTAGTTACCAGCGGGATGCCGTCCTCTAATGTGCAGTTGCACAAAACATTTTCCGGTACCCGTTATTATTACCTGTCTTTTCCCTATCCGGTGAACCTGTCTGATATCAAGTCAGCGGCGGCAGGCACCCCGGCATTGGTTTACGGGACGGATTTTTATGTTCGCCAGTACGACGGCGATACCCGCGCCCGAACGGGTAATCCCGAGCAATGGATCAAGGTTACGTCCGGGAGCATCCTTCAGCCGGGTAAAGGCTACCTGTTCGCCCTGGATGCGGCCGTTGCCAACCGGGAGGTCATTTTTCCGGCGGCAGATATCAGCAACCTGTTTTCCACCTCCGACAAGGCAGTCAACCTGGCTTATTACCATTACGATGGCGTGGGAACTACCTCCAAAAGTTGGGGCTGGAACTTTGCCGGCGGTTTGAACACCTCGAATTACGATATGTCACAAAGCAGTACCTCGAATTACAGCCGTACCCTGTATTATTTTGACCGTACGATCAACAATTACCAGGAGATCAAGTTTTCATTGGGTGACCAGGCCGTTATATCTCCCTACACCCCGTTTTTCACTCATGAATCGGCCAGCGGGAAATCCGTAGTATTCAACGTGAACGGCACCAGTATATCTCCTGTTGTTTTCGATGTTGGCGGTGATCTGATCGACCCGGTCAACCTGCGTTCGGCCAGCGAAAATGAATACGATATCATCAGTTTGCATTTATCCACGGGTAAATACATGGACCGGGTCCGTATTGTAAGCGGAGACAAGCTGAAGGAGCAAATTGATTACAACGAGGATGCCGCCAAGATGTTCGCCCCGGATGATTCACCTTCTCCCCAGTTTTGGGCTATGAAGGACCAGGACGAAATGTGTATCACGATGCTGCCCAAAACATCCTGCCGGCAGGTCGCTTTGGGCGTCAGGACTCCGGATTCAGCAGATTACACGGTTTCGATGAAGGATTACGCCAATGGTTATTATCAATCGGTGGTATTGTACGATAAGGAAAGCGGCACCCGTACCAACCTGTTGAGGGATACATATACTTTCAGTGCCGGCCGTTTGAACTCGGCCGAGCGTTTCACACTGGAATTGAACCGGATGCCGACATCTATCGAGGAGATAGCAGGCGGGGATGTTGTTGTCTACGCAGCAAACAGCAGGCTCCATGTCAGGAACATCCAGCAGGGGGACAAGGTCCTGGTTTACGATGTAACGGGCCGTTTATTGCTTTCGGCAACAGCCCGTGACACAGACTTCAGCGCCGGCCTGAACCCGGCGGCAGCCAGCCTGATTGTCAAGGTAAGCGGCAGTGTAAACAAAACTGTAAAAATCATTAACCGATGAAACTCAGGTATATTGTTTCCACCTTGCTGCTGCTCCTGGGAGTAAGCTCTTACGCCCATCCACCCTACAAAGGTCAGGGGGAGCTGGACATCTTCACATTTTTCATCAAGTCGGGAGCCATCAAAGAGCGCATCGGCGTCGGCATGGACAATTCGATGTCAGCCGGTTGCAATTACGCCCAGGGTGATGCCGTCAAGAATCTGGGAAGCGGGGCTTTCAATGCCTACATCGTGGCCGATGACAATGGCGACGAGCTGTTCATGAAATACAAACCCTACAGCAACTTTTATGTAGACTTCAGGTTGGAGCTGGTGGTCAGGACGGTAGCCACAGAGCCTTACACGGTTACTTTGGGAGTTATCACCCGGCAGGATGCGATGAAGGTGGTTCAGTTTATCGACAAGGAAAAACCGGAATCAGAGTGGGTCAATATTTTGACTGCGGACTATTCTTTCACATTACCGGCGGCCAAGGGTAAATATTCCGATCGTTTTGTGCTCCGGGTTTATGGTGCGGATATCCCGAAACTCTCATCGGCTCCATTGGATTGGAACAGTCCATCGAGTTGGCAGTCAGGAAAACTGCCTCAGTCTGACAGTCATGTACACATCCTGCAGGGATCTTCGGTAAAAACCCGGCCGGCAGACAATATCAATATCGAGATACTTAGCACATTGGGTTATCTGGAAAACAACGGAAGGCTCAATGTCAAAGATGTGGAATTTTATTAACTTCTTGAAAAGAAACAAATTCAAACATATAAAAATGAAAAAAACGATTTATTTGCTTTTTATTCTTCTCTGGGCATGCCTACTGCCTGATGTGCATGCCCAAGGGCTCTACGGAACCCAGGAAGAAAACGAAGAGTCTTCTTCAACGCCATACGCTCCCTCTATCCTGCGGGGAGAACCTGACTTGCCACCTCCTCCCGGTGAGGGGGAAGAGGGAGTTCCCCTTGGCGAAGGAGTGCTGTTGCTTGCTGCGCTCGCGGGTGCACGGTGCACGGTACGCGGTGCACGGAGAAAAACTAAAAGATAAAACTTAAAACGTATAATTTATAACTTAAAAATAGATGAAAACAACGAAAATTTTTATTTCCCTGTTCCTTGCCCTGTTTTGTGCGGGAACAACCCTGAACGCACAGGTACGCATCGGTGAAAACAACACTCCCAGGACCGGAACGCTGCTGGACTTGAAATCGACTTTTGTGGGCGGCCTGTTGCTACCCAATGTAAGCATTACCGATTTGTCTAAAATCCCGGCAGATTTTAGCGATGCATCAGTTCAAAGCCAGGATACGAATGCCGACCTGAAAGGGATGATTGTCTATAATACCAACACTTCTACCGGTGAAGGCGTTTACGTCTGGGATGGTAACGATTGGAAAAGCGTGGGTTCGGGCCTGACACTGCCTGAACCACCGGCAACTCCCGGTACTATCACAATCACTCCTTCAACCATTAGTCTGGGAGGTACAGTTATCTTGAGCGTACCGGCCGATCCGAATGCCACTTCATATGTATGGACATTACCAAATGGTTTGACCGGAACATCTTCCACAAATACTATTGCGATCACGGGAGCTATAGCCGGTACTTATCCGGCAGGATCGATTAAAGTAAAAGCAGTTAACAGTGGGGGCAGCAGTGCGGAACGATCATCTGCAACAGCAATCACAGTCAACCCATGTTCGGTAGCTCCTGCCACTCCGGGCACCATTACATTGAGTGCGACAACAGTTAACCAGAACGGTACATTCACCGCTTCGGTTACCGCAGTTTCCAGCACCACATCCTATACCTGGACTTTGCCTTCAGGATTGACAGGTACATCCACAACCAACAGCATCACAATCACTGCAAACACGGCAGGTTCAATTGCTGCATCGGGTATTACCGTAACTGCCAACAATGCCTGTGGCTCAAGCGCAGCCAAAGCAGGTGCGGGAACAATTACGGTCAACCCATGTTCGGCAGCTCCTGCCACTCCGGGAACAATCAGCTTGAGTGCAACAACAGTTAACCTGAACGGAACCTTCATCGCCAGTGTTACAGCAGTCAGCGGAGCTACATCCTATACTTGGGCATTGCCTTCAGGATTGACAGGTACATCCACAACCAACAGTATCACGATCACTGCAAACATGGCAGGTTCGATTGCTGCGTCGGGTATTACGGTGACAGCCAACAATGCCTGCGGTTCAAGCGCGGCCAAAGCAGGTGCGGGAACAATCACGGTCAATAACTGTACAGTAGCTCCGGCACAACCGGGCGCAATCAACCTAAGTGCGACAACGGTTAGCCTGAACGGCACATTCACAGCCAGTGTTACAGCTGTCAGCGGTGCCACATCCTATACTTGGACATTACCCGGCGGATTGACAGGAAGTTCAACTATCAATAGTATTACGATCACCGGATCTGCCATCGGTACTTATACAGCAGGAACAATCAAGGTAAAAGCGGTGAATGCTTGTGGCAGCAGTGCGGAACGATCATCGGCAACAGCGGTAACGGTCAATAGCCCGGGGCCTGCCAATACCTTTGCTATTGCCAACGGGGTCTATGTGCAGAAAATGGCAGGGTATGTTCCAACAAGTACATTCCCTGATGGATCCAGTATTGCTACCATCTTGGATCAGTTTACCGCAACCGGAAAAACGCTCTATGTGGCCACCAATGATGAACCTGAAATGAACTGGGCTAATGCCAATGCAACTTGTGCTGCTAAAGGTAGTGGTTGGCGCCTGCCCACCCTGGGTGAATCAGCCAATATGCAAGGTAAATCAGGAGCTCCCACCTCGACCCCCTATTGGAGTAGTACGGAGGTTAGTACTACGCGTGCCTGGTGTTGGGGTTTCAACGGTAGTGGCTCGGGCTACTCCAATAAGACGGGTAACCCGCATGTACGTTGTGTCTGGAGTGATTAACAATTTCTCAATTTAACATAAAGTACACTTTTGGGGGCAAAGGCTAAAGGTGGCTTGCGCACGATTTCTTTCGCCTTGTACCTTTTGCCTTTCGCCTCGAAGCTAAAAACAAGCCCCCAGGTTTGTAGAACATAATCATCCCGTCACTCATTGGTTTGGGTGGCGGGAGCTTTTTTTATCCTGCTTTAAGTCTGTCTTAAAAGTCCATAGGGTGGCTTACGCACGATGACCAAGATCGCGAAGCGATCTAACCTACAAACTTTATGAATATATAGCCTTTAAAATCCGTTTAATCCGCGTCATCTGTGTTCTGTTTCTCTTTTTTGAGACATCCCGTTATTCAACGGCCCTTCATCCCGTTATTCAACGGCCCTTCCTCCCGTTATTCAACGGCCTTGATAAGCGTTATTCACCGACCTTGATAAGCGTTATTCAACGGCCTTGATAAGCGTTATTCACCGACCTTGATAAGCGTTATTCACCGACCTTGATAAACGTTATTCAACATTCCACGGGTTTCACCCGGGGTTATTCATATTCAGTCCCTTCGGGACAAAAAAGAACTTAACAGCCCTGCTTGTGAAGGGTGAATTGTGTTTGTCGCCTCTTCACAATGAGTGAAGCGAGTTCACAAGGTAGCGAAGCGACCTTCACCATTCACCTCCTTCACATCGGTCACTATTTGAAAATTCAAACAAATTCTTCCTAAAAACTGTTTCCAACAAATATAAGACCCAAATTTCAACCGATGTATTATTTTTTGAAACATTTATTCCCTCAATAATCATTATTTTTGCAAGCAACATAAGTCTAATATTTCTTGAAAATAACCATGAAAAATTATTTTTTTTTATTACTAGTTTCTCTATCCTTTATTTTTCCATCTGATTCCGAAGCAGATAATAACAACCTCAATTATTATTTTTCAAGAATAGACGGCTCTTTGGGATTGTCTCAAAACAACGTTAAAGCCATCATTCAGGATAGTTACGGCTTTATGTGGTTTGGAACCCGTAACCGGTTAAACCGTTATGACGGCACCTCCATGAAAATTTTTGATTGTTATGATTCAGTCAAACAAAGAGGGAACAACAATATTTCTACACTATTCGAAGATAAACTCAAACAATTATGGATCGGCACAGATAAAGGCGTTTTCAAATTCGATCCTATAACCGAATCTTTTTCTTTTTTCGATGTTTCTGCTGAAAATAATACAATAATCAATGATTGGATCTCTGACATTGTAGAAGATTGCGATCAAAATATCTGGATCGTGGTACCCAATCAAGGCATTTTCAAATACCATGTTCCATCGGCCAAATTACACTGTTACCTGATAGGAAATACCCAACGACCCAATCAGGGAAACCCCCAGTGCATTTGTATCGAACAAAACGGTATGGTGTGGATTGGCACCAACGGTGGAGGTGTGCATTTATACGATAAGCAACACAACACATTTATCCAATACCTGGGAGATAAAAACGGAAGTTCTCTGAAAAATCAAAATATTTACACCATGTGCGAACATGGCGATGATCTTTATCTGGGAATTCACGAAGGAAAACTGATCAAATTTCACAAGCGAAAAAATATTATTTCAGATGTAAATGCCCCGGAAGTTCATTATAAAATTATCCGTAAACTCATGAAACATGAAGATGAGTTGTGGGTAGGAACGCAAGCCGGATTGTACATCATTAACGAACTAAAAAATACAACTGTGCATATTCATGAAGACCCTATGTACACTTATTCCCTCTCAAATAACGTGGTAGAAAGTCTCTATAAAGATAAAGAAGGAGGAGTCTGGATAGGAACTCTTTTTGGCGGAGCCAATTATTTAGCAAACAGAGGAATTAAATTCGAACGACACATCCCTCTCAGTAATGATAATTCTATCAGCAGCAGAAGAATACGGGAAATAAAAGAAGATTCCGACGGAAATATCTGGATTGGTACGGAAGATGGCGGATTAAATATATTCAATCCCCAGATCAACTCATTTCGCAGAATCGGGAAAAAAGAAGGATTGAGTTTGAACAACAACAAGATGATATTGGGCATCTTACTTGATAAAAAAGAAGCCTGGATCGGATTTTTCAAAAATGGATTGGATATCATCAATCTTTCAAATTTCAATATACGACATTATCCCGGAGAAGATTTGCAAATAGACGAAACCAGCATCTACGCATTTTGTGAAGACCGGTACGGGAAGGTGTGGTTCGGCAACGGATGGGGCGTATTTTACGGTGATAAAAATGAACGGAAATTTACGCGGGCCAATCAATTCGGACTTAGTTATATCTATGATATCCAGGAAGATTCGGAAGGCAATATCTGGGTAGCAACGATGGGAAACGGCGTGTTTAAATATAATCAGCAATCGAATAAAACAGATCATTTTTTAAATGAAATAAACAATCCGAATTCGTTAAGTTCCAACTCCGTAAGCAACATCACGGAAACCAGCAAAGGAGAGATCTGGCTTTCAACTGACCGGGGAGGAATTTGCAGGTTCAACAAAGCATCCAACAATTTCACCTCATTTTCTATCAAAGACGGGCTACCCGATGATATGGTTTACAAGATAGTAGAAGATAGAGATAATAATCTTTGGTTTGGAACAAACAACGGATTGGTACGATTTAATCCTGACAGTAAGGAAATTAAGATTTTTACCCAGAAAGACGGATTATTAGGTAATCAGTTTAATTATAAATCTGCATTGGTTTCAAATACCGGAAAACTTTATTTCGGAAGTTTAAACGGTCTGGTAGCATTTAATCCCGGTGAATTTGAAGAGAACAAATTTATACCTCCGGTCTATATAACAAAATTCACCATATTTAATAAAGAAGTCGGACTTGACTCTGCCGGTTCTCCTTTGAAAAAAAGCCTTTTATACACAAAAAAAATCACCTTAAAACACAATCAATCCAACATCGGTTTTGATTTTGTTGCGCTGAGTTATACTGCTCCGGAAGCAAACAGGTATGCTTACAGGATGGATAATATAGATAAAGAATGGATCTACACCAGTAATAATCATAGCGTCTCTTACGCGAAACTTCCTCCGGGGAAATATACATTCAGAGTAAAAGGAGCCAATAACGACGGCGTGTGGAATGAAACCGGGACATTAGTTGAAATAGAAATACTTCCGCCCTGGTGGTTTTCCAATCCGGCGATTATTTTTTACTCGATATTGCTGATTTCGATCATTTACTTCTATTTCAGCCGTTACCAAAGAAGAATCGAAAGAAGACAAGCCCAAAAACAGCAATTATTCGAAACAGAAAAAGAAAAAGAATTATACAGTGCCAAAGTTGAATTTTTTACCAATATCGCTCACGAGATACGAACTCCTATCACGCTGATCAACGGGCCACTGGAATCAATGAAAGAAATGAAGATAGAAGATCCTGAAATCCAAAAGAATCTCAAGATAATGAGCCGCAATGCATCTGAACTATTACATTTGGTGAATCAACTATTGGATTTCAGGAAAGTCGACAGCAACAAATTTTTATTAAATCCCGTAAAACTGAATGTTTCCGAATTGCTCAGAGATACTTGTTCTTACTTTGAACCATCGGTTGTTCGCCAAGGCAAGAGCATGAACTTGTCAATCGACTCTGCTAATGATATATATGCATTTCTTGACAAAGAAGCCTTTTCAAAAATCATCAATAATATGTTGACAAATGCATTGAAGTATTCCGATAATTTCATTTCGTTACAGTTGTCATCAAATGACACTTCATTATCTATTAAAATCATTAATGATGGTGAATTAATACCCACAGAATTAAGTGAAAAAATTTTCGATCCGTTTTATCAGGTAAATAATACAAAAAGTATGAATCCGGGTTCCGGTATCGGATTGTCTTTAGCTCGTTCCTTAACAGAATTACATCATGGTTCCTTGTTGTTCGATGATACTGATGATCTGAATAACTTCACATTAGAATTGCCTTTGAATGTAAAAGAAATTCTCAATGAAAATGACAAAGAAAAAAAGATCATTATTGATGACGAATATATAATCGAAGAACCTGATTCATACAATAACCCTCAGAATACACAAGTAATATTAGTTGTCGAAGATAACGAAGAGATGCTTACTTTCATTGCTGACAATCTACAGAAACATTTTGGTGTAGTGAAAGCAACCAACGGAGAAGAGGCCATAAAGATATTGGAAGAAAAAAATATCGACCTTGTTCTAACGGATGTGATGATGCCGGTCATGGATGGTTTTGAACTCTGTAAAAAAATCAAAACCGATTTGGAATACAGTCACATCCCTGTTGTTCTCTTAACTGCAAAAAATGACCTGAACAGCAAAATCCATGGTTTGGAAATGGGAGCCGACGCTTATGTGGAAAAACCGTTTACATTCAACCATCTCATCACACAACTGACCACATTGCTGAATAATCGAAGAAGAGAAAAAGAGGCCTTCATGCGTAAACCTTTTTTACCGATTCAAAACATAGGAATGAACAAAGCAGACGAAGAGTTCATGCAAAAAATGATCGATATTATACAAGAAAATATCACAGATTCAAATTTCAATGTAGAACGATTGGCCGAAGCAGTTTTCATGAGTCGTTCCAGTCTCCATCGTAAAATTAAAGCATTAACAGAGCTCACACCAACAGATTTTCTCCGGCTGATCCGGCTGAAAAGAGCAGCGGAATTAATACAGAGCGGTAAATATCAGGTTGGTGAAGTTTGTCACCTGGTTGGAATCAATTCTTCTTCCTATTTCATTAAGTTATTTCAAAAACAATTTGGAATGACGCCGAAGGAGTTTGAGAAGCAGCAGTATAGTTAATTCCCATCATCATTCAGCCTTCATAGAAGGAGGTGACTTTTAAAATAATTTCATTATAACTTTCCGATTTACAATAAAATATTTTTATATAAGATGAAAAAGTGGGGGTAACCTCACAAAAAAAATATCAGTGTGGTACTGTTGTGGTAGTTAATTTCATTGAAGAAAAAACAACAAAACTTACTTTTGTTTCATGATTTAACTTACAATGAATAAAAACACACTTTTATGAAAAAATCCATCCTGCTTTTATTGTCTTGCTTTTGTTTCATATGGCAAATGCAGGCACAACAAACAATCACAGTAACCGGAACCGTTACTGACAAAACCGACGGAGAACCATTGATCGGAGTTTCAGTTCTGGTAAAAGGTATATCTCAGGGAACAATTACTGACCTTAATGGAAAATATTCTATTGCGATTCCTGCCAATGGTAATCTGGTCTTTTCTTATGTGGGAATGCTGACGGAAGAAGTGCAAGTCGCCGGTAGAACCACCATTGATATCGTAATGAGACCCAATGCCCATATGCTCGACGAAGTTGTAGCAATCGGTTATGGAACCATAAAAAAAAGAGACTTTACCGGTTCGATTGTTTCAGTGAGAGGAGATGACATCAAAACAACCCCTTCACAATCAGCACTATCCGGCTTGCAAGGAAAAGTTCCCGGTTTGAGCGTCATCAATGCAGGTCCGGCCGGTTCGGCTCCCGAAATCAAAATCAGAGGAATCACTTCCATGAGAAATTCGAACCCCAAATATCTGGTAGACGGAATTTTAATTGACAATATTGATTTTCTCAATCCGACCGATATTACTTCGGTTGAAATACTGAAAGATGCATCATCACTATCTATATTCGGAATTCAGGGAGCAAACGGAATCATCATTATCACCACTAAAAAGGGCGAACAGGGAAAAACAAACGTCACTTTCGATGCATACACCGGATTCCAGAGAATCATGAATAATGACATGTTGAAACTGACTGATGGCAATGAATTTACGACTTTACTCAACGAGCGCCTTCAAAATGAAGCATTGGATAATGGCAAAACTTATACGCAATGGCATCCGCAAATAGAAGGCCTCGGAAGCAACTGGGTGGACGAAGTTACCCAAACAGCTCCTATTTCGAGTGTGTCCATGAACGTTTCAAGCGCAAGCGAAAAGAACAACGCCTTTTTCAGTCTGAGTTATTTCACTCAGGATGGCGTTGTGAAAGACGATAACTACAAACGGATAACTGCCCGTTTCAATGATGATTTTAAAATCTTCAAATGGTGGAAACTGGGAGGAAGCGCCGCATTAAGCTACGCCTTCCAAAACGTAACCAATAATTCTTATGGCGGCATACTGCAAAATGCCGTATGGTCAATGCCTACCTACAAACCGTACAATGACGACGGTTCTTATATGATGCCTGACAGAACAGTGCAAAGCAATATCGGAAATCCGGTGGCCAGAATGAATATCGGCGCTCACGATAATCATCAAAAATATTATCGCATGGTGGGTAATCTGTACACAGAATTCACCATTTTCGACAAGTTGATTTATCGCTCAGCCGGCTATGTGGATGCACGGATCAATCAACAAAAGAGATATACTGAGCAATATTATCTGGATGGTGCGCAACAAAACCGGAACAGTAGCCTCAACAGAAGTATGAACGAAACAATTATTGCTCAAACTGAAAATTACCTGACTTACGAAGAAAAATTCAATAAAGAGCATAACCTGAAAGTGATGGGTGGTTTTACAACCACTTACAGAGGCACTGAAGGATTCAACGCTTCAAGAGACACCATCGGTAGTTATCCCAGGGTAGATGAAAGATACCAGATGCTATCATGGGGAGCGCCTTCAACAATGAGGAATGGAGACAGCAAAAGCGAAGCTTCTCAGGTCTCCCTCATTGCCCGTCTGAATTATGATTTCCGCGGCAAGTACCTTCTTAGTGCAACATATCGCGCCGATGCTTCTTCCAAATTTACAGAAACTAATGCGTGGGGATATTTTCCTTCTGTAGGTTTAGCCTGGATTATCAGTGAAGAAAACTTTATGCAATCAAGCAAATCCTGGCTCGATTTCCTTAAACTGAAAGGAAGTTGGGGTATAATGGGTAATGACAGTCCTATAAACGCTTATGAACAATACGATTATGCCGGAAAAGATAATTATGCAGTATTTGGAAACGGACTTACACAATACTACTCATTGCCTGCAACTTATGTCACTCCCGATTTAACATGGGAAAAAATGATAGGTGCTGACATTGGTGTGGAAGCTGTGATGTTAAATCAAAGACTGAGTACCGAAATAGGATTATTCAAAAAAACGGCTTCCGATTTTCTGGTTTATCCTCAAAAAGTGAGCGGCGTAAAAACATATTCTCCCATTAATGCAGGTTCGATGGTAAATAAAGGAATCGAATTCAGCATCAATTGGCAGGATAAAATAGGAGACGTAAAATACAATATAGGTGGTAACTTCTCATACATAAACAATGAAGTAACCGAATTGCCCGAAAGCGCTCCGAGTATGACCATCAGCGACAGCCGGGACATACTCTGCCGGACAGTAGAAGGAGAAACCATTGCTCACTACTACGGATATAAGATAAACGGCATTTTCCAGAATCAGGCAGAAATAGATGCACACACTTTTACTGACGAAAACGGGGCAACCAAGTTACTTCAACCCAATGCAAGACCCGGAGATTTTCGCATCGCAGACACTAATGGCGATGGCTCTATCGATGACAAAGATCGTGAAAACTTAGGCTCTTATTTCGCTCCGTTTTCTTACGGATTTAATTTGGGAGCAGAGTATAAAGGTTTCGATCTGGCAATTGATTTTGCAGGAGTTGCAGGAAACAAAATCTACAATGCGACCAAATATCCGGGAGCCGATACACCGCGAAATTTTCCTGAAGGATGGCTTGATCGCTGGCATGGCGAAGGAACTTCCAATACCTATCCGATTTTATCGCTGGCTCGTCCCGATAACTTCAAAACTTCGGATTTTTATCTGGAAAGCGGCTCCTACCTCAGATTACGTAACATTCAGTTAGGTTACAGATTACCTAAAAATCTGATTTCAAAAATCAAACTCACTAATTGCCGTTTCTATGTAAATGCTCAGAATTTGTTGACAATTGCCTCATACAGCGGATGGACACCCGAGTTGAAAACGAATAGTCCTCTTGAACAAGGAATAGACGATGGGATGATTTATCCATTACCTGCAACAGTTACATTCGGAGTTAATTTATCATTCTAATGGATTATTGTAAAAAACAAATTATATGAAAACAAAACTTAAAATAATATACGCCATTTTCTTCCTTGGCGCCTTTTGTCTGAGTTCCTGCGATGATTTTCTTGAAAAATTACCTTCCGATAAAAAAAGATTGGAGGATCTGGACGACAAAGAAAAAGCCGAACTGGCTTCCGGACTACTTTTTGATACTTATGCCGGAATGCGGGCCTTCGGATATTCATCAACCCCTTATCTCGGAATATTCAGCGTGAGATCAGACGATGCTGATAAAGGAAGTACAGCGACCGATTCTCCTAATATCCTGGAATTGGACAACTATACTTTTACCGCAGCAAACGGAGCTATCAATAATTTCTATCAGACAACAGTGGGACTCGTGGAAAGGGCTACCAAATCAATCGCTTTTGCCGATTCCCTGCTATCTGCTCCGGAAGATCAGGCTGCAAAAGAACTGGTTGTCGCAGAATCCAGGTTCCTGCGCGGATTGTTTTATTTTGACCTGGTACGCTGCTACGGAGGAATGCCTCTGATAGACCAGGTAACTGCCGATACCGCAATTATATTCGGGAGAAAATCAATTGACGAAACATACGATTTTATCGAAAGAGATTTTCAATATGCAATGAGCATCCTTCCTGCAAAAAGCGAATGGAGCAGCAATTGGGCGGGAAGAGCCACACGGGGAGCTGCACAGGCATATCTGGCCAAAGTTTACTTGTATCGTGGCAAATGGAATGATGCTTACAACATGGCAAAAACCGTGATCGACTCCAAAGAATACGACTTATCTACTCCTTATGATAAAATCTGGACGGAAGCCAAAGAAAACGGCCCCGAATCTATTTTCGAAATTCAATGTGCAAGTATTCTGAACTATCCGGCGTCTATAGCTTCCGAGTGGGCTAATTCACAAGGAATCAGAGGTAATCCGGAATTAGATCTGGGACTTGGACTGAATATTCCCAACCAGCTTCTGTTAGATGCTTATGAACTTAACGACCCTCGCAAAAAAGCAACAATCATCACAGCCGGAGAAACTTTGGAAGACGGACAAGTAGTTCCTAAAATAACAGGACGGCCTAATTACTATAACAAAAAAGCTTATTCCTGGAAAAACGAAAGAGATGCACATCCTACAAGACCTTTCGGTGGCTGGATCAATATTCGCCTGATGCGATACTCAGATGTGGTACTGATTGCTGCCGAAGCGGCAACCAAAATCGGCACACCCGATAAAATCGAAGAGGCGCTGAACTATTTGGAAATGGTGCGCGCACGAGCCAGAGCAGGTAATTCTGCTATCCTGCCCAAAGTAACAACTACCGATCCGGCAGAACTGATGAAAAAAATTCAACAGGAACGGAGAATAGAATTTGCTTTGGAATCAGAACGTTATTTTGATTTGGTACGTTGGGGACTTGCCGAAACGGCTCTTGCTCCAAAATGGAAAAAAGGAAAACATGAATTGCTTCCGATTCCAAGCCAGCAAATCATCAAATCCAATTTCCGTCTGACACAAAATCCGGGTTACTAAATAACCATTGGCAAAGGGCAAAAGGTACAAGGCGAAAGAATCTTGTGTAATCTAACTTTCGCCTTTAGCCCTTCACCTTTGGCCGAAAAAAATAATTTGGAATGTGCTTATAATTTATTCACTAAAATTTTAAATTCAAATCGTATGAAAAAAAGATTTTTACTCACATTACTCTGTTTCGCCGGCATTTTTGCATCTAATGCAAAAAATCCGATTAAATTTGATTTTGAAAATGGGCTTCCTACTACAATTAGAAAGTATTGTAATGATGCAACTTGGGCAGCAAGGTATGATGATGCAGTAGTTATTGACAACGCTTACAAAACAGGTATTAACACCAGCAATAAAGTGTTGAAGTTTAATAATACAAACGGACAATTACAATGGCAAGGTTTCAAAATCAAATTCGACACACCGATTCCACTTACAGACCTGGCCACTGACTCTATTAGTAAAATTACTATCAAATTTTACGAAACAACTCCTTATGTAAAAGCAAGCAACCCTTCCGTCAAACTACTTCTTACTTGGGATGGACAATATTTTGACAGCAGCAATCAACAACAAGGCACATATGCTGAATACGGGACTGATAATGCCGGTGGTATAGCAACTGATATCAATCCTACTGCAGTGGATGGAACAGCTTCAACAACCGTTGACCATCAACAAAAATGGTCGGAAGTAGAATTTGCTTTTAACAGTTCAAATTATTCTCCGGCTAATTTAGAACAATATTATCAACCAACAACTTATAAAGAAATTGTGGGTATTGCCTTCAGTCCGGTCAGAGGTTACGGGACACCGGGATCTTATCCTTATACAGTATTGATTGATGATATTACTATCCATTTCAAAAGCAAGGTTGCAACAAGTTTAAACAGCACAAAAATTACACCTGAAGCGTTGAATGTACATGTTAATGGAGATCTGGCAACCGTTTCTTTCAACCTGTCAAAATCCACAGATACTGAAGTTTCCATGTATAATATAACTGGACAATTGATCAATACACAAACTGTACACGGTGTGGAAGGTATCAACAAAACAAGCTTCAATGTTCCAATGGATGGAGTTTATGTAATAAAAGTTAAATCAAATAATAATATCACCACTGCTAAATTTAAGAAATAAATTATGAGGTTATCTCAAAAGTGAAATTAGCACACAGAATACACAGATTATACTGCTTATTCTTAGTATTCTGTGTGCTATTAGTTGACTTTTGAGACAGTCTCTTCTCAAATACTAAAAAATAAATAATATCATGAATCGTAAGTCCATCATCACATTGTTATTAGTTGCTGCAAGCATCGGAAATGTTTACACCCAAAAGGCGCAACGGCCGAATATTATCTATATCATGTCTGATGATCATGCTAATCAGGCCATCAGTGCTTACGGCTCTCCCTATATACACACTCCGAACATTGACCGGATTGCCAAAGAAGGAGTCATATTTCAAAACAGTTTTTGTGCGAACTCTATCTGCGCTCCCAGTCGTGCTTGTGTCCTGACAGGCAAACATAGCAATAAAAACGGACAGATTCATAATGGAGTACGCTTTGATAGTACCCAGGTTACCTTTCCAAAACTACTACAATCAGCCGGATACAAAACCGCCATGGTGGGTAAATGGCATTTGCGGAGCCAACCGACCGGTTTCAACTACTGGATTACCATGCACGACCAGGGACAATATTACAATCCCACATTCATTCGCCAGGACGGAACCACCAAAGACGAACCCGGATATGCTACCGACCTGATTACCGATTTTGCCATCAACTGGATGGATACTGTAAAAAACGGGCAGGAACCTTTCTGTCTGCTGCTTTACCACAAAGCCCCACATCGCAACTGGATGCCCGATATACAAGATTTCAACGCTTTCCGCGGAGTCAAATTTCCCATACCCGAAACATTTTATGATGACTATGAAGGACGTGAAGCCGCAGCCAAACAGAAAATGAATATCGAGAAAGATATGCTGCCGGTTTATGATTTGAAATTATATGACCCCAATAATATTTTAGACACCGAATGGTCGTTCAAAAATTTTCATGGAGAATACGACCGGTTGAATCCGGAACAAAAAGCCGCTTGGGATAAAGAATACAAACCCATATTAGCCGACTTCAGGAAAAAGAATTTACAAGGAAAAGAATTAGCTGCATGGAAATATCAACGCTATATGGAAGATTACCTGCGTTGTATTGTCTCCGTCGATCGGAATATAGGCCGCGTATTGGATTATTTAGATAAAAACGGGTTGGCAGAAAACACCATTATTGTATATGCTTCCGACCAGGGATTTTACCTCGGCGAACATGGTTGGTTCGATAAACGCTTTATGTACGAAGAATCACTGCGGATGCCACTCGTAATGCGTTATCCCAAAGGAATCAAAAATCCCGGGCGAGCAGTTACTCAAATGGTTCAAAATATCGACTACGCTCCCACCTTCCTCGATTTGGCAGGTATCACAGTGCCCGGAGAAATGCAAGGCGTTTCATTCAAACCGCTATTGCAGGAGAAAAAAGTAAAATGGAGAAATTCCATCTATTATCATTATTATGAATATCCCGGATTCCACTCTGTGAGA
>JAVBLQ010000030.1:0-74385 GCA_031553435.1 Bacteroidales bacterium | reverse complement strand
GAATGAATGTTTCCGTCAAGTATGGAGAATTGACCCTCAATTGGAGTGCTAATCCGCTGGAAGCCTATGTCATCGGAGGTAAAGAAGAGGGTACTCGTTTCGTAACACAAGGACCCGATCAGGTCGATTTTATACTCAGGGATCCTCCCGGCTCCAATAGCCATGCTTATTTGGAAAGTGGATGGACTACTACAACCGAAAACACTTATGAAGGTGGTTTTAATGAAGAACTTAACATAGGAATTCAAACGGATGCAGGAGCTAAAATCACTACTTTTACCGGTTTGGGCGCCGGTGTTATCAACAATACAACATTTACCAATGAAAATAAGGTTTATGCTTTAACCGGAGCAAGTACAAACGGAGCAATCGGTTCGATAGAAACAATTACTTATAATTCAAGTATTTCTACAAGCAGCAATCCGGATTATGTCGGCGCAGACGGGGATGTTTTCATTGGAAAATCAACCAATTTGTCGTATGGCGCAACCAAAAATATATCCATCGTTCCTAAATCGACTTATTTGGCTTACAGCAATATTTACGGAGCTCCTGTTTTCGAGAATGATACTGCTTGTATCGTGCATGCAGATGGTGTTTCTTTCGGGTTGCAATATGGAACCGGTTTTGTGTATCCGCAGGTATTTTTAGAAGAAGTTATGATTCCCGAATTGAGGAAATTGAGAAATAGCTTGTTGACTAACCTGACTGAGGCGCAGGCACAGGAAATCGCAAACCGCGAAAATCGCCAGGTTTATATTTCTTATGTGCCCGAAACCGATCCGAATTACGGTGCTGCCAATACAAAAGATGTTACATATTATAAGTTAGTCAGACCTGTTAATGATAACGGAAAAGATTCCGTATTGTTCTACAATGAAAGTATCCGGCTTTGGGAAGAACGGATGGCCGATAATGAAAGGGAAAAGATAGAAGCCGATCTGATCAAAAACACTTCCTTCCATGCCGGAGCTGCTATTGAAGAAAGTATGGCAGTTGCAAAAACGGAAAAGAGAGTACAGACTTTCTCCTTTATGATCGGAGAAGAAGACGAGCATAAAATCGGATTAAACACCATGGGTACCGGATTGTATATGTATGTAAAAAACAACTTAACAACTTCACATGGGAGACATTCCGAACAAGGTTATACAGGCTCGGTTAAAACCGGATATGTTTTATCCGAAAGCGGAAGCGATTATTTGAGTGTCGATATATGCTCCGTTAAAGCTAATTATGATCCGGATGTGGAAAATGTTGACGGTATCGAGTTCCAGGGATATGTTTTCAAAACAAAAGGCGGAGCCACATCTTGTCCTTACGAAGGCCAATATGTGACGAAATATTATAATAAAGGAACTCCTATCGGACAATCTACAGCCCAAATCGAAGTGCCGGAAATTTCCATGCCGGTTACTACCGTTACCAATGTGCCGGAAAACCGGAATGCTGTGTTCAAACTGGAACTGAAAAATGCTTCCGAAACCGGTGCGGATGTCTGGTTCAATCTCAGATTGAAAGATGAAACCAATCCTAACGGAGCCAAATTATCTATTGACGGCGCCGCTCTGGGTAACGGCCGGGCTTTCCTCGTCCATCCGAATGAAGTGCTGATCAAAACATTAGAAGTAGGTAAAGGGGATGTGTATGATCATGAAAACCTGGGAATTCGCCTGGAATCTCAATGCCAATCAGGTATCTTCAGTGAAGTGACTTTCTCCGCTCACTTTGTACCTTCCTGCTCGGATGTAAAAATCAGTTCTCCTCAAAGCAACTGGGTGCTGAATACCGGTTCTCCTAAAAATCAGGAGGGCAGATATTACTTGCCGGTTGTGATCGAAGGATTCGATGTAAATTATAAAAATTTCCATCATATCGAATTTCAATATAAACCTTCTTCTGCCCCGGATAACGAGTGGGTTACGGTGATCAAATTCTTTGCCGACCAGACGCTTTACGAAGCAGAACAAGGAGTGAAAGCCATGATAGAAAGTGGTAGAATAGACTATAACTTTGTAATGGATGGCTTTACCGATCAACGTTACGATATCACCGCCGTCAGTTTCTGTAAAGTGGGTAATGACTTTATTCAAACGGCCGCCCCGATTGCTACCGGAGTAAAGGATGTTCGTCGCCCCACTGTATTCGGCAGTATCCAACCGGCTGATGGCGTATTGGATGTGGAAGATGATGTGCTGGTAAATTTCAATGAAGAAATAGTGGAAGGTTATCTGACAGCCGCCAACTACAGGGTTACAGGCATTAAAAACGGTTCGCCGATCGATCATGGAGTTTCCGTGAAATTCGACGGTGCCAATGATTACTTAGCCACCGAAGCCGAACGCAATCTGGGAGAAAAGAATCTGACAGTTGAGATGTGGATCTACCGCGACCAGGTAAGCGCCGGCACTTTATTCAGTCATGGCAATATCAATGAGTCATTGGAAATAAGCTTTTTGTCCGATGGAAAATTGCAGGTCAGCATGGGCGGCGAAACATTTACCAATCAGACGGCAATCAACCGGAAAGCCGGAGATTGGGAACATATCGCTGTGAGCTATGACGCTGCTACCAACAGACTCAAAGGCTATTATAACTGGAACACTGTGTTGGAAGCTCAAACGGCAGAAGTTTACAAAGGCATAGGTAATATGGAAATAGGCCGAAGCATCCGTCAATCCGGAAATCATTTTGCCGGAAAAATACACGAATTACGGATCTGGAACAAAGTGCTTCCTGATACCCGTCTGCAAACCAACAGTCTGATAGGATTCTCAGGAGCCGAAAACGGACTGATCGCTTATTACCCGATGAATGAAGGAAAAGGAACCTTAGCCTTCGATAAAGTCAGGGGTGCAAATGCTGCCATACAAGCCGAATGGAGCATGCCTCCGGGAAAAGCGGTTGCACTAAACGGTAATGCTTATGTGAAATTGAATACCGGCGCTACAGTCGTGGAACCGGATATGGATTACACTTTAGAACTATGGTTCAAGGCGGAACCCGGACAGCAAAATGCTACATTGGCCTCCAACGGAAAAGGCGACGCGGACTACGGAGATACTTCCGTTCCCGGCAAACATCCGTCGGATAACCTCATTTTTCTTGGTTTCGAAAACGGTAAACTGACATTTAAGAATAAAAATAATGTGGTGGTGGTTGAGGATGGAAACTTCCTGGATAATAACTGGCACCATGTGGCCATTGCCATCAGCAGAAACGCCGGAAAAGGCCACATTTACGTAGATGGAATATTGAAAAAATATTTTGACGCCATCGATTTCGGAGGTATTGTCGATCCTTCACTGTATCTGGGCGCCCGCCGCTATCAAACGGCAACCGGCTCTATGATCGATATGTACCTGAAAGGAAGCCTCGATGAATTCAGGATATGGAATTTATTCAAAGATGAAAGCCTGATCAATGTCAATAACAACATCGCTCTGGATAGTACGGAAATAGGATTAATGGCTTATTATCCGTTCGATAAAATAGTAACTGCCCAGACCGGTAACGAAGTGCATTTCTCTGTCGATAATTACGTAAGCCGTTCGCAAGGAGAAACAGCCGAGATGTCAGGAGCTTCCGAAACAGATGCCTGTGCGCCCGTTAAGGCAAAACAAGACAAACTGAAACTCGACTTCCTGACCACAGTCAATAAGGATGCTCTCGTCTTGTATCCGAATCCGTTGACCACCAAATGGGATGAATACGAAAAGACAATCGTAACATTCACCATTGATAACAGCGCTATCCGCGACCTGAACGGAAATTCGATGAGTTCTCCTATTTCCTGGACGGCATTCATCAACCGGAGCCAGTTGCGTTGGGCGGAAAATGAAATGGAATTGTCCAAAAAAGAATACGAAAAGATGGAGTTCACAGCTCAGATCGTCAATTCAGGAGGAAGCGTACAACGATACACGTTGGAAAACTTACCGTTGTGGATGACGGCTAAACCTGCCGGCGGAACAATCAACCCCAAGTCAGAACAATCCATTACATTTACTGTAGACGAAGGACTCAATACCGGCTCTTACGACGAAGTCATTTACTTACGTAACGATAACAACATAGCGGAAGCCTTATCCGTCAATCTGAAAGTAAAAGGAGAAAAGCCCGATTGGACTGTCGACCCGTCTCAATTCGAATACAACATGTCGATATATGCTAAACTGCGTATCAATAATATTTTCTCAACCGATAAAGAAGATATGTTGGCAGCCTTTATCGATGGTGAATGTGTAGGAGTGGCCAGCCCGGTTTATCGCGATAATGTGTACACTTGGTACACCTTCCTCACGGTTTACAGTAACGAAGTCCAACAACCCGGATTGGAATTCCGGATGTGGGATGCAAGCACAGGGAAAATTTATCTGGCAACGCCCGACCGGGAAATCAACTTTGTGAACAATCAGATATATGGAAGCCCGGATCAACCGGTTATCTTCGACGGAAAAGAAATGCAGTACCAAACGATTTCTTTGAAAGAAGGATGGAACTGGATTTCATTGAATGTACATAATCAATCATTGAGCAATGTCCAGGTGACCTTAGGTAATAACGGATGGACTTCTTCCGATGTGATCAAAAATGAAGAACTCGGATTCGATTCTTATTCCGTAAACAATGGATGGACAGGAACACTCTCCGATAATGGCGGATTCAACAACCATTCGCTGTTCATGATCAAATCCGGCACAAGCAGGACACTCAGTATTTTGGGAACACCTGTGAACGTAAAAGAAAATCCGTTGACGATCAAAGGAAACCGCTGGAATTATATCAGCTACCTGCCTCCTGTCAATATGACTTTGTCGGAAGCTCTGGCCGATTACGATGCAGTAGAAAATGACATCATTAAGTCGCAATCGGTATTTGCCATGTTCTCCGGCAATAACGGATGGATAGGTAACCTGACCTATATGGAACCAGGCAAAGGATATATGATGTTCCGCACAACCAATACAGACGATAGCTTCACCTATCCGCTCAATAAAGGTTCGTTGACATCTCTGGATCTGCGCTCGGCATTGACGTCCGGAATGTTTGAATTTGCTGAAAACATGACGGTAGTAGCCAAAGTAGCAGAAGGACCCGAATTGAAAGAAAACGACCGGATTGTGGCATACATCGCCGGCGAATCCAGAGGAGGATCAGAAGTTGTGGTCGATGATTTATTCTTTATCAATATTGAAGGAGATGAAGCGGACGCCGTTTATTTCGCTCTTGAACGGGATGGGAATATAATCGCTCAGACAGATGCATTATTCCCTTACGGAAACAATAAGATTGTAGGAAATCCGGATGTTCCGTTCGAACTTCGCTTCAAATCATTAATCAAACAGACTTATGTATTCCCGAATCCGTTCACGGATATACTGAAAATTCAGATCAATCTTCCGGAAGATAGTGAAGTCCGGATTGATATCTTCGATTTGCTCGGACGGACAGTCTATTCTACCGGCAACCAGAAATTAGAAGCAGGATTCCACCGGACAACATGGAATGGAAGCGCTTATGAAGCGGGAACTTATATCGTGGAAATAAAAGTGAACAATCAATCGTCACTTCACAAGGTAGTTAAAAAATAACGATAAAAATTTATTTTCTCTCCGGTTCGTTCGCAAAATGAACCGGAGAGGTTTATCGATAACTATTAAAAAAGAAAAATTATGAAACAATATATTAAGATAATAATGATTTCGTTTCTATCCCTATCTTTTTTTTCTTGCGGAGAAGACGAAAAGATTTATAGAACATTTGAACGCCCGAACTGGAATGTGGATCTTTCCGGGAAATACCCTCTCAGTATGACGGCAATAGTCTGCCTTCCGGAGAATTTAAAATCGTACGAATCAGACAACGATATGCTAGCTGCCTTTGTCGATGATGAGTGCCGGGGCGTCGGAAGTCTGAAGATACTGGGAGAATCGAGGCTTTATTTTGTTATGATCAAAGGTATGGCCTCCGAACAAAGCAAAGTAAGTTTCAGATACTATTGCAACTATACCTCTTACTTGTACACTACAAACGATCCGCTGGCATTTGAAATCGACAAAACATATGGAACTGCGGATGAACCGATGGTATTAAATCTCCTGCATATGGAATAAGGAGTTCCGCCGGCAATCTCTGTTGAAGGAGTTGTGGATTTGTTAAAGAAATTGCCTTGCGACATTTGTCGCAAACGTAAATTTACTCAGCGGGAGACTTGCGACAATGTCGCAAACGTAAATTTGCTCAGCGGGAGACTTGCGACATTTGTCGCAAACATAAATTTGCTCAACGGGAGACTTGCGACAATGTCGCAAACGCAAATTTGCTCAGCGGGAGACTTGCGAAAACTCTGGAACAGCACTTTACGTATAAAGGCAGGATAAAAACCGGAATAAACTCTCAGGAAAAGAACAAGAGAAGAGAGTTTCTTCATCCGGTTTATGGAGGTGCATTTATTTGTCATGCAAAATTTAACGAGGTTGTCTCAAAAGTGAAATTAGCACACAGAATACACAGATTATACAGAAAATTACAATTCTTATTATTATTTTGACAAATTGCTTATTCTTAAGTGAATACAAAATAAATAATTTGTGTTATTCTGTTTAATCCGTGTATTCTGTGTGCTATTAGTTGACTTTTGAGACAGTCTCATTCTGAACTAAATTTTCACTTTCGTCACTTTTCCATTAATACTTATTAAATAAAGTCCCGGAACTGAAGTTGAGAATTCCTGCCAGTTTCCGGTGCAGACATCAGTATAAAGTAATTGACCCATTGCATTATAAATATATACTTTGGTATTTACAGGATCATATGCCCTGAAATAAATAGTATTGCCACCGATATATACATCCGGTTGTTGTGCTTCGACCGGTATGATTGCTGTACTTGACGAACATATTGCATATAATTCGATATTGATACTGCCTTGTAATCCACCGTCGTAGAGAGTTATATCTGCTTTATGTTCACCATACCCGGCAGGATTGTAAGTTATCTCTAAATTATATCCTTCCGGAGAATTTATTTGGGAAGCCGGAATGGAGGTAACCGGAATACTGAAATAACTTGCATTATTTCCCCACAACATCAAAGAAAGAGTTCCGGTTAAGTGAGTTCCTTTGATATTAAGAGTCTTGGATACTTCTGAATCTTTTTGGATTTCTCCGAAATATAAATCCGTATTTTCAGTAGGCGTTATCAATGTAGGTGTTCCGGCTTTATATTCATCCGGAAGCTTATACACTTGGTCTGTTTTATTGCCCCAGACATACTCAACCAAGTCAGGCAAGTCAATAAACGGATTCCGGTTATTCTGGTATTTGAACACTTCTTCATTACGGTTGATTTCTTTCTGGCTCACAGGATCATTGCGATGCCATTTAAGCAACATGTCTTTAGACCAGGGTTTCAGTACCGGATAGGTTTCGTTGTTCAACATTTGTAATCCGTCACTTCTCCATTGAAAAGCATAATCTTCATAGCAGGTAATCATGTAAAGATAAGTACGGGCAAAATCGCCTTTATAAGCGTCGGCAGGTTCGAAACTGGTTGCTGTCGAAGCTCCCGAATAAGTATAATTATTCTTACCGACTTTACTGACTCCGTTATTAAAAGAGCCTCCGTTGTTTGTACCCAATATGTAATTCAGTTTGGCCGAATTGGCGGAAGCATCGGAAGGAAATAAATTATTCAAATCCGAATAAGCTATTGTACTTTCCGGATCGGTTGACCACCAACTTTTAGGCATCGAATGTTCCTTGTTCATACCGGAAACGCTTTTCCCAGGATCTCCAAAATATCTCACAACATTTGAATACATATCCCATACGGTTCTACCGTCATCTTTCACGTCAGTTGTCCGGTAATAATACCAAAGATCATTATAGCTCAATCTGGTATGTGTTTTCAGTATGTTGAACAAAGATGTTTTCAATACACTGTTTTGCTTATTATCAATTGCATCATAATATCCGACAGGCACATCTGCTATAGATTTTGTAACGAATAAAAAGATGGAAACAATTAATAATGCGATACTTTTCCTCATCATCTGTTTATTATTTTATAAGTATTTGAAACTCCGTTTTTATCAATTATTTTTATAATTAAAAATTTATCGCCGAACAAACGGGTTGTATAAGTATTTGCAGTTAATTTCCGGATATCGACCAATATGCCTATACTATTGTAAATGTACATGGTTGATTCTTCCTGAATATTTTCCACATGAAGTGTCCGGTTAGTAATATATAATGAAGGTTTATCTGATATTTCATTGAGTTTGATTCCAGTAGCCTTGTTCGGATTAAATGCATAAGTAATGGAATCTCCCCATATATATTCGGCCAATTGGGGATAATCGATAAAAGGATTCCGGTTTCCTTGTATGTCATAAACCGCGTTGTTGCGGTCAATTTCTTTTTGACTGACTTTATCGTTCCTGCTCCATTTTAATAAAAGATTGATGGCCCAGGGTTGAAATGAAGGATATTTTGTGGCATTCAGCATTTTCATTGCATCGGCACCTGTCCACAAGGAGACTTTGTCTTCGTAACAGGTTACCATATAAAAATAGGTGCGTGCAAAATCGCCTTTATAAGCATCGATCGGTTCAAAGACATTGCCGGTATATCCGGATGCCGTAGAACCTTTTCCGGATTTCGAACCGTTGGTCGAAGTCCAGCCAAGAATTCCTACTTCTCCAAAGGGATCGTTTCCCCGTTTTCCATTCACAAATCCATCTGTAGGATATAGATGAAACAGATCGGTGTACATGGGTGTTGCATCATCAAACCAGCTTTTAGGCATGGAGTGTTCCCTGTTATAACAGACTCCTTCTCCCGCATAGTTTCCGCACTGATCGGTAATAAAACGGTAAGTGTAAGCAGGAGTTCCTGTAGGTTTGTCGGAATACATATCCCAAACTATATTATTTCCTTTATTATCTGTTGATTGAAAATCTGTCCACAATTGACTGTAAGTGCGTTCGGTGTGCGAATAGATAATTGACTTCATGGCAGATTTTAGAGCATCTTTCTTTTTGCCGAAAGTATTTTCATAATAACCACTTGGGATTTGGGCATAAAGGGCAGTTGTTGAAAATAAAAAAGAAAGTAGAATTTTATGAACCAAAGTTATTCTTTTCATAGTATTGAGAATCTTTAAAGATGACAAAGAGGGTGTGTTTGTGACACCCTCTTTGGGAAATTCTTATCTTTTATTGTTTTTTATTTATTGATTACTTTGAAAGTTTGAACGGTACCGTTAGAAACAACTTTTACGGCATAAATACCTTTTTGCTGTAAAGATACTGTTGATTCAAAAGATTTTGCAACAAGTTTGCCGGTTGCATCATAAACGAAAACAGTTGCGTTTTCCGGCATGTTGTTGATGTAAAGGGTGTTTTCGGAAGCGTAAGCATAAAATAAATCCAATTTTGAAGGATCAATAGAAACAGCTCCGGAGATAACATAATCACTTACATTTTTAATTCCCGCTATTCCGCAATATGTTTCTAAAGAACCATATACACTTACCATTTTACCCAAATTACCGGGATTACTTTCCAAGTTCAATGCCTCTCTAACAGTGCCTGCAGGCAATTGAACAGACATGTGAGATGTTCCCAATTCATCGCTACCCAATGCTAAATTACTATTTACAACTGTTTGAGTAATAGATCCATCTGTTGTAACAACACATCCAACAATATATCCTTTAATCCAGAATGAACCTTCTCCTTGAAGAGCTTGAGCCTCTGCAATAGAGAAAGGTCTATCTTGAGAGCCATCATTATCAGTCAAATAAAAGTTTACTGAATATCCTTTAATTACTGTTTGATCTTCTGCAGTAACCAAAATATTAGTAGTTCCAGGAAGAGAAGATGCCGGAGTTATTTGGTATGTTGCTTTTGAATCTTCAACTGTTGCTTCAACTGTCGGAACTGTTGTTGTTCCTTCTGGCAGCAAATAAATATATGATAATTTGGAAGCCAAAAATCCAGGGATTGTTGTTCCATTTACTTTTAAATCGGAAAGATTAGCATTTTTGCTTGGAAGAACTGTAGCTCCCTGTGTAATAACCAGGTTATCTATAAAAAAACGACCTTTACTAGCTTGGTTACCTTCAATTTTAATTTTGGAAGAAGCTGTTCCTCCTGTTAATTCTATGGGTCCAAAACTGCTCATAACATAACTAGCACTATTCGGAAGATCACTTTCTGTATATACCAATACATCATCCAAATATATTTTTATAGATTTAGAATCACCACTCCAGGCCATTGCATCAAATGACACAGAAAATGTACCTCCTTCGGCAGATAAATCTATAGCAGGAGTTTGAATCCATCCTAAAACAGAAGATGTTCCCATTTTAGCAGCACCTCCGGCCTGATATACTTTAGATCCAGCCCATCCAGCTTGTTGTGTATAAGTATCCATGCTAGAAGACACATCACTTCCATCAGCAGATCCATTTGGCTGACCTTTCGTAAATCCACTAAAATCTTCACTAAAAACAATGCCAGCATTGGCTGTAACAATGACTAATAAAGAAAATAATAAAGTAAAAATCTTTTTCATAACACATTATTTATAAGTTAATATTGAAACTTTACCACCCTAAACCGGGTGGTAAAGCCTGTTATTTAATTTTCAGACAAAGAAAAAATAATAATATTTCGTTATCATTCAGATATGGTTAAGAAACAATTAATATTTATTGCAATGTAAAATCAGCTGTTTCTCCTGCCGAATCCCTTAAACCTGATAAACCGAAATAAGTTCTCAATACTCCTTGTACAGTCAATGATTTCTTATAATTACCAGGATTATCAACTAAATTCACTTGCGTACGCAATGGTTTGCCGGCAGGTAAATTTACAACTACACACTTAGTATAATTTGTTTCATCAGGTGAATCGGCTATCAATACATTGGTTGCCAGATCCCAACCGGAACTTACTCCAATCCAGACATCTGCGGCAGAAGTTACTGTTGTTTTACCATTCTTAACACAACCCACAATGTAACCTTTTGTCCACGTTTGTGTTGTGCTGGTGCTTCCTCCCTGGTTAGCCTGTGCGTCTGCAACGGTATAAGGTTTCTCTTTGGTTCCGTCACCTGTAGGATCCGGTGTCGGAGCCGATTCAAACTCAAATTCTGTAATGTTTTTGATTCCGGCTACTCCAAAGTAAGCAGTCAGATCACATGACATCAGCACTTCTTTTCCTTTATTTGACGGATTGGTATTCAAATTAAGTTGAGCCCGGGCCTCAGACCCGCTAACTAATTGTACCGGAACACATTTAGCCGGATCTGTTTCATTAGGATCAGATGCAATCAATATATTGGATTGCGAATTAAAAGGAGCGGTAAATACAGAATTGTCTGAAATGGAAATACCATCGACGCAACCTACAATGTACCCTTTCACCCATTTGCCTGTTTCATTGACAGTCTTTCCTTTTGCAATCACGTCATCCGGTGTATATGGGTCTTCTTTGGTTCCGTCTCCTCCTCCGGGAGTAGAACCTCCAAATACAAATTCACTTGAATTTCCGGTTGCTACATTTAGTCCGGCAGCTCCGAAGTATTTTTGCAATGTACCTGTTACCTTTAACAATTTTCCTAAATTACCGGAATGATCTACCAGATTAACTTGATTTCTGATATCCGAACCGGCAGGAAGATTGACAACTACACATTTTGACCAGTCTTTCACATCAGCCGTAGCGGCAAGCACTACAGTATTATTCATAAATGTTCCGGAGAAAACAAGATCATTATTGTTATCGATCGGGTTGCTTGCATTGACTCCGGGAGCGACAGTACCAACAATGTAACCTTGGATCCAGCCGCTTGTAACTCCGGTTTGATTGCTTAATGCAAAATCGATAGTCCAAGGCATGTCTTTTGTTCCGTTTCCTTCTCCTGCAACGAAATTTTGAACATCGTCATAAGAACGAAGCATGAATTGAGGGGTACCATTGTATGTAGTAAGGATTCCAACCAGATTTCCCACACCTTCGGGCAACATTTGAGATGCAAAATCAGCATAAGGACTATTTCTGGTTACAACAGTCAAAGTCGGATTGGCATTGAAATAAACCTGACGGTCAACGGCATTTCCTTTTACTTCTTCTTGGGTAGCAAACTTTTTTTGGCCTCCGTCGGCATAAGCAACTCCTTTAAGTACATAAAGTTTTCCTACATTCATCGGATCATTTAATTCGGAGAAATTACTTGCTGTAATTGTATCCGGAATTACTTTTTCAGGCATCGGCGCTCCTGATATAAGAACTCTGTCTCTGACAAAAAGCCATGCAGCCCGGCCGATCTGGTTATAAGTTCCGCTCTTATAATATGCTCCCATTTGCAACATTCTATAAGTACGGCCAATGTAGAAGTCTTTACAATCAACCATTACCATTTGTCCGACAGGATAATCATTGAATATATTATCCTGATCGATATTGATGAGCATGGCAGCTTTGGATACAGTATCTTGTATTACCAATTGTTTGTAAATATTTCCTGAAACATCGTTTGCAGTTACAATCCCTACAATGGTATCGCTATCTGTGATTTTGAGTGTATCCTGAACAGATTCGTATTTTTTTATAAAATCCGCAATTGTTATGTTAGCGTCGCCGGGAGAACTTGGTACGACATAAGGTGGTACATCGAACTCTCTTTCATCGCATGAATAAAAAAACAATGATGCAATGAGCAAAACAATTATTCCTTTAATTGATTTCATATAATAGATATTTTTGATTTACTAATAAAAAATTAAAACTTAAATCCTGCATTCAGGAAACAATTAAAACCTTGTGCAAAATAATAATAGGATGGATACCTTTCATCGACTGTAAAGTTGACATAGTCAAAACGATTATTTTCGTAACCTCCTGTTTTGATATTTTCACGATTCAGGATATTATTGAATTGCAAGTTGATGTTCAAAGTATATTTTCTGTGAATACGAAGTGATTTTCCGATAGAAAAATCAACGGTATATCCACCTCCGAACTCTTCCTGATGAGTGATTTTTTTCACTTTTTCCTCTTTTTCTTCAGGAGTCGCTGCCGGAAAGTTAAGTGCGTCTTCTGTTCTCCTGATGGGTGAAATGTCGATATATGATCTGTTGAATCCATTGATCTGTAAATCGGCAAACCAATATTTCGGATGGAAATAATGGATACCGAAAGATCCTGCAGTTTGAGGTGTTCCTCCAACATAATAGTTTTTAAGGTAATAAGTCTGTTCTTTGGCAGAAAAGCTTCCGTTATCGGCATATACATAGCCGGTAGGACGACTGTTGTAATAGTATTCGGCAATTGTTCCGACTCCGGATAATGTGATATTCGGCGAAACTTTAGCTTCCAGACCAACTTCAAATCCGCGATGAATTTTATCGATATTAGTCATTGCCAAGTGTGTAAACGTACCGTCCAGGTCATTGTACATGTGGATCACTTCGGTTTGATCATAAAAATCTGTCTGGAAAGCAGAAACACGTCCTCTGATGATTGGTGTTGTAATAATATAGTTTATGTCTGCAGAAAAATTCTGTTCGCTTTTAAGATCCGGAATCGTTGTATCCATCGATTGAGACGATATATACGCATTATCAGATAAAGGAGGTAATGTGGCATAAGAAACATTGGCGGAAAAAATATGTCTTCCTGATAATTTATATGCCAAACCTAATTTTGCCGATTGATCGACAAAAGAATGTGTAGTTCCTTTTCCATAGGAGTTATCGGGGTTAATCCCGTTCTTCATATTACCGTCTCTGTAAAAACTGGTATATCCTATTTTAAATGCGTAAAATATGTCCCATTTATTATATCGGTGTACATTTTGCGCCCACAAAGCCACATTGTTGACATACATATCATAATCATACCTGATACGGTCTCCTTTCACGGCATGTTTATCCGGATCATTCAAATCATACTGAATCTGAGGTGCATTCATTCCAAAATCCCTTTTTGCAAAAGGATTTACATTCAGAAAATAATCTGCACCCAACATATCTGCAATCGTTTCATAATGCAGACCTTTTGTGGTGCGGGCTTCCAAACCTCCGGTGAATGTAACTCTTCCGTTAAGTTTGGTAGTTAATGTAGAATTAAAAGTAAGGTTCATCTGATCATTATGGCGTTCACCTAATACATATGCAGCCGGGTTTCCTCCCTGATTTGCATTCTGATTTTCCCTGTAAAACCGCCCCCAATCGGTCTGGCTGATTGTAGGATCTGTCAACCATTTTTCTTTGTATAATTCCTGCATTTGTGGATCTGTCTGGAAACTGGGAAGATTGCGATAATAATCCGGACTCGGATGTCTGGAATTATACCTTTCTATAGCTGTATTTCCATACAAAGAATATCTAAAACCAAGACCTGTTTGTAACTTGGTTTCTCTATTAATATCCCAATTATGAGAAAAAATAAATGTAGGTTCTACGGTAGTAACGATCCTTGCATTTCTCTTTTTCCCGTCTTGATAACCCCAATATGAATTATATAAATTATTGTCTAACAAATTGGCTATTTCCATTGTGGTAGCTGATTGCTGGCCTCGTTGTGTCGGGACAGCGAATGCAGTCATAGAAAGGCGATGTTTATCGTTGATTACTTTTTCTGCTGCCAGAAATAATGCGAGGCTATTGTAAAATGTACCTTCAACAACTCCTTCATCTGCCCAACGGTATGCAATAGAACCTGTCAATGCCCAGCCATTACTCATTAATCCTGTGGAATAAAGTGCTGTGCCTCGTAGTTTATAATTTCTGTTTGTATAAGCGAGACTTGCTTTTCCTCCGGGAGCATAATTCGTAGCATTTGTATTGATATTGGTGCTGCCGCCTAATTGTCCGAATGTAAAACCGGAAGGCAACAAACCATTCACAATATCTTCATTTCTTGTGGCATCATTCAAACCCCCGATCATTCCATAACTGAAACCACCCCTTTCCGGATTGGTGAAATTAACACCATTTATGTAAATATCCGACGAATACCTCGGATCGTATCCGCGTACTTTGAACCTTGTAAAAGACAAATCATAAGCTGTATTAGAAAGATATACATCATTGGAAGAAGCCAGCATGGATGACACATTGTAATCACCCTGATCAACATCTTCTCCGATAGTCTCCTCATCTAATAAGACAAAAGATCCTTCATTTAACACATTAGTCGGTAAAATGGTTAATTCGATAGTCCCCACATCATTTACTTTTCCACTGATGATATTAACCGGAACTTCTTTCGTTGTGATATTGGGAGATGAAATTTCAATAATCTCATTTCCCGGAGATATTCCATCAAAATAAAAAGAACCGTTCGACTCCGTAAAAGAGAACAAGTTCTGCATTTTTAACTGGACAGAAACCCCTTTTACAGGTTGCTTGGTTGTAGAGTTTATCACATTCCCCCTTAAAATTGTTTTTTGTGCCGATAAAGAAAAACACAGAAAAAAGAGGAAAATACCAATAAAGTGAATTTTTCTCATAGAATTATTTTTTAGTTCTACATTTAATAGCCGCATAGATTTTATATACAATAATTGCCAGAACTGCAAAATTGTTTTTTATTGAAAAGTTAAAGAATAAGAGCAACAAAGATACACCGATATTTGGATTTTAAGCAATTTTTTTTTGTTAAATTGAAGGGATCTTGGGAATATCTATTTTCAAAATAATATCTTTGCGTCGAAAGTAAACCTGCTTGAAATTTACAAAATATGAAAAATCTGATTATCCTTTTTGTTGCTTTTTGTTCATTATCAATATTTAATGTTGATGCTCAAAATCGTAAACTGGTTCCTTACGCTATCGGTTTTTATAACCTGGAAAATTTGTTTGATACACTTAACACAAACACAAGCTATGACTTGGAGTTTTCTCCCAAAGGAGACAAAAAATGGGATGGTCATAAATATTACAAAAAAATCAATAACATGGCATACTGCATCAGCCAACTGGCTAAAGAAGTCTGCCCGTTAGGCCCTGCTGTAATCGGTGTAAGTGAGATCGAAAACCGTACAGTATTGGAAGATCTGGTAAAAGCCAAAGATCTTGCTCCGATGAATCTCCAAATTGTACATTACGATTCTCCGGATTTGAGAGGTGTAGATGTCGGATTATTATACAATCCCCGATTATTCACCGTAACCTCCTCCAGTTCGCACAGATTGACTATCCCGGATGAATCGGATTTCAAGACCCGTGACCAATTATTAGTAAACGGAATCATGAATGGTGAAGAATTTCACTTCATAGTGAATCACTGGCCTTCCAGAAGAAACGGAGAAAAAGAATCCAGGCCTTTGCGTGTAGCTGCAGCCAAACTTTCCAAACAAATTGCAGATTCAATTATGCAAGCCAATCCCAACGCCAAAGTAGTAATTATGGGCGACTTGAACGATGACCCTGTAAATGTGAGTGTAAGAGACGTTTTAGGTGCTAAACAAAAAAGAGATAATGTAAATGCAGATGATTTGTTTAACCCAATGGC
Organism: Bacteroidales bacterium; assembly: GCA_031553435.1. Taxonomy (GTDB): domain Bacteria; phylum Bacteroidota; class Bacteroidia; order Bacteroidales; family Azobacteroidaceae; genus JAVBLQ01. The sequence continues at coordinate 57,848 of JAVBLQ010000030.1, read as the reverse complement.
CGAATTGTATGCCAAAGGTATAGGGTCTTTAGGCTATAAAGGAAATTGGAACCTTTTCGACCAGATTATTATTTCCGGAAATATGTTAGGCAACGACCGCACAACATTTAAATTCTGGAAAGCAGAAGTTTTTAATCGTGATTTTCTTGTCCAACAAGAAGGACAATATAAAGGATATCCTCTACGTACATTCAGTGGAAATACATTCCTAAATGGATACAGCGATCACTTTCCGGTGCTGGTTTATCTGATCAAATACTTTGAATAATTGAAAATTGAAAGTGGAAAATTGAAAATGTTTGGTATTATCTTCATTTTCAATTTTCCACTTTCAATTCCCTTTAAGAGTTTTTGCTATTTTGATCGAAACCCCTAAATTATCTTCATACAAAGTTCCGCAATCAAAAGCCAGTTGTAAACCAAGCGACCAGCCCGGAAAAGAAGCATTATGGTAAGTAGACTCGATTAATGAAGAAAAGTCATGTTTTTTTTCTAAGAAAGGAAATCCCATTGTTCCCCAGGCGTACATTCCGGTAAATAAAGTCCGGTAAGATAAATTCGGAGATATATCTCCGGATAAGCCTAAATGTAAAGCTTTGACCCTGTTATTTTTGAGATATAATCCGTTTTGAGCGCCATTATATTCTGTAGAAGTAATTAAAGGATTACCAATTACACGTCCCCAGTGAGACCAACCTATTATATAGTCACCATTATTGTAATAATTATCAGCTCCTCCACCTCGTGAATTGGGAATATCCTGATTCAGAAAATGAAGAGGCCCACTCTGATTGGTAGTATTAATATATTCCAACACAATTTTTTTCAGATATGGCTGATTGTTGAAAAAACATTCTGCCCCCCAAATACCATCCCGCCAATTGGCATACTCCATGCCCGAATTGTCATCAAAATAATGTTGTTTATACAAACCTAAAGTAAAATCTTTATGTTTATATCCGAATTTGATATTATACGTTCCCAGATGATTTCCTAAAACATTGATCTGATCTGATTCCGTAGCATTTTGATCTCCGCTCTCACCTAACACAATTCTGATAAAGTCTGAAAATGAATGCGGCATCGGCATCCATCCTCTATTATTCATCCATTTTGTTCCTCCCCACTGAGCATCATGTTCAAAGCCAAACATAAAAGTAAGAGGGAAATGTTGTTTCGGATCTTCAAGAGAAAACCAAAAAGACATACGATGATATAAAACATCGATGATATAATTTTCTTTAGGAGCCACTCTGGATAATACATAATTATCATCAGTTGCCTTTCCAACCATAAAATCTCCTTTTATTTTTAAGATTTCTTTAGTAAAAGGAAGTGCTGTAAATGCCGGCATCGATAAGTTTATCTCCGGAATAGGCAATGCATTGGTGGAAAAACCAAAATTACCGGAACTGAGCTCCTTATCCAGCATGGATGTATATCTTTCTTTGGGACCGATGCTTAACAATAAAAATTTATATCCCAATTCTCCGTATAATTGTTCCACAAAAAAGGAAGACGACTCCGATGTCCGGCCCACCAAATCCACTCCCAGATTATAATAAATATCTTTGGAAATTTTATTCTGATAAGAAAAACCACCTTTTATATATGCATTATCGGATTCAAGAGGAACAATACCATAGGTATTACTCACCATCCAAAAAGGAGTTGTTTTCCCGGATGACAAAGATCCAAAAGCTTCAAACCTATAACTCGCTCCATTCTGAGAAAAGCATAATAAAGGAAAAAAGAAAGAAAGAAAAATTTAAGGTTTTTCAGCATTGTTTTGTTTATTCAATAAAAGCTCATTAACTGCTTGTATAATTATTTCTTTCGGTAGAAGTCCTCTGGCTAATTGCGGTTGTGCATCGAGAGGTATAAACCACAGAACAGGAATACTCGAAATACCAAAATCCGCAGCAAGTTCTTTATCCTTATCTATATCTATTTTATAAATGATGATGCTATCTTTAAACTGTTCGGCAACCTGTTCCAGAATCGGACTTAGCTTTCGGCATGGCATACACCAGCTCGCATAAAAATCAACAATACAAGGTTTATCTCCTTCATATTTCCAGAAGCCCCTGTTTTGTTCGTAATTATATATTTTCTGAAGAAATTCTGACTTGTTAAGATATATAACGTTATGAGTACTATCTTTTTGCGCCTCTGCATCAAACGGAATTATGATAAAAACAAGAATTATCAATAAAGAAAAAAATACTTTTAATTGATTCATGAAAATTTAGTTTGTATTGTTTCTCGCAAAGATAAAACAAATTTCCTAATTAAAACCTGTAAAATTCGTTACAAATAACTAACTTTACAGGTTGAAATACCATGAAGACATTTTCCACCATAAACAAACTCATGTAATTATTGATGATCAGGTGGTTATGCCTTGCCCAAGATTGAAGGTAAAACTCAAAACCAAAACAGGGACAAAACGAGAGAAAGAAAAATAAAAAATAATATAAAATGACGAGCAAATGGAATTTTCAACCACCAACACAAGAACAACTACTTAAAAGAGATGAATTATCAAAATCACTCAAATTCAGTCCTGATTTTTGCCTGTTGCTAGTACAAAGAGGTATTACTTCTGTAAAAGAAGTCAATGATTTCTTGTATCCAAGCCTGGACGATTTATATGATCCGTTTTTGATGCCGGACATGGACAAGGCTGTAGCCAGACTCAACAAAGCACTTGGTAATAAGGAAAGAATTTTGATTTACGGAGACTATGATGTTGATGGAACCACCGCTGTAGCGTTGGTATATAAATTTTTGGAACAAAATTCGTGGAAATCAAACCTTGATTTTTACATTCCGGATCGATATGACGAAGGATACGGTATCTCTTATAAAGGGCTGGATTATGCTGTTGAAACAGGTGTAAGCCTAATTATATCACTTGATTGTGGCATAAAAGCTGTTGAAAAAATCGCTTATGCAAAATCAAAAGGCATTGATTTTATCATCTGTGATCATCATGTGTCTGACGATATTTTGCCTGATGCAGTAGCAATCCTCAACCCCAAACTAAAAGATTCGTCCTATCCGTTTGAACATCTCTCAGGATGTGGCGTTGGGTTCAAATTCATGCAGGCTTTTGCAGTCAGCAACGATATTCCTTTTGAAAACCTGAAAATTTTGCTGGATCTGGCTGCTGTAAGTATCGCATCCGATATTGTTCCGATCACCGGAGAAAACAGGATACTGGCTCATTACGGATTAAAACAATTGAACCAAAGTCCGAGTTTTGGACTGAAAGGCATTATTGATGTTTGCGGTCTTTCAGGCAGAGAAATAACCATGACTGATATTGTATTCAAAATCGGACCGAGAATCAATGCTTCCGGACGAATGATGAATGGAAAAGAAGCTGTGGAACTTCTCCTCTCAAAAGATATGTGTATCGCCAAAGAAAAAAGCAACAATATCAACCAATACAATGAAGACCGGAGAGAACTGGACAAAAAAATAACCGATCAAGCCATTGCCACCCTCGAACAACAGGAATCAAAAATTAAAGACAAGCAAACAATTGTGATCTTTAATGAAGAATGGCATAAAGGTATTATCGGAATTGTGGCTTCCCGCCTGACGGAAAAATATTACAAACCTGTAGTTGTTATGACTCTTTCCAATAATGGAATGATAACAGGTTCAGCCCGTTCCATTCAGGGATTCGATGTTTATAAAGCCATTGAATCCAGCAAAGATCTACTGGAAAATTTCGGAGGACATACTTATGCTGCCGGTTTAACCATAAAACCTGAAAATCTCGGAATCTTCAAAGAACGTCTGGAAGCATTTGCCAAAGAACACATGGTTAAAGAACAAATGACACCCACTCTGGATATTGATATAGAATTGGATTTCAATAATATCAATCAAAAATTTGTCAATGAATTGAAATTACTGAATCCTTTCGGGCCCGACAATCAAAAGCCTGTTTTTTGTACATTCAATGTCAAAGATTCGGGAACCAGCAAATTAGTCGGCAAAGAACTCGAACATATCAAACTGGAAGTTACCGACGATGTTTCAGGAAATACACTGCATGGCATGGCTTTCGGAATGCACCGGTTCAGCCAGCATATCAAAGCGGCTTTACCTTTCGATCTTTGCTACACCATCGAAGAAAATATTTACAATGGAGTCACAACCATACAATTATTGACAAAAGATATACGAATACATTATTAAAACCAAAACTTTATGAGCGTTTTTCACGATATATTAAAAGAATATTGGGGATACGACAATTTTCGTCCTCTTCAGGAAGAAATCATCCATTCCATTGGAAGTGGTAAAGATACACTTGGGCTCATGCCCACAGGAGGGGGTAAGTCCATTACTTTTCAGGTTCCGGCCCTGCATACCGATGGTATTTGCCTGGTAATAACCCCGTTGATAGCCCTGATGAAAGATCAGGTCGATAATCTGAAAAAACGGGGGATCAAAGCATCAGCCATTTATTCGGGAATGTCTCGTGAAGAAATCAATGTTACCATTGAAAACTGTATTTTCGGTAATTACAAATTCCTTTATGTTTCTCCGGAAAGGCTTTGGACTGAATTGTTTCAGGCGAAACTTCCCTATATGAAAATCTCTTTCCTTGTGGTCGATGAATCGCATTGTATCTCGCAATGGGGTTATGATTTTCGTCCGTCATACCTGAGAATTGCCGAAATACGGGATTTACTTCCTCAAGTGCCGGTATTAGCTCTTACAGCCACTGCAACTCCGGAAGTAATCGATGATATACAGGAAAAACTTCATTTCCGGGAAAAAAATGTTTTTCAAAAAAGTTTTGAAAGAAAAAATCTGGCTTACATTGTCCGGCAAACCGAAGACAAAGTATATGAAATGGTTCATATCCTGAACAGGGTTCCCGGATCAGCACTTGTTTATGTAAGAAACAGGAAACGAACCAAAGAATTGGCCAACGAACTACTTATCCAAGGCATCCAGGCAGATTATTTTCATGCAGGACTCAATCCTGAAGAAAAAATAAAAAAGCAAAACGCATGGCAATCAGGCGAATGCCGTGTAATGGTTTGTACAAATGCTTTTGGAATGGGTATCGACAAACCGGATGTCAGAGTCGTTATTCATTTCGATATGCCCAGTTCCATTGAAGAATATTACCAGGAAGCCGGAAGAGGTGGAAGAGACGAACAAAAATCTTATGCAGTAGCCCTTTATTCCGGTTCCGACAAAGCCAAACTACTCAAACGCATCAGCGACGAATTTCCAGACAAAGATTTTATCAAAGATGTATATGAAAAACTTGCTTATTTTCTGCAAGTTGCCATTAATTCCGGTTTTCAGAACGTTTATGATTTCAACCTGGAAGCATTTTGCACCACATTCAAATATAATTTTACCCAAGCGCACAATGCTCTTAAAATACTTGAACTGGCCGGTTTTATCGAATATACCGAAGAAGTCAACAACCGTTCCAGATTGATATTTCTGGTAGAAAGGGACGAACTTTATAAATTATCATCACCCAATCAATTAACGGATGAAATTATCCGGATGATTTTACGTTCATATACCGGTGTATTCGCCGATTATGCTTATATCCGGGAAGATACATTGGCTACAAGAACCAATACAAACACGCACACTGTGTATGAAACACTCAAGACATTATCCGCCCAGAGAATTATCCATTATATTCCGGAAAGGAAAACTCCTTTTATTATTTACGCTCAAAACCGGATCGACAAAAAGCATCTGAACATTTATCCGATAGTTTACGAAGAAAGAAAAAAAAGATTGTCAGACAGAATCCATTATGTCACAGATTACGGAAGCCGTAATGATGTGTGCCGCAGTCGTTTTTTATTGGAATATTTCGGAGAAAAAACTTCCGGAAATTGTGGACAATGTGATGTTTGCCTGGCTAAAAAAAGTAAATTGAACAAGCAAATCTTTAATGAAATAAAAGAAAAGGTCTTTGACCTGATTGAAGATTCAGAACTCGACATCAAAGATTTGGTTAAACAAATTCCCTATCCCGAAGAAATTACAATTGAATCGATACGTTTATTATCAGATAATCAGGAAGTTTATTTGTATAAAAATAGGGTAAGGAAGAAGTGACGAGGTGACATAATGCTTTCTCATTGTCACCTCGTCACTTTTCGTCACTCTGTCATATCCATTTCGTCACTCCTCAGAACTATCGCCGTCCGTGCCGGCAAATAAAGCTTCAACCACTCTTTCTTTTCCTTTTTATACAAAGGGTCGAAATGTGTTGTGTGAATTATATTTTCGTCGATCGAACCAAAACCACCGAATAAAAGTGAATCTGTATTCAAGATAACTTTATATTTTCCCGGTTTTGTCAAAAATCCATAATCCGTAAACGATTTCGACGGATTAAAATTGAATACGAAAATCAAATCTTTGCGTTGATAAGCCAGGACCTGATCTCCATTATTATCCCAGAGTTTAATAATTGGTGTCGATTGGAAATCTTTTTCATCTTTAATCAAATGTATCATAGCCTTATCAAAATCACCGAGATAATGATATTTCAACGTCTGATTGTCAACCAAGTTCCATTGGCGACGGGCATATTTATACGACCATCCATTATCCTGACGGGGAAAATCGATCCATTCGGGATGTCCGAATTCATTGCCCATAAAGTTAAGATAACCTCCATTGATGGTACTTGCAGTGACTAAACGAATCATTTTGTGGAGAGCAATACCTCTGCTCACGGTGAATGATTGATCATCTTTATGCATATGCCAATACATATCTGCATCAATCAACCAGAATATCAATGTTTTATCTCCTACCAAAGCCTGGTCGTGACTTTCAGCATAACTGATCGTTTTTTCATCGGCGCGCCTGTTTGTCAACTCCCACCAGATGGAAGTCGGATGCCAATCTTCGTCTTTCTTTTCTTTCAGTGTTTTGATCCAGTAATCAGGGATATTCATGGCCATCCGGTAATCGAATCCATAGCCGCCGTCTTCTATTTTTGCTGCAAGGCCGGGCATTCCGCTAACCTCTTCTGCAATCGTGATAGCATATGGATTTACCTGATGAATCAATTGATTGGCCAAAGTTAAATAGCAAATCGCATCATCATCCTGATGTCCGTTGTAATAATCGGAGTAGTTGGTAAATGCTTCTCCCAATCCATGGCTGTAATAGAGCATAGATGTTACTCCATCGAAACGGAATCCATCGAATTTATATTCTTCCAACCAAAATTTGCAATTGGAAAGTAAGAAATGAAGCACTTCATTTTTTCCATAATTAAAACAGAGAGAATCCCATGCCGGATGTTCTCTTCTGCTGTCTCCATGAAAATATTGATCGTATGAACCATCGAATCTTCCGAGACCTTCCACCTCATTTTTTACAGCATGTGAATGTACAATATCCATGATCACGGCAATTCCCATTTCGTGTGCCGTATCGATCAACTGCTTGAGTTCTTCGGGAGTACCGAATCTGGACGAAGCCGCAAAAAAACTGGAAACATGATAACCAAAAGAGCCATAATAGGGATGTTCCTGTATAGCCATGATTTGTATGGCATTGTATCCATCGGCCACAATACGCGGCAGTATTTTTTCTCGAAACTCATTATAGGTTCCCACTTTTTCTTCTTCTGCCGCCATTCCGATATGGCATTCATAAATCAATAAAGGAGATGTTGATGGTTTGAATTTTTGTATTTTAAATAGATAGGGGGGTTCCGGTTGCCAAACCTGAGCGCTGAAAATATGGGTTTGCTCGTCTTGTACAACCCTGCGTGTCCAGGCGGGAATCCTTTCGCCACGACCTTCGTTCCAATGCACACTTAATTTATATAAATCTCCATGATTCAGTCTTTGTTGATCTAATTTGATCTCCCAAACATCATTATTGATGCGATTGAGTTTATAATCATCGGATTCTTTCCAATCATTAAATGTTCCAATCAGATAAATGGCTGTGGCATTGGGCGCCCATTCCCTGAAAATCCACCCTTCATTCGTCCGATGCAATCCGAAATAAAGATAACCAGACGCAAAATCATTCAAACTCTGCTGATTGTGTCCTGTTAATTCCTTTTCTTTACGAACAACATTGTTGTACCTTCCTGTAATGGCCTCTTTATAAGGATCCAACCAAGGATCGTTCTGAATTAATTGCAGATTTTTCATGGAAAAAATATTTTATTTAAAACACAAAGGCACAAAGACACGAAAATGTAAAAATATTAACACACAATTTATTCGTGTCTTTGTGTTTATTTTTATTATCCTCAGTTTTTAACTTTTACAATCATTTTCTTCACTTCCCCTTCTCCAATACAAGGAGCGTGTGCATCTTCCGGAAAGAATATTACAAATTCTCCGGGTTGAGCTGTGATATAAGTGGTAGATTCATCGCCATAAAATTCGATATCTTTTTCTTGGTTGTAGGGAGAAGTCACATCTTTACAGATTGCCCGGTCTTTCCACCCGAATGTTTCCGGACAAGATATAGGCAATTGAATATCAATGAATTTATTATGTATTTCCAACTTGGCGTTTGCAGTTTCTTTAAGTTTGGAAACATTAACCATTACTTTCAGGTCATCGCCTGCCAACTCTGTTTTTCCTTCTTCAAATTCAAGCAGGTTTTTAGATTTTATGAATTCAAAAGCCTGTTTGAAATAAGGATTTAATTGCTCATAACGAGCCGAATTTTTTAATGAATCAATAATCATAATATAATTTTTAATAATAGAGAATTGACAACTAAGAATATATTAATTTTTTCCATTTTCCATTGCCAGCTGTCAATTGTCAATTGAAACATGTTCTTTTAAGAATTCATTTCTGTAAATTTTCACTAACACTACAAAACCGGAAATGAGTAAGGGGCCGAAAATAATTCCCCAAAAACCAAAAAGATTCATTCCCAGAATAATTCCGAATATGGTGACCAAAGGGTGAACATCCGCATATTTCTTCAGGAAAACCATCCGGATCAGATTATCTACACTGGCAATAATCGTTATTCCGTACAAAATCAACACAACACCTTGCCATATATGATTGCTGATAAACAAGTTGATACTTAATGGCAACCAGATTCCTGCTGTTCCGATCACAGGAATAAGTCCTAATAAACCGGTGAGCGTCCCCCAGATAAAAGGATCTTTTATCCCTAATATCCAATAACCGACTCCGGCAATAACACCTTGTCCGATCATGATTACCGGTATTCCGATTGCATTACTGACAACCATATTTTTGGTTTCTTTTTTCAGCATGGATGTACTATTAGCGGTCAGAGGAAGTGTTTTTTCAATAATATTTTCCATTTCACGACTTTGGTGCAACATGAAAAATAAGATGAATACCATCATCATGGCGTTCGTAACAATGCTTCCGGTGACACTGAAAATATTGGGAAGTAATTGTGTAATCGTTCCGACAAGCTGAGTCGTAACATCTGAAGAGAAGATGTTGTATCCTGTCTTTTCCAGGACAACATCATGTATATCAGTAAGATTTGAAATAATCAATTGAGGATTGAAGTTTTTCACTTCAGAATAAATAGTTCCTATAAAAAGTCCGCCAACCACAAATACAGCCAATATGGCCAATAGCAAAAGAACACTGGTTGCCACAAATTTATTCCATCCTCTATTCAACAAACCACGATATGGAGTCCGGAGCAGCATATATAAGGTGAAAGCTCCCAACAATGAACTCATAAAGTATTGAAGCTGGTAAGCCATCATTATAAAAAGAGCTACCAGCAAAACGACAAATCCGACTTGTTTGATCCCTTTATCGAGTTGTTTCCCGGTCATATTTTTCAAATTTATGTTTTTAAAACATAAAACTTCATATAAAGATTTCACAAATATATAAAATCTTTCAATACCACAGCATTATATTTCTTTTCTGATAGATGTTACTGTTTGATATATTGTTCTGATTTTAGAATCGTCTGTATTTCCATCCATATTAATACAACAAACCCCGGTAAGCATCGGATCTCCGGAATCAGCGACCAGTTTACGAATGATATTTTCTAATTGATTATCCGGAGTATTGTTTATTGTTACTGGATCTAAGCGAATGGAAAAGAATGTATTGGGTAGTTTTTCTCTCAACAGTTTTACATCACCTCCCCAACCGAGATCCAGAAAGGTAAGGTTAGGAATTTTAGCAAAACTATCTGCATAGCGATGAGGGTCCGAGCCACAATAATGAATTCCGAAAGGACGAAGTGATTGACTCCATTTCAAATCAACCGGGAGTAAAAATTCTTCATACAAATCTTCGGAAATCATGGTATGAGTACACTCGGAGTGGAGAAATATTTCCGGTTTCAAATGCTTGAGAATCCGATTGACTGAAATAGAAGAAGTTCCTGTATGAGAATAGATAAATGTGACGAATTTTTCGATGACAGAAGCTATATTTTCAAAATATTTTCTGGTTTTTTCTCCATTCAACATCATGTCCATCAACATGGCTTCGCCTCTCAGATCAAGGGCGACATTCAGGACTCCTCCCCAATTAATATCTCCACAAACGTAACCATAACGGGACTTTAATTCATCAATCAGGTTATTAAGTTTTTTGATGGGAGTTGTATTCATTGCTCCTTCAATGTCTACATTGAAATCTTCTTTATTTGCACAAATAACTTGCGGAGCCTGATCATCTTTATATCGGATTTCACAACCAAGTATCTCGGAAATAATGTATCCGGCTGCATTGTGTACGGCTCCGATTAGAGGTTGATTTTTGTTATGATCCTCGCCAAGTCCAAATTCACCGAAACGGTCATACAATTCCTTTTCCATCCTTTTTTCTGATTCTACACGCTTAAGCGGATGATAGAAAAAATCTTCATCAAAAGTAATTCTGGCATGTTTGTACCACCAGGATGGATGGAATATTATTTCTACTGGTAATGGATTATTTTTCAGCATATTTTTTTATTTACAAATTTCATGAATCATATCATACGCCACTTGTTGTTCTTCCGGCGTTTCACAATAAGTAACCACAATAAGTTTCATATCAGGCTTCCAAAGTTCCCTGACAGTTTTTTCAATCACCTGAGGATTTCCTACAATACGGACATTCACAATAATTCCCGAACCGGAAAAATTATCGACAAAAGAACCGGCAGGATTCGGATCCGGATCAGTTTCCGGAGAAAAAGCCCCGTCTATCATTTTCAACCCTTTAATGGCTTTCACAGCAGGGATCTTATCCGACCAATTGCCACAGGAGTGAAATACCGGGCCTCCGAATTGTTGTCCGATCTTCTCAAAAGAAGGCAAAGCACAATCTATGTATTGTTCATTCGACAGCATCACTACATTATCATCGCTTTGTCCATAACCCTGGAAATTGCGGGCAGATGCGAATCCGTGACCGGGATTAGCCAAACAATCTCCGATCATTTTTTTCTGAATATTTACAAAATCAATTGTAAGTTCTGCCAATATGTCGAAAAATTGTTTTACGGTATCCGGATCAATCAGCATATCCATGAAAATATTGGCATTATTGACAATCATGGTCGAAGCATTCAACGGAGATTGTGCATCTGAAAAACTCATCGGCAATTTGCCTTTGGTTTGATTCAGGAAATAATCGATCATTTCTAAAGTATATGTGCCGATAGATGTTTCGGTAATGGATTTGGGTGTGTATTGCAACGCTTCTTTTGTTGTCGTAAACATCGGATGAATGGCTGGAGCTTGTCCTTTATTCCAAACATATTCTGCTCCGTAAGCAGCTGCACAGGCACCGATTCCATACCAAGGCTCCAGAAAATTGGGAATATCAGCTTTAAATTCCATACTTTTTTGCAGACAACCCAATTGGAGTTCAAGCGAACGTTTCATGTCCTTGCATCCGTCGCTAAAAACTTCAGCAGCACGTACCCGACGATAAACCGCTACGCCGCTTTCTTTTTTCCAAAAGTCAGATGTACCTGCCAATAATTTTTTCTCATAATCGGCATATGCGTCAAAATCAAATTGTTCGACTGTTACCGGTGTTATTTCTGTTGCTTGTGCATCACGTTTTGTTATATCAAAGCCCATATTATAGTTTTATTTCCTCAATTTTCGGAACAAATATTTTCAAAGTAAGCCACGCCAATAAATACATACTGCTGGCAATAATGAATATCAATGTATAACTTTTTGTAAATTCAAGAATCAATCCGACAAATGAAGATGCCAAAGCGCCTCCGATAGCTCCGCCGAAACTGGATAAGGCAACCATAGAAGCAACAATATTTTTCGGGTATATATCCGAAACAATAGTAAAAATATTGGAAGCCCAGCCTTGGTGCGCTGCAGTTGCAAATCCAATGATCACAATTACAATCCATAAATTAGATATATATGATATTGCATTCAAAGGTAAAACCAGTAATGCGAAAATCAGGATTGTCATCTTCCGTGAAAAATCAATACTCTTTCCGGATTTAATAAACTGTGAAGAAATGGCTCCTCCCGCTATACCTCCAAGACTAGCCATGATATAAATGAGAATCAGCGGAATTACCGATGTTTTGATATCTATTCCCTGTGTTTTATTCAGGAAATCAGGCGTCCAAAAAAGAAAGAACCACCACACCCAATCTGTGACAAAACGGGAAATACAAATGGCATAGGTTTGTTTGTATTTAAACAATTTTCTCCAACTGATTTTTTCCCCTTCATTTTCTTTTTGCAAAACGTTATCCGAAAGGATATAATCTAATTCCGGCCGGGATACCTTTTTGTGTTTATGAGGTGATTGATAAAATATCCACCAAAAAATAATCCACACAAAACCTAAAGCCCCGGTAATGATAAACGCCCATTGCCAGCCCCATTGCAAAGTAATCGCAACCACTACAACCGGAGCAATGATTGCTCCTATAGTTGCACCTGAATTGAAAATCCCTGTAGCAAAGGCCCTGTCTTTTTTAGGAAACCATTCGGCAATGGTTTTGACTGCGGCAGGAAAATTACCGGCTTCTCCCAAACCTAATACCGCTCTCATGATTCCAAACCCGAATACGGAACGAACAGCAGCATGCAAAACCGCACCCAAACTCCAAACGAAAATAGAAACTGCATAACCGATTTTACTTCCAAATTTATCCAAAATCCTACCAAACAGAAACATACCTATGGCATAAGCGAACTGAAATGCGGTAACGATATAACCATAATCAGCATCGCTCCAATTCAGATCATCCTGAATATATGGTTTCAAAAGGCCTATAACTTGTCTGTCAATATAATTAATCGTAGTAGCAAAAAAGAGAAGAGAAACAACAACCCATCTTACATTGGTTTTGTTTTGTGGTTTTTCTGATGCAGTACTTTGATTCATTTACACTATTCTTGTATTTGTCATGATATTTAGGGCTGAAAATTACAAATTTTTAGTGAATTAACAATAAACAATTGAAAATGGAAAGTGGAAAATCGAAAAAACGTAAAATATTCATATGGATTTCATTTACTTCTAAAAGACAATATATGCCAGGTTACCCCAACCATAATCATCAGTAAAAATATTTTGGCAGGAAGGAATTTTATTAAAAACACCACACAATAAGTAATGCTTATGCACATCAATCCAATTGAAATAATTTTCGCCCTTACCGGTATTATTTTCTTTTCTTTGAAATTACGGATATAATTACCTATATGTGGTTGCCTCATCAACCATTCATAACATCGAGGCGAGCTTTTATAATATAAATAGGCTGTCAGAAGCAAAAAAGGAGTGGTAGGCAGCATCGGAACAAAAATACCGATGATTCCCAAAATCAAACTGATGCTGCCCATCACAATAAAAAGAACTCGAATAAATAACATTTTTTTTATTTCAAACCCCGGTTTTCCAATAAAGCATCAATCCCAGGTTCATGTCCTCTGAAATTTTTATACATGGTTGATTCTTCATCAATACAGCCGGGAGCCAGAATATACTGACGGAATTTAGCCGCCAACTCCTTATTAAATATATCACCCGATTCTTCAAAAGCTTTAAATGCATCAGCATCCAAAACTTCAGCCCATATATAACTGTAGTATCCTGATGTATAGCCTCCTGTCATTGTATGTTGAAAATAGGTACTGCGGTAACGTGGAGGTATTTGTTTGATCAATCCTCGTTTATTATTCAAAACTTCTGTTTCAAATTTCAACACATCCGGAATTTCGGGATTGTCCGATACATGATAATCCATATCCAGGTATGAAGCAGCCAGATATTCAATTGTTGCAAAGCCTTGTCCGAATTTACCGGATTTTATTAATTTATCCACCAAGTCCTGCGGAATAATTTCTCCTGTTTGATAATGCCGGGCATATTGTTTCAAAACCTGAGGCTGAAAAGCCCAATGTTCCATGATTTGTGAAGGAAGTTCAACAAAATCACGCGCCACACCGGCAACACCATAATAATGAACATCTTTAAACAGATTATGCAAAGCATGTCCGAACTCATGAAAAAATGTTTCTACTTCATCAGCACTTAACAATGCAGGTTTATCTCCTAACGGAGGAGTAAAATTACAGACAATCGTGGTAATGGGAAGAGTACGGACATTCCCTTCGTAAGTTTGTGTACGATAAGAACCACACCATGCTCCTCCCCTTTTGAATCCGGGACGGGCGAAAAGATCAATGTACAATATACCTAATGTTGTTTTTCCATCCGCATCTTTACATAAAAAAGCTTTGGCATCCGGATGAGGTTTGGAAACATCTTTTAATTCTGTGAAACTTATTCCATACAATTGATTGGCAACCCAGAAAATACCTTCTCTTACATGATCCGATTGAAAATAGGGACGAAGCTTTTCTTCTGAAATATCAAAATTCTGTGCCAGCAATTTTTCATTGTAATACCTCCAATCCCAAGCTTCGAGCGGAACAATTCCCATCATTTTCTGCATAGCTGCAGCTTCCTGTTTGGCCATGTACAATGCGGGAATCCAGATTTGATCCAACAAACCGTAAACTGCCTGGGGCTTTTTAGCCATCCTGTCGTCCAAAGCATAATCAGCATAGGTCGGAAATCCTAACAACTTTGCTTTTTCACTACGCAAACTTAGCAATTGTTTGATAATCTCTTTATTATCTTTATCATTATTATTGTTACAACGATTCTGGTAAGCGGTTAATATTTGTTTTCTTAAATCCCTGTTATCAGCAAATTGCAAAAAAGGCATAATGCTTGGGTTATCTAATCCAAACATCCATTTCCCTTCCATTCCATTGGACTTAGCTCTGTTAGCTGCGGCCTGAACAAAATTAGAAGGCAATCCTGATAAATCTTTTTCATTATCTATAATTAACTTATAAGAAGCTGTTTCTGCCAATAAATTCTGACCGAATTTGGTTTGCAATGAAGATATTTGTTCATTGATCTGTTTCAAACGGTCTTTGGATTCTTCCGATAAAAGAGCTCCATTCCTCACAAAATTTTTGTATGTATCTGTCAGCAGACGTCTTTGTTCTTTATTTAACGAAAGTTTATCTTGTGAATCATAAATTTTTTTTACACGTTTGAATAACTCCTCATTCATTTGTATATTATCTCCATGTTTAGACAGAACCGGAGACATTTCTGCCTGTAATGCAAGAATTTCAGGACTACTTTGAGCAGAAGCCAATCCATAAAATACTGCACTGATTTTACGAAGAGTTTTCCCCGAACGATCAAGTTTTTCGATTGTATTATCAAATGTAGGTACAGCCGTTTGATTAATAATAACATTGATATCATTTTCTTCCTCTTTGATCCCTATCAAAAAAGCTTCTTTATAATGTTCCGGTTTGATCTGTTCAAAAGGAGGAAGTCTATAAGAAGATTTCCATTCCTTCAAAAGCGGATTCTCTGTATTTCGATTCGGAAACGATTGTTGTGCAAATGTTGGAAATGCCGTTACAACAGATAAACCTGCCATAATAATTAAGTTTTTCATGCTTTATCCTTATTATTTTTAATAAATGAGAAACAAAATTACATATTTATAATGATGTAAAAAAATCGTGTATATTTGCAAGAACAATAAAGCAATCATACACATTATAAACATTAAAACGCAAATTTCCATGGAAAAACCCTATGTATTAGGTATCGATATTGGCGGAACCAATACTGTGTACGGAATCGTAAATGCAAGAGGAGAAATTATTCTCAGAGGTTCAATCCACACAAAAGATCCTCAGACAGGCGAACATCATGATAATGTAAATGAATATTTGGATGTATTGATTCCCGAATTAGAAAAATTAATTGAAAAAGTAGGAGGAAAAGATTTATTCAAAGGAGTAGGAATCGGAGCTCCCAATGGGAATTATCATACCGGTAAAATAGAATTCGCGGCCAACATCAAATGGGCAAAAGGAAAAGAAGTTCAATTTGCCGACCCTACCGAAACTAACAATACCAATATCGGATTGATCAGCCAAAGACTCGGTTTGAATTCCATCCTCACCAATGATGCCAATGCCGCTGCTATCGGCGAATTACACTATGGAATTGCAAAAGAAAGGAGTTTAAAACATTACATCATGATCACATTGGGTACCGGTGTAGGAAGCGGTATCATTGTAAATGGTTATATGGTCTACGGACACGATGCTGCAGCAGGCGAATTAGGCCATGTTACTGTTCGTCCTTATAACGGTCGTTTGTGTGGTTGCGGACGTTGCGGTTGCCTAGAAACTTATGCCTCGGCTCCCGGCATTGCCCGTACTGCCAGAGAAATGTTGGAATCAGAATGGGATCGCAAGAAAAAAGAGGATGATGAAATTCAAAAAGACAGTATCTTAAGAAATATATCCGATCAGGAAATTACAGCCAAAGACGTCTTCGATGCAGCAGAAAAAGGAGATAAACTAGCCATCGAAGTCTTCAACATCACCGGAAGAATTTTAGGTGAAGCATTTACTAATTTTGTTGCTTTCTCAAGTCCTGAAGCTATTATATTGTTTGGCGGTCCGGCCAAAGCAGGTGAATTCATCAGAAAACCCATCGTAGATTCTATGAATGCTAACATGCTGACAGTTTACAAACTCACAGAAGAAGATAAGAAAAAAGATAAATACAAAATATATGATCCGGAGGAAGGAACTACATGCAAAACAAAAATACTTTTTTCCAAATTACCGGACGCTGACGCCGCAATACTTGGCGCTAGCGCTTTAGCTTGGGAAATTAAAAAATAAACAATAAAAATTTCTTCAAATTTCCAAACTAATTGTTTAACTTTGTCATCCAAAATAAAAAAGGATAAGGAATTTATATATGTCAGGTGCAAAAAAGATTAAAACTGCCCTTGTTTCAGTATATCACAAAAACGGGTTAGACGAAATTCTGAAGAAGTTACATACATTAGGAGTTGAGTTCCTTTCCACGGGAGGAACTCAAACTTTTATTGAATCTTTAGGCCTTCCATGCCGGTCTGTGGAAAATCTAACAGGATATCCTTCCATTTTGGGAGGAAGAGTAAAAACATTACATCCGAAAGTATTCGGAGGTATTTTATCCCGTAGAGACAACGATACGGATTTGCAACAATTGAGCCAATACGAAATTCCCGAAATTGATCTGGTGATTGTCGATTTATATCCGTTCCAGGAAACACTGGCTTCCGGAGCTGACGAACAATCTATCATTGAAAAAATAGACATAGGCGGAATTTCCCTTATACGCGCCGCCGCAAAAAATTTCAAAGATGTAATCATTGTTGCATCCCAGACACAATATCCTCCTTTGATGGATTTATTGATGGAGAAAAATGGTGAAAGTTCGATAGAAGACCGCAAATGGTTTGCCAAAGAAGCATTTGCCGTTTCATCCGGTTATGATTCCGCTATTTTTAATTATTTCGATGAAGGTCACGGTTCCTATTTCCGTTGTGCATCAGATAATGCAAAAGTACTTCGTTACGGTGAAAATCCTCATCAAAAAGGAACATTCTACGGTAATTTCGAAGATATATTCGAACAACTTCAAGGTAAAGAAATCTCTTACAATAATTTATTAGATATCGATGCAGCAGTTGCATTGATCAGCGAATTCGACGATATTACGTTTGCTATCCTGAAACACAACAATGCTTGCGGAATAGCATCACGTCCCACAGTACTGGAATCATGGACAGATGCACTGGCCGGCGATCCCATATCTGCATTCGGAGGAATCCTGATCACCAATGCCATTATAGACAAAGCTGTTGCCGAAGAAATCAATAAAATATTTTTCGAAGTAATCATTGCTCCCGATTACAATACCGATGCGTTGGAAATCCTGATGCAGAAAAAAAACAGAATCATTCTGATACAAAAATCCCCGGCCAAAAACGAACAACAATTCCGTTCCATTTTGAATGGTATTTTGGTACAAGATAAAGATCTGAGCATTCAAACAAAGGACGATCTAAAAGTGGTGACACAAAAATCTCCTTCGGAAAAAGAAATACAAGACTTATTATTTGCCAATAAGCTGGTTAAGCACACAAAATCGAATGCAATTGTACTCGTCAAAAACAAACAACTGTGCGCTTCCGGTGTGGGACAAACATCCAGAGTAGATGCATTAAAACAAGCCATAGAAAAAGCAAAATCATTCAATTTCGACTTGAATGGAGCGGTAATGGCTTCAGATGCCTTCTTCCCTTTCCCCGATTGTGTGGAAATTGCACAGAATTCAGGGATTACAGCAGTAATTCAACCTGGAGGTTCAATCAATGATAAACTTTCAATTGAATATTGTGACAATAACAGTCTTTCGATGGTAACAACCGGAGTCAGACATTTCAAACACTAAACAACGTATAAACGTAATACGTAAAACATATAACTTAATATAAAAAATGGGATTATTTTCTTTCACTCAAGAAATAGCGATGGACCTCGGAACCGCCAATACCATTATTATTTCTAATGGTAAGATTGTGGTCGATGAACCATCTGTAGTTGCATTGGATAGAAGGACAGACAAATTATTGGCTATCGGAGAAAAAGCGCGGCAAATGCATGGTAAAACACATGAAAATATAAAGACAATCCGTCCGTTGCGAGACGGTGTGATTGCCGATTTCTATGCCGCAGAACAAATGATCAGGGGAATGATCAAAATGATTAATTCCAAGCCCCGTTTATTTTCGCCTTCATTAAGAATAGTAGTATGTATCCCATCAGGAAGTACCGAAGTGGAAATACGTGCCGTTCGCGACTCTGCCGAACATGCCGGAGGACGTGATGTTTATATGATTTACGAACCTATGGCCGCTGCTATCGGTATCGGCATCGACGTCGAAGCTCCGGAAGGAAACATGATTGTCGATATAGGTGGAGGAACAACTGAAATCGCCATCATCTCATTAGGTGGTATCGTATCTAATAAATCTATCCGTATTGCAGGAGATGACCTGACAGCCGACATCATGGATTACATGGGTCGTCAACATAATATGAAAGTCGGTGAGCGCACTGCCGAATTAATTAAAATCAATGTAGGAGCAGCCTTAACCACTCTTCCTGATCCACCGGAAGATTATTTGGTTTATGGCCCTAACCGTATGACTGCTCTGCCAATGGAAGTTCCTGTTTCTTATCAGGAAATTGCACACTGTCTTGAAAAATCAATTTCCAAGGTAGAAGCTGCAGTATTAAGTGCTTTGGAACAAACTCCTCCCGAATTATATGCAGATATAGTTCGCAATGGGATCTATCTCGCAGGAGGTGGTGCACTATTGAGAGGTTTGGATAAAAGGCTTACCGACAAAATCAACATTCCATTCCATATTGCGGAAGATCCTCTGCATGCCGTAGCTAAAGGAACCGGAATTGCTTTGAAAAATATAGATAAGTTTAATTTCCTCATCAGATAAAAAAGTTAAATAGTGAATGGTGAAATAGTGAATAGTGAATGAGAATATCGCTCTTCACCATTCACTCTTCACCATTCACCATTTGTTATGCGTAACCTCATTAACTTTATCATTAAGAATACCCATTGGTTTCTCTTTGTATTTCTGGTGGTTATTTCGTGCTTTTTAATTGTTCGGGAGAATGGTTATCAGCGTAGCATATATTTGTCATCAGCCAATGAAGTAACAGGAAAAATCTATTCTCTCTCCAATACAATCACTTCTTATATCGGTTTGAAAACGGCCAACGAAGATCTGACCGAAAGAATAGCAGAGTTGGAAACCAAAATCCGTTATCTGGAAGATTATATTTGGGAACACAGAGATTCTATTCACCCCGCTCCCATTCACTCCGAATCAGGCAACCAGGCTGCATATATCTACTTAAAAGCCAAGGTGGTAAACAATAGTGTTTCAGGAATGGGTAATTATATCACATTGAATAAAGGAAAAAAAGAAGGTATCGCTCCGGATATGGGTGTCATATCAGCTACCGGAATCGTAGGAGTTGTCAGTGTTGTTTCCGATAATTTTTCCGTAGTCATTCCGGTATTAAATCCCAAATTCAAAATCAATTGTAGAGTAAAATCAAGCAACCATTTCGGACCTTTAACCTGGGACGGAGATAGTCCAAGATATGCATATCTGGAAGAACTTCCCAGACACGTCACATTCAATATCGGAGATACGATTGTAACCAGTGGTTACTCATTGATATTCCCGGAAGGTATCATGGTCGGTATCGTTTCTGATTCCAAAAAACAAAAAGACGATAATTTTAATTCCTTGCAAGTTGAATTGTCGACAGATTTCAGTTCATTAAATGAAGTGTTAGTCATCAAAAATAAAAACCAGGCAGAGCAAAAACTTATAGAAAGGGAGGCAATGAAGCATGTTCAATGATTGGGTAAAAGGCATTGTTTTTTTCATATTATTGTTATTATTGCAAATTTGGGTTTTTAACAAAGTCCACTTCTTAGGAATAGCAACTCCTTTATTATATATTTATTTTGTCATCAAGCTACCGACAGGAATGAACCGGAATTGGGTTACCTTTCTGGCCTTTCTCATGGGTTTGACAATTGACATTTTCAATAATACGCCTGGATTCAATGCATTAACTACAGTTATTATAGGTTTTTGCAGGTATTACATTATTTCTATTTTCTCTCCGAGAGATGTGATTGAAACCTATGTTCCTTCTATGAATAGCTTTGGAGGAGGCCCTTTCATGCGTTATTCCTTCTTCATTGTAATACTTCACCACATTATTTTATTTATGCTTGAGTCCTTCTCTATTTTTTCATGGTATATCATATTTTTAAAAATTATCGGAAGTACAATATTAACAATGATTTTGATTTTTGCTATTGAATGCTTTAATATAAAACCCCTGAACAAGTGAAGCAAACTACATTCAATTTTGAAGAAAGAAAACGTAAAATAATTGCATTCATTTGTACAATCGTAATTATTTATCTGTTGCAACTGTTTTTTTTACAAGTTGTCAACAGTGATTATAAAATATATGCCGACAGTAATGCCTTTCTAAAAAAAACACTATATCCTTCGCGCGGACTTATTTATGACCGAAACGGAAATTTATTGGTTTATAACCAACCAGCCTATGATGTCATGTTTGTTATGAAGGAAATACAGCCTTTTGACACACTCGATTTTTGTAATATTTTGAGCATCACCCCCGAACAATTCAAAAAACGAATGCTTGATATTAAAAATAAACGACTGAACCCAGGCTATTCTTCCTATACTCCGCAAGTTTTTATGACCCAATTGGGAAATAAAGAATATGGATTTTTACAAGAAAAATTATATAAGTTCCCCGGTTTTTATATCCAGAACCGAACAGTCAGAGATTATAATTACCCCAATGCTGCTCATGTTTTAGGGTATATTGCCGAGGCCGACAAACAAAAACTGGAACAAGATCCTTATTATGTCAGAGGAGATTATACTGGGAAAGCCGGAGTAGAAGATTCATACGAAACTTATTTAAGAGGAAAAAAGGGAGTAGAAATCTTATTACGCGATGCACACGGCCGGATCAAAGGTAAATATGAAGACGGAATATATGATGCATCACCTATTTCAGGGAAAAATCTCAATTTATCCATTGATATTGAGCTTCAAGCCTACGGAGAAGAATTAATGAAAAATAAACTGGGAAGCATCATCATGATAGAACCTTCAACCGGTGAAATATTATGCATGGTAGCCAGCCCCAATTACGATCCCTCCATTCTGGTCGGTAGAAATTTCAGCCGTAACTATCAGGATTTAGTTACCAATCCGGAAAAACCATTGATAAACAGAGCATTGAACGCCCTTTACCCTCCGGGATCAACTTTTAAAGCAGCACAAGGACTAATCTTTCTGGAAGAAGGAATTATTGTTCCAGGCACCAGTTTTTCATGTGCACACGGATTTCCTCCGGGAGGCGGACGCCCGGCTTGTCACTCTCATGGTTCACCCTTATCATTGATACCGGCAGTTTCAACATCCTGTAACGCCTATTTTTGTTGGGGGATGAAGGGAATGTTGGAAAACAGGAAAAAATATCCAACCATCGGAAATGCGTTGGATATATGGAAAGACCACATGGTTTCCCTGGGTTTCGGTTACAAATTAGGTGTCGATCTGGCTGGTGAAAAAAGAGGATTAATTCCTAATAGTGAGTATTATAACAAAATTTACAAAGATCGTTGGAACGCATTTACTGTTATTTCCATTTCCATAGGTCAGGGAGAAATTTTAGCAACTCCCTTGCAAATCTGTAATCTGGCGGCAGGTATTGCCAACAGAGGATATTTTTATACTCCCCATGTTGTAAAAGAAATAGAAGACACTTCCCTGGATACTTTATATACAAAGAAAAGATATACCCAAATCCATCCGGACTATTATGATCCTATTGTGGAAGGAATGAGGGGCGCCGTCACCGGAGGAACCTGTAAAACTGCAAATATCCCAGAATTCGAAGTCTGTGGAAAAACAGGAACGGCTCAGAATCCTCACGGAAAAGATCACTCGATATTCATGGGATTTGCACCGAAAGATAACCCGAAAGTAGCAATTGCCGTCTATGTGGAAAACGCCGGATTCGGAGCCACTTATGCCGTTCCGATCGGACGTCTGATGTTAGAAAAATATTTGAAGGGAACAGTCCCTGAAAATATTAAGTGGATGGAAACAAATATGAAAAATACAGTATTATTGCCCAATGTCTTACCGTAAAGTCAACATCTGGAAGTCCGTCGACTGGACTATCGTTATTTTATACATTATCCTGATCATCGGAGGTTGGTTCAGCATCTATGGGGCCAGTTATGAATTCGGTTTGGAAGATCAGGGCATGTTCGATTTGTCCGGACGCGCCGGCATGCAATTGGTTTGGATGACTACCTCTTTGACTATTGCATTCATAATACTGATGCTTGATAGTGACATATATGATATTTTTGCCAATTTCGCTTATGTCTTAATTATACTATTACTGATCGTTACCATATTCTTTTCTACTGAAATCAGGGGGTCCAGATCGTGGTTGGTCATTGGATCGTTCAGGATGCAACCCGCTGAATTTGCAAAGTTTGCAGTAGCCCTGGCAGTCGCCAAATACATGAATCTTCATAATTTCAGACTGAATATTTTCAAAAATCTATCAATCATTGCCATCATTATAGGATTACCGATGGTATTGATTTTACTACAAAAAGAAACCGGATCGGCTTTGGTTTATCTGGCTTTCTTATTGGTATTGTATCGTGAAGGAATGTCAGGCTCAATCCTTTTTAGCGGATTCTGCGCCGTTTTATTTTTCATTCTGGGAATTAAATATTCTGATACAGTTTTCTTAGACAATACTCCTCTCGGTGAATTCATTGTACTTATCCTGATTCTGTTTTTTGCATCAGCGCTTGCCTTTTATTATAAAAAAGAAGACTCTTTCAAAATCAGTTATCCTCTTTATTTTTTTCTTGGACTAATCTCGGTATCCACCATTGTATATTTGATACATCCATTTAATTTGGTGTATGTAGAATGGTTGGCTGTAGCAGTTGTGTCAGGCTTTATGTTCCTGTTAGCCTATCAGTATTGGAAAAAAGAATACTTTTTCATTGCATTTTTCGTCATTGGATCTGTCGGATTCTTATATTCCGTTAATTATGTTTTTGATGAAGTTTTGCAACCTCACCAACAAATCAGAATCAAGGTTTCTTTAGGAATGGAAGACGATCCCAGTGGAGCCGGGTATAATGTCAATCAATCCAAAATTGCCATTGGATCCGGGGGATTAATCGGCAAAGGTTTCTTAAACGGAACCCAAACCAAATTAAAATATGTTCCGGAACAAGATACCGACTTCATCTTTTGTACGGTTGGAGAAGAACAGGGATTTTTAGGATCTTCCACAGTATTAATTTTATTCGGAGTCCTGATTATCCGTCTAATTTTTTTGGCTGAACGACAGCGAACAACATTCAACCGGGTTTACGGATATAGTGTCGCCTCCATTTTATTTTTTCACCTGGCCATCAACATTGGTATGGTTATCGGATTGACTCCCGTTATCGGAATCCCCTTACCCTTTTTCAGTTATGGAGGTTCTTCACTTTGGGGATTTACAATTTTATTGTTTATTTTCCTGAAACTGGATGCTACAAGAGGAGAAAGGTTCTGAATTAACTGTTTAAATATGTAACCTCTCCATACCCCCTCTGTGTTCATAAAATAAATTTTATGTCTTCGTGTCTTTGTATTTAAAAATTCATATAGATTTCCAGTTGTAATTTGAAACAATTTCTAAACTTCTAAACATCCCGCAAACGTTTCCATAACATCTTTACCGGATAATCATCCATAAAAGAACTGAACTTCGGATACATCCATTAATTTTGTAGTATTGAAAACATACTTGAAAAATTAACGCCATGATTAAAAAAACAATTTCGATCATCTGTCTTTCTGTTATAGCAATATGGACAATGGCTCAGGAATTAAAATCACCTGACGGGAACTTAACCATGAATTTCACATTACAAAATGGAGGAATTCCCACTTATGAACTGACATACAAAGGAAAAGATGTGATCAAACCAAGTAAACTGGGATTTGAATTGAAAGGTGAAAAAGGAGTATTCAACTCAGACTTCACAATTGTTGATAAAAAAACATCCACTTTTGATGAAACCTGGAAACCTGTTTGGGGAGAAGTGAAAGAAATCCGTAATCATTATAACGAATTAATCGTTTCTCTCAATCAAAAAACGACTGACAGACAAATGATTATCCGGTTTCGTTTGTTCAATGACGGTTTAGGCTTCCGTTACGAATTCCCTCAACAGAAGAATCTGGTTTATTTTGTTATCAAAGAAGAACGAACTCAGTTTGCTATGAGCGGAGACCATACTGCTTATTGGATTCCAGGCGATTACGATACACAAGAATATGATTATACAATCTCTAAATTATCGGAAATCAGAAAATTATTCAAAGGCGCCGTCACTCCCAATGCTTCTCAAAGGCAATTCTCGGAAACCGGAGTACAAACAGCCTTGATGATGAAAACCAGCGACGGATTATACATCAATTTACATGAAGCCGCTTTAATAAACTATCCATGCATGCACCTGAATCTGGATGATAAAAATCTGATTTTTGAATCATGGCTCACTCCCGATGAAACAAACGATAAAGGTTATATGCAGTCTCCTTGTGTCACTCCCTGGCGAACAGTAATAGTGAGCGATGATGCCCGCGATATTCTGTCATCAAAAATTACATTGAATCTGAATGAGCCTTGCAAGATAGAAGATACATCATGGATTAAACCTGTAAAATATGTAGGTGTCTGGTGGGAAATGATCACCGGCAAAAGCACATGGTCATACACCAATGACTTGCCCAGCATACAATTAGGCATTACCGACTACACCAAAGTAAAACCTAACGAAACCCACGGCGCAACAACCGCAAACGTGAAAAAATACATTGATTTTGCTTCCCAACATGGTTTTGATGCCGTATTGGTCGAAGGCTGGAATATCGGTTGGGAAGACTGGTTCGGCAACTCCAAAGATTATGTATTTGATTTTGTAACCCCTTATCCGGATTTCAATGTCAATGAAATACGGGATTGTGCAAAAAGCAAAGGAGTTAAAATGATCATGCACCACGAAACATCATCATCTGTAAGAAATTACGAACGGCACATGGATGCTGCCTATCAATTCATGAAAGATAATGGTTACAATGCTGTGAAAAGCGGTTATGTAGGAAACATTATTCCCCGCGCCGAAAATCATTATAGTCAGTGGTTAATCAATCATTATCAATATGCAATTGAAAAGGCTGCAAAATATAAAATCATGGTCAATGCCCACGAAGCAGTGCGTCCGACCGGAATTTGCCGCACTTATCCGAATTTAATAGGAAATGAATCAGCCCGGGGGACTGAATACCAGGCATTTGGAGGAAGTAAGCCATATCATGTTACCATTCTTCCGTTTACACGCCTGATCGGAGGGCCAATGGATTATACTCCGGGTATCTTCGAAATGGATATCGAAAAGATCAATCCGGATAATAAATCTCATGTAAACAGCACATTAGCTAATCAATTGGCACTTTATGTAACAATGTACAGTCCTTTACAAATGGCTGCTGATCTTCCTGAAAATTACAATCGTTTCATTGATGCATTCCAATTCATTAAAGATGTTGCTATCGACTGGGATGAAAGCAAATATCTGGAAGCCGAACCAGGAAAATACATCACTGTTGCCCGCAAAGCAAAAGGAAGCAACAATTGGTTTATAGGCAGCGTTGCCGGAGAAAACGGCCATACTTCCAATATTTCTTTTGACTTCCTGGATCCTGCCAAAAAATACACTGCAACCATTTACAGTGATAAAAAGGATGCACATTACAAAACCAATCCGCAGGCATATGAAATACGGAAAGTCACTGTAACAAATAAATCCAAATTAACACTAAAATCGGCTCCGGGAGGAGGTTATGCTATCAGTATTATGGAATAAATTTTTGGTTTACATTAGGTATAAAGGTTTCAATTTCAATCGTGTGACTATTATTTTTCTTGATAGTCACACGATTGATCATTTTAAAGAGATGAGACAATCAATAAAATTCTATTTTGAAGAATTTATCGTATTGAGAAGTTTATCAAAATCTTCTGCTAATTCATTCATAGAAGAGAAGATACAATCAGCTCCGGCATCTTTCAAAATCTGAGTTTCCAATGGTCCTGTATTGACTGCTATGGTATAAATTCCTGCTGCTTTGGAAGATTCGACTCCCATTGGTGCATTTTCGACCACAATGGCTTCTTCTTTTGTGATTTGCCCTTTTTGTAAACCTAAAAGATATGGTTCCGGATGAGGTTTTCCAAACACCACATTGTTGCCCGTTACCATCAAATCTTCATGGAAAAAGCCCGGAAAATCAGATGAAATTTTATCCAATAATGATTCTTGTGCAGATCCTGTAACAAGTATAATTTTCAGTCCGGATTCTTTTGTTTTTTTCAATACCTCTAAAGCTCCGTCCATTATACGATGTTTATTATATTGTTGGAAAAGTTTGGATTTCAATGCATAAATTTCCGTTTTTTCATCCAGAGTAGCATTTCTGCCATAATGTCGTTGAAACAATAAATCAATGGTTGAATGACCTGTTCTTCCTTCATGAAGGTAAAACTCTTCATATGTACACGGAATATTGTAAAAACGGATGGCTTCTTCCCAGGCCTTGGCATGTCCGGGCATGGAATTGTAAAGAACGCCATCCATGTCGAATAATACTGCTTTAATCATAATAAATTAAGAACTAAGAATTAAAAGTGAAAAATGATTCTTCACTTTTAATTCTTAGTCCTTCACTTTTATCTTTTAACTTTTAGTTTTTAACTTTCAACTGTATTGCTTTGCTTTCTTCCTCAAACCCGGGTTTGTTTAAAAGGGCAAACATATTTTTCTTGTATGCCTCTACTCCCGGTTGGTCAAATGGATTCACTCCTAATAAATAGCCACTGATTCCGCAGGCTTTTTCGAAGAAATAAATTAACTGACCGAGATAATAAGCGTTTAGTTCTGGAATTTCTATTTTAATATTGGGAACTTCTCCGTCAACGTGAGCCAGTTGGGTTCCTAATTCTGCCATTTTATTGACTTCGTCCACACGTTTACCGGCAAGGAAATTCAACCCATCGAGATTATCTTTATCCGAAGGAATTTCTACTTTGTAGGTAGGTTGATTAACTGATATAACTGTTTCAAAAATCGAACGTTCACCTTCCTGAATCCATTGTCCCATAGAGTGCAGGTCTGTTGTAAAATCAACGGAAGCGGTGAATATTCCTTTATGTTCTTTCCCTTCACTTTCTCCGTAAAGTTGTTTCCACCATTCGGATACATAGTGTAATTTAGGATGGAAATTGGCCAAAATCTCTATTTTTTTCCCTTTTTTATAAAGCTCATTTCTGGTTGCAGCATAAATAGCGGCAATATTTTCAGCAAAAGGAATATCTTCTCCCGTTGATTTTTCCATGTCAACAGCTCCGGCAACCAGTTGACGAATGTCTATTCCGGCAATAGCAATCGGCAATAACCCTACGGGAGTCAACACGGAAAAACGACCGCCCACATCATCCGGAATAACAAAAGTCTTGTATCCTTCCTGATTGGCCAAGGTACGCAATGCTCCACGGGCTTTGTCTGTAATTGCAACGATGCGTTCTTTGGCTTCTGCTTTTCCGACGGCATCTTCCAATTGTTGTTTAAGCAAACGGAAAGCGATAGCCGGTTCTGTTGTAGTTCCTGATTTGGAAATATTGATGATTCCGAACTTTTTACCTTTCAGGAATGTTGTTAACTCATATAAATAATCTTCACCGATATTGTGTCCAGCATAGACAACGACAGGATTTTTTCTTTCTTTTTGTAACCAGTCAAAAGAATTAGAAAGTGCATCGATAACGGCTTTTGCACCTAAATAGCTTCCCCCGATGCCGATTACAACAACCACTTCACATGAACTTCTAAGTTTTTGTGCTGTAGTTTCAATATCTTTAAATTCAGCTTCCGTAATAGATGACGGCAAGTGCAACCATCCGAGAAAATCATTTCCTTTTCCACTTCCTTTATGTAATGCGGTAACACAATCTCTTGCTTTGGAAGCTTGTGCATCAACTTGTTCTTTGGTGATGGCGCCGAATGTTTTGCTGATGTTTAATGAAATCTGTTTCATAAAAAATATATTTCAAGAATTAGTTTATATGATTTTAGTTGAAAATTGAAGGTTGAAAATTAGACATTAAACCATAAACTTTCAACTAAAATATCATTTTTTAGATAAAACAACCACTTCATTCAATATTTTTATCAAATAATCAAAAGTAGATTTCAATGTCTGATAATCTTTTGCAGGATAAATACTGTCTTTGAATTCAAATCCGGCAGTTACTTCTATTTGATTTCCTTTTTCGACGGCAGAATAATTGACTTTCATAATTTTTCCAGCATGTTGTACTTCCTGAGGTAAATGTTCTACTTTGTAACCTTCCGGAATTTGGATGGTACTTTTATAAGTAGCACCATGACGATGAATCAAATCAACCGGAAAAGTTCTCTTTGCCTGCTTAAACCAATTATCTGTTGCAGCCTGATTCTGGAATGGTGGTATAAAAAGTTTATCTGAAATATTTTCCAGATTTGTTTCCGTTTTGAAAGAAAAAATAAAAGGTTTTTTCGGATCTGAATAGTTTTGAACATTGATTTCTCCTAGCGGTTCTATTTTCCTTTCATTCAAAAGCTCTTTCAGATTATCAATTTCACCGTAATAAGAACGCCTGTAATTATAAGCATCATAGTTGTATGTTGTGTAGGTATTTTCCGCAATCAGTTTTGACAAATCGTCCGAGCATTTTATATTAAATGTTCTATCGGTGAGCGCTACATCGTCTTGGACAATATCAATCCATTTATTCGAATCTTTTTCAACAAGTAAACCCCTGATATTCGTACAACGGGATGGTAATTTATCATAAGGCAACATCGTTTCGGTAGCATCAAGTAATAACCTGATTTCTCCTGTTGTTACGGAAACAATCACATAATTCAAAAATTGTTGGAAAGGATGCGTAGAACTGACTACTCCATGATCCCGGGTACTCAATAAAACAGGTATGGCATTTATTCCGGCAGCACTCAGCATTCCTGACAGGAAAAGGTTCATATCTGCTGAATTTCCTGTTTTTTGTTTCAGGAAATCCGAAACTTTGCAGGAAGAATATTTATCTTTTTTGTTATTCCATGCAAAATTAGTTTTTACATAATTGACAATCGTTTCAATTTTTTCCTGTTCGGATTTTGTTTCCAGGCCCAGAGTCGGAATGATTTTTTTAGCTTCTTTTTCCACAGATTTAATATATTTTCCAAAATCATCATCTTTCAAAAAGTCATTGCATAAGTCAGGCCAGGTCGACATAATTTGTTTACTGCCTCCTGCCGGATAATTGATTTTTGATAATTGAAAATTGAGACTTATTATATAATCTTCTTCTGAAGTAATAAATTCTTCATCTTTGAAAGAAGGCAATTGCTTCATTACCATGTAGTGTCTTGCTTCTTTATATCTGAGATTTCCCCATTGAATGTCATTATTTATGAGATCTGTTGACTGTTCTTCGAATTTTTTGGATCCCTTCATGATGTAAGTATATTCATAATAAGGAATGGCTCTGAACTCAAGACTACTGTATAAAACGGGAATTTTCCGCTGAAAATTCCATTCTTTGGCATTAAAAAAGTAAGGACTCACAAGTGTATATTTAATTTCAATGACGGATCCTTCTTTTACGTTAGGCATGGCAAATTTTTTGACTCTCCAGTTTTCATTGATTTTTTCTTCGTAAATTTTTTTAGGATCTAATTCCGATTTGATAAGTTTACCATCCTCATAATTATATGTGATTGCTTCTAGGGAGTGAATATCTTCAGCACGAAATTTTTCTATATAAAAAGGAATTTCATATTCTCCGTATTTAATGCCTGCTTGTTTTAATATTTTTATTTTAACGCTTTTTTCCAAATTGATTTCAAAACTACCTGATAAATCATTTCCCCTAAAATAAAGTTTACCCATTTCATATAAAACAACGGCTTCAGCATCGGGTTCATATTCACAGGAAGTCATGGTTGCTTCATTCTGTGTAATTTTCCCAAATGTTCTTGAATAAAATTCTTGTGCTGGGCTGTCAATTAATCCTAAAATTAAAAAAGAGAAAAAAAATGTAAGTGCTTTCATTGTACTTCCAGATAAATGTTTTTTTGTTCATTTGACTTAACAGCAGACAGATATTTGTAGAAATCATTGTATTGCCGACCTGCTTCATATCGTCCTCTAAAGATAACGATATTTTTTATTATACTAAACTTAGTGTTTGAATAATTGTAACTTACGGCATATTCTCCGAAATCTGATTTTATATAAACGTTTTCAGGAACTTTTTTCCACAACATATCTGAAGAGAATTTATAAGTAATAGTATCTTGATAAACAATAGGATAGTCGAATTGTATAGCTTGAGTTCTATTTTCCGGAGATTCTATCTCTGGCAAATTTTGTGAAAATGTAGATAAAACGTAATTATTTCCATAAACTTTACAATTATTCATCATTTTCATTTGAAGAAAAAGAGTTATTTCCGGTTGTCCGAGATTTTCATTTTTAAAGCTAAAATCCTGTAAATCAAATGATCCGGCATATATATTTTTATGGATATATCTTTCTGTTCTCTCTTTGTTTAACTCGGTTGATAAGTATGTGAATAATTCGTATTGCTCTCCTCGTTGTTTTATTTTTGCATTTACATCCACATAAGACAGAAGGAAAGGAATAGTGATTGTTGTGGAAGAAATAACATCAGAGGTTTTTAGTTCGGGAGTTTTTACAAACCGGCTGTTTTCACCATCAACGATAAATGCGTCACGGCCTTGTGTAAAGGTTCCTAAATATCCGCAAGGAAAATTTTTGCTTGTACATTCCAAAAAAATTGTATCTTTTGCTAATGGGACAGTCACTATCACATGATTAAAAGCTTGCGAAGGAAAATTTTTATCAATTTCTTCGATTTCATCCCCTGATTTTATCAGCGTATAATAAGATTTGATTCCGGCGCAATCAAGTAATGTGAGCATATAATTGCTTAACGCCTTACAATCTCCGTATTTATTGGTTGCAACATATTCGGCAGGATAGGATTTGAAGCCTCCGACATCTATTTTTACATTGATATAGCGGGTGTTTTGTTGCAAATACCGGTATAATATGTTGACTTTTTCTTTCGGATCTGCAATATTTTTTACCAGTTCTTTGACTTTTTCCTGTTCTGCCAACGGCAAAGTTTTCCCTTTTTCATTCAATCCCGAAACCCATTCTCCGAATGATTGCCAACTTTCCCAGCTCCCTTTTATTCCATATTTAAAATGTAATGGTTCAACTATTACATGAGGAATATTCAGTTCTGATAGAGGAGCATTTGTTTCTCTTTTTTTAGCATCATACGATGTGTTCCATGTATAAGTGATCGTCTTGTCTGTAGATTGAATTTCGGGCGCTGTTATATTTTCTTCTTTCTTTTTAACCAGATAATCAACCGGAATTTCAACGGTTAAACTGGCTGACTTTACCGGTAGATCTGATTTCAAATAAGGTATCCAGTTTGCAACATAAAGGAAATCGGAAGCCACAATTTTGTAGGAATAGCATATTTTATATGGGTAGGCATTATGTCTGATTTCCATTTCTTTCACAAAGTCGTCTTCATATAAAGAATAATTGGAAATAGCATGATGATCTTTGATTTCACTTTTCCCCAGTTTCCGGATAATATTTCCCTTCATATCCTGCAACCAGACATCACCCAGATTGATTTTTTCTTTTTTTGTATAATTGATCCTGATGTTCCCGGCAATAGCTTCTCCTTTGCGGTTATTGATTTGAATCTCAAAAGAATCTATCCTGACAAGATTATCGCCGTCGATTTTTCGCAAAGAAGCATATTTTACCACCTCACTATCAGCAGAATAAATAGCATTTGCTATAGAAAGTAATATAAGAATAAGGAAATATAGTTTTTTTTGTAAAAGTATCACTATTTGAGTTTTTCCGTCAGTTTTCTTATCTCTGTTAATGGCGCTTTTTTCTCATATAATATACGATATACACTATCCAGGATAGGCATATCGACATTGTATTTTTCATTGATTTCTTTCACGCATTTGGTTGCATAATATCCTTCGGCAATCATTTCCATTTCGAGTTGTGCCGTTTTGACAGAATAATCTTTTCCGATCATGGTTCCGAATATCCGGTTGCGACTGAAACGGGAATAAGAAGTTACCAATAAGTCTCCTAAATAAGCTGAACCGCAGATTTCACGTTCAACAGGATGAACTGCTTTAAGAAACCTATTCATTTCCTGAATGGCATTAGAAATAAATAGTGCGTGAAAGTTGTCTCCATATTTTAATCCGTGACAAATACCTGTTGCAATGGCATATACATTTTTCAATACAGATGCATATTCAATCCCAATAACATCAAAGCTTGTGCTTGTCCGCATGAATTGATTAGATAATACGGTAGATAGCCATTCAGCATTTTTCTGATTGGTACAGGCAACCGTAAGATATGACAACCTTTCCAGTGCTACTTCTTCCGCATGACAAGGACCTCCCAAAACAATGATATTGTCGAATGGTATTTTATAAAAATCTGCCATATAATCGGAAATGATCATATTCTCGTCAGGAACGATTCCCTTGATTGCAGATACGATAACTTTATCGCTCAAACTGGTTTTAAGTTTTTTCAAATGTTGTTTTAAGAAAGGAGATGGTGTGGCAAAAAACAGGATATCTGATTCTTTTACTGCGTTATTGATATTCGAATAAAAAGTGATCCGGTTGATATCGAATTTGACACCTGTAAGATATGCCGGATTATGTTCCAGACGCTTGAAATCATCAATTCTATCGGGACGACGCATATACCAATTGATGTGTTCTTGTGTTGAAAGAACAATCTTAGCGAGAGCCGTAGCCCAGCTCCCACCACCCATGATGGCAATTTTCGGATTATTCATCTTCTTTCTTGTGTATTTTTTCCGGACGCATTTGAGGGAATAATAATACTTCCTGAATAGCAGCCTGTCCTGTTAATAACATGACTAAACGATCCATACCTATACCCATACCAGAAGTGGGAGGCATTCCGTATTCGAGCGAACGTAGAAAATCATGGTCAATAAACATGGCTTCATCGTCTCCCTTCTCAGAAAGCTTTAATTGTTCCTCAAAACGAATGCGTTGATCAATCGGATCATTTAATTCTGAATATGCATTGGCGATCTCTTTTCCATTGATCATTAATTCGAAACGTTCGGTGAGTTCCGGATTTGTCCGGTGTTTTTTGGTCAACGGAGACATTTCGATCGGATAATCTGTAATGAATGTAGGTTGAATGTATTTACCTTCGCATTTTTCTCCGAATATTTCATCAATGAGTTTTCCTTTACCCATTGTTTTGTCTTGTTCTACACTTAGTTTTTTACAAACATCACGCAACTGATCTTCATCCATTCCGGCAATATCGACACCTGTATTTTCTTTGATTGCGTCGATCATTGAAATACGTTTGTATGGAGCTTTGAAACTGATCAGGTTGTTTCCGACCTGAACTTCGGTTGTTCCCAACACATCCAGACAGATTTTTTCCAGCATCTGTTCGGTCATAGCCATCATCCAGTTGTAATCTTTATAGGAAACGTAGATTTCCATGCAGGTGAATTCCGGATTATGTGTTCTGTCCATTCCTTCGTTACGGAAATTGCGGGAAAATTCATAAACTCCTTCAAAACCACCTACAATCAGGCGTTTTAAATAAAGCTCATTGGCAATACGTAAATACAAAGGAATATCCAATGCATTGTGATGAGTGATAAACGGACGCGCAGCGGCTCCACCCGGAATTGCCTGTAAAACAGGAGTATCTACTTCAATATATCCACGTTCATTGAAGAAATTACGCATGGAGTTAAATATTTTTGTTCTTTTCAGGAAAATATCTTTGATTCCGTCATTTACAATCAAATCGACATAACGTTGGCGATAACGCAGTTCTGGATCTGAAAATGCATCGTAAGTTACACCATCTTTTACTTTAACAATAGGTAAAGGACGAAGTGATTTGGATAATACGGTCAACTCTTCGGCATGAACGGAGATTTCTCCCATTTGTGTACGGAAAACAAAACCTTTGACTCCAACAAAATCACCAATATCAAGTAATTTTTTGAAAACAACATTATAGAGGTCTTTATTTTCTTCCGGACAAATATCGTCACGGGTAATATATATCTGAATTCTTCCTTGTGAATCTTGCAGCTCCATAAACGAAGCTTTGCCCATGATCCGGCGACTCATGATCCGGCCGGCAATCGATATTTCTTTCCGGGAGGTATCTTCATCATTGAATGTGGACTTAATATCTGTAGAAAATGCTGTTGTTTTATATTCTGCTGCGGGATAAGGTTCTATACCCATATTTCGCAATTCATCCAAGCTTTTGCGACGAAAAATTTCCTGTTCGCTTAGTTCAAGTATATCCATATAATTTAATGTTTCGTGCAAAGTTATCATAATATTGGCTAAAAAAAAATTTTATTATTTAATAAATTGTCTTACATTTGCGATCACAAAATAAACAAAGGACTGTTAGCTCAGTTGGTTTAGAGCATTACCTTGACAGGGTAGGGGTCGCTGGTTCGAGTCCAGCACAGTTCACAGATGACTAAAACCTATTTTTCTCATCTTTTTTATAAAAAATCCAAGAAAAATTTTCAATATAACAAAAATGTTATTACATTTGTGGCAAAACTTAACACTGGCTATGAAAAGACAAAGTTCCAAAAGAAAAGAATATGAAAAAGATTTGCTTTTTTATCTTCGTTACTTTAAGAAATTTTCAATAGCATCTCAGAATAAATTTCAGTACGAAATTGATAAATTGATCGAACTTTTAAAAGAAATGGATTAAACAATCGCCTTCTTATAAAAGAAGAATTTTCAAGATAGATAAAGTTACAATCATGGAAAAAGAAATAAAAGCATTAAAAGAAAAATTCCGTAAAGCCAAAAGCCCATCGGAATTAGAAGCCATTGACAAAGAAATTGAAAAATTAGCCGCAAGTAATCAGGCTGAATTTGAAAATTCAATGTTGGCCTCTATCAAAGAAACCAATAAAGAAGTAGAAGAAATTATATTGCGGGATAAATTGGAAAGTATTTTACCTGTAATTTCCATATCATATCTTACAAAAGAATATTTCCACAAAACACCACAATGGTTTTATCAACGCTTAAATGGAAATATAGTGAATGGGAAGCAGGCAAAATTTTCAAATGCCGAAATAAGAACTCTTTCACATGCACTTGAGGATATTTCAAATAAGATAAGGCAGTCTGTCGCATTGCTCTAATAGTTAAGGTTTGTTTATACATATAATTAAAATTTTGATTAAATAAAAAAACTGCCTCACATTGTTTTACTTATGAGACAGTTCTTTAGACAAGTCTGAACTTGGGAAAGCCGGGCTTGTATTTTTTTTACATCATGCCTCCCATTCCTCCACCCATCGGAGGCATTGCAGGAGCTGCGTTACCTTCTTCTTTCTTTTCAGCAATCACACATTCGGTTGTTAAGAACATTCCGGCGATAGATGCTGCATTTTCTAAAGCTACACGGGTTACTTTTGCCGGGTCGATTACTCCTGCTGCGTATAAGTTTTCATATACATCTGCACGGGCATTATAACCGAAATCAGCTTTTCCTTCTTTTACTTTCTGAACAATTACGGCACCTTCTTTTCCTGCATTTTCAACGATTTGACGAAGAGGCTCTTCAATTGCACGTTTTACAATTTCAACACCTGTAGTTTCGTCTTCATTTTCACCCTTCAGATTTTCAAGAGCGGTTATTGCACGGATATAAGCGATACCTCCACCAGGAACCGTACCTTCTTCAATAGCAGCACGGGTTGCACTTAAAGCATCGTCCACACGATCTTTCTTTTCTTTCATTTCAATTTCAGAAGGAGCTCCAACATAAAGAACAGCAACTCCACCAGCTAATTTAGCCAAACGTTCCTGTAATTTTTCACGATCGTAATCGGAAGTTGTTTTTTCGATTTGAGCTTTGATTTGAGCTACACGTGCTTTGATCGCTTCTTTATCGCCTGAACCGTTTACAATAGTTGTATTGTCTTTGTTAATTGTTATTTTTTCAGCGTTACCCAACATATCCATGGTAGCGCCTTCCAGCTTCAATCCTTTTTCTTCAGAAATTACCACACCACCGGTCAATACGGCAATATCTTCCAACATTTCTTTGCGACGATCACCAAATCCGGGAGCTTTTACTGCGGCAATTTTCAAAGATCCGCGTAAACGGTTAACTACCAATGTAGCTAAAGCTTCACTTTCAATATCTTCTGCTATAATCAATAAAGGACGGCCTGTTTGAACGGTTTGTTCCAAGATAGGAAGCATATCTTTCAATACAGAAATCTTTTTATCATAGATCAAAATGAAAGGATTCTCCAATTCAGCTTCCATTTTTTCTGTGTTGGTCACAAAATATGGAGAGATATAACCACGGTCAAATTGCATACCTTCTACTACATCTACGTAAGTTTCAGTACCTTTTGCTTCTTCTACAGTGATTACACCTTCTTTTTTCACTTTTTGCATAGCTTCTGCAATGAGTTTTCCGATAGTTTCGTCACCATTTGCAGAGATTTTAGCTACATGTTCTATTTTTTTAAAATCATCACCGATTGCCTGAGATTGAGATTTGATATTGTCAACAACAGCAGCAACGGCTTTATCAATACCACGTTTCAAATCCATCGGATTAGCTCCGGCTGTTACATTTTTCAAACCTACACCAATGATTGATTGAGCCAATACGGTAGCTGTTGTTGTTCCGTCACCGGCATCATCGTTAGTTTTAGAAGCCACTTCTTTCACTAATTGAGCTCCCATATTTTGGAAAGGATCTGACAGTTCCACTTCTTTTGCCACAGTCACACCATCTTTTGTGATTTGAGGTGCACCGAATTTTTTCTCAATGATTACATTGCGACCTTTAGGTCCTAATGTTACTTTTACTGCATTTGCCAATTCATCCACTCCTTTTTTAAGGAGATCACGAGAATCGATATTGAATTTAATTTCTTTTGCCATAAATATAATTGTTTAATATGTTAATGTGCCAATTTGCCAATAAAAAAGAGAAAATCAATTGGCATATTGGATAATTAGTTTATTCTTAAACGATTGCTAAAACATCAGACTGACGCATGATCAATAATTTTTCGCCTTCAAGCTCGATTTCCGTACCAGCATATTTTCCGTAAAGTACCTGATCGCCTTTTTTCAAAATCATTTCTTCATCTTTTGTTCCGTTTCCAACGGCCAACACTTCTCCTTTAAGGGGTTTTTCTTTTGCGGAGTCGGGAATGATAATTCCTCCTACAGTTTTTTCTTCTGCTGCAGCAGGTTTAATCAACACTCTGTCTGCTAATGGTTTAATGTTCATGATTTTAAAATATTTTATTTGTTAGTTATTTATTTTTACGCTTAATTTTCATCCAACTTCGTGCCAAAGGATTCAAAGGTGACGAAGTGACAGATAGAGTGACATATGGTGACGTTATTTGTCACCTCGTCATGACTTGTCACAATGTCACAGTATTAAATAATTCTTGTAAAGTCAACATTGATTGTTCTCCGGAAAGCATATTTTTAAGGTTGATTTTACCTTCTTTCATTTCATTTTCCCCAATAATGGCAACAAAAGGTATTTTTTTAGCATCCGCATAACTCATTTGTTTTTTTATTTTGGTTGACTCGGGATAAATTTCCACACGAATGCCGGATTTTCTTAATTGCTTAATTAAAGGAAAGATATAATTTTCTTCATTTTCTCCGAAATTAACAAACATAAGTTGAGTTGTCTGAATAGCTTCCGAAGGATAAAGATCTAACTGATTCAAAACATCAAAGATACGATCGGCTCCAAAAGAAATTCCGACTCCGGAAACTCCGGGAAGTCCAAAAACACCTGTCAAATTGTCGTATCTTCCACCTCCGGTGATACTTCCGATTTGTACATCCAGGGCTTTTACTTCAAAAATGGCTCCCGTGTAATAATTCAGTCCACGGGCCAATGTCAAATCGAGCTCCAAGGTATTTTTTATTCCTAAAATATTAACTTTATTGAAAATAAATTCCAATTCTTCAATTCCTTTCATTCCTATGGAAGAGGAGGAAAGAAAATTTTTCAAAGTATCCAGTTTTTCCTGATTATTTCCTTGTAATAGAATAATAGGCTGTAATTTCTGAATGGCATCTTCAGATATTCCTTTAGATATAAGTTCGGCATTGACATTTTCCAAACCAATCTTGTCTAATTTATCAATGGCAACAGTTATATCAACTATTTTATCTTGTTCGCCAATTATCTCTGCTATTCCACTCAAAATTTTCCGGTTATTGATTTTGATGCAAACACGAATACCAAAGCGTTGATATACTTCATCCATGATTTGGACCAGCTCTACTTCATTGAGTAATGAATCGGAACCAATAATGTCGGCATCACATTGGAAGAATTCACGATAACGTCCTTTTTGCGGACGGTCTGCCCTCCAAACAGGTTGAATCTGATATCTTTTGAAAGGAAAAGTAATCTCGTTCCGGTGCATGACCACATAACGGGCAAAAGGAACGGTCAAATCATAACGTAAGCCTTTTTCAGAGATTTTGTTGGTTAAACGTATGGAATTTCTTTCTACTAATTCTTCGTTTTGTACATCGCTTAAAAAATCTCCTGAGTTTAATATTTTGAAAAGTAGTTTATCTCCTTCTTCTCCGTATTTTCCCATCAGAGTGGAAAGATTCTCCATCGCAGGAGTTTCTATCTGTTCAAATCCATACAGGTGATATACATCTTTGATTGTATTAAAAATATAGTTACGTTTGATCATTTCATCCGGTGTAAAATCCCGGGTTCCTTTGGGTATTGACGGCTTCTGCATAGTCCTATTTAAATTAAAAATTGAGAATTGAGAATTGAAAACTGAAAATGAGGTTATATCCCAAAATTCATTTTCAATTCTCAATTTTCAATTCAGAAAATGAAGTGCAAAGATATAAAAACTTATTTGAATTGGTAGGCGTAACCAAGCATTACCGTACCTGCGCCAATACGATTATCTCCGTTTTCAGTAGTTTTTTGCATTCTCTGAAATCCATAATTTCCTCCAACTTCAATGAAAAAACGGTGTTTATTCATTTGATAAGCGAAACCTACGTTTCCACTCACTCCCCAATTTACATCATTGGTTTGTGATTTGATACTTTCGTCTACATTGAATGGTACTTCTCCAACAGTAATTGGAATGTGGTATTGAGTCAACATTTGGTCAATCGTTGCAGTTCCTTCTTTATTCATATATATCTGACTACTACCACTAGTTGTCTGGTTTGCAGAAAGTAAAAAAGAAATAAAAGGTCCTGCATTTACATATACCCTGAAAGGAGATTTTTCACCCAAATTCCAACCAACCTGAGCCAACAAAGGAACCATCAGGTAATCAAAACTAGTTTTACTGTCAAAATCCGCATACAAATATGGAGGCATTTGTTGCTTTACAGCATCTGGCAATTGCGCAAACTTCGGATTGGCAGCAAGCATCCGTGCAGGTATGGCTTGCATTCCGTCACGTTTACCACCTTCTTGTAAAAATTCAACTCCGGGCCGAATTGAGAATAATTCACTAAATCTGTATTCGAAAAAAACACCTCCGCCTCCTGTTAATCTTGAAGAATAGCCTTGGCTCATCGGATTATCACCCACTGCTTTGATTTTCGGAATACTTAAACCTCCTCGTATTCCAACTGACATTTCCCCTGATTGCGAAAATACACATAAAACACTAAAAATCAATAAACTAAATGATAAAAAAACCTTTTTCATATTTTTAGAATTATTATAGTTTATAATACATTAATTCTTGTTTTGGGTATCAGTTTTCGCGGTTAAAGGTACGCATTTTATTAATATAGCAAAGAATTCCGAAAAAATGTAATCTTAAATCATTGAATTTGAACGTAAAAGATGAAAATCATAACTTATAACATATTTTTTGAAAATTCACACTAAAAAAACTCAAAAGTATATGATAATTAAAAGAATAATTACGACCTTTGCACCCCTAAAATGTATTGTTTAAGGTTGGATTATTATTAAAAATTAACCTCAAATAAAAAAATATAATCAATATGAAAAAGGCTATAACAATATTTCTGTTTTTAACATTTTTTTATAATATGACACAGGCTAATCCGTTTCTGAAAAAGTATAATACGCTTCATGAAACCGTCCCGTTTGACAAGATTAAAATATCCGATTACGAACCTGCTTTTGAAAAAGGAATGCAGGAGCAAATGAAAGAGATCCAAGATATTATCAACAATCCGCAAGCTCCGACCTTCGAAAATACAATCGTTGCCTTCGAGCGTTCCGGTCAGATTTTGTCAAGAGTCAGTTCTGTGTTTTACAATATCAATAGTGCTGAAACCAATGATGAAATCATGGAAATTTCTCAACGTATTTCGCCTAAAATGTCTGAACATAGCAATAATATCACATTAAATGAAAAATTGTTTGCCAGAGTAAAAACCGTATATGATCAAAAAGATAAGCTCAATCTGAATGTAGAAAATAATATGTTGTTGCAAAAGTTTTATGATTCTTTTGCTAACAACGGAGCTAACCTAAGTGCAAAAGACAAAGAAACTTATCGCGAATTGACAAAAAAATTAAGTAAGCTGACTCTTGATTTCGGACAAAATGCTTTGAAAGAAACCAACAGATATGAATTGTTGTTGACAGCAAATCAATTGGACGGATTGCCGGAAAGTTTTCGCGAAGCTTCTGCAGCAAAAGCAAAATCAAAAGGAAAAGAAGGTTGGATGGTTGATTTAACAGCCCCAAGCTATGCTCCTTTTATGAAATACTCAACCAACAGAGATTTACGTAAACAATTATATATTGCATATAATACCAGATGTGCCAAAGGCGATGATCTGGACAATCGTAAAATTCTTGAAGATATTGCTAATGTACGTCTGCAAATAGCCCAATTATTAGGGTATAAATCCTATGCTGATTATGTTCTCGTCAGAAGAATGGCTAAGAATCCGGATAATGTTTACAAACTTTTAAACCAATTATTGGAAGCTTATAAACCAACTGCTTTAGGAGAAGTAAAAGAAGTTCAGGGT
The DNA here is from genome assembly GCA_031553435.1 of Bacteroidales bacterium. Classification (GTDB taxonomy): domain Bacteria; phylum Bacteroidota; class Bacteroidia; order Bacteroidales; family Azobacteroidaceae; genus JAVBLQ01. The sequence goes on along the minus strand of JAVBLQ010000030.1, from coordinate 15,444 downwards.
TTTGCAATAGGAATGGAGAAAAAGAATATTGACATCATGCCTTGGGATTGGTCTTTTTATTCTGAAAAATTGAAAGATGCCAAATTCGATGTAAACGATGAAATGACTCGTCCTTACTTTGAATTGGAAAATGTAAAAAAAGGCGTTTTTGGTTTAGCCACTGAATTATATGGTATTACTTTCAAAAAAAATCCAAAAATATCAGTATATAATTCTGAAGTTGATGCTTACGAAGTGTTTGATGCCAATGGACAATATCTGGCAGTACTTTATACAGATTTTTTTCCCAGAAACGGCAAGCGTGCAGGTGCCTGGATGACCGAATATAAAGGTCAATACAAAGAAAAAGGTAAAGACTCCAGACCTCATGTTTCTTTGGTAATGAACTTTACACGGCCTACAGAAACCAAACCGGCTTTGTTGACTTACGATGAAGTAAGAACATTCTTACACGAATTTGGTCACGGATTACATGGAATGTTTGCCAACGGAACATATGAAAGTCTTTCAGGAACTAATGTTTATCGTGATTTTGTAGAACTTCCTTCTCAGATCATGGAAAATTTTCTGACGGAAAAAGCATTCTTAGATCGCTTTGCGGTTCATTATAAAACAGGAGAAAAAATTCCTGCTGAATTGGTTAATAAACTGATTGCCGCATCTAATTTCAATACCGGTTATGCATGCCTTCGCCAACTTTCATTCGGATTTTTGGATATGGCCTGGCATACAATTAGTAAGCCATACACTGGTGATGTAATTTCTTTTGAAACTGAAGCTACCAAATCTACCCAAATTCTTCCGGTTGTCCCTGAAACTTGTACCGGGAGTGCATTCAGTCATATTTTCTCCGGAGGATATGCCGCAGGGTATTATGGATATAAATGGGCAGAAGTATTGGACGCTGATGCTTATGCAGCCTTCAAAGCCGATGGAATTTTCAGCAAAGCAATCGCTGCAAAATTCAGGGAAAATGTCTTGTCAAAAGGAGGAACAGAAGATCCGATGCAACTTTATGTTCGTTTCAGAGGCCAGGAACCTACAATTGATGCGCTGTTGAAACGTAACGGAATCAAATAAAATTGACAATTGACAATAAATGGTTCGTCATTGAAATTCAATTTTCAATTTTCAATTTTCAACTATTTCAAGGATGAGTAAACAATTATTGCTGGACAAGCGTTACTTGCGCATGGCAACCATTTGGGCGGAAAATTCATATTGTGAACGAAGAAAAGTGGGAGCTTTGATCGTAAAAGACAAAATGATTATTTCCGATGGTTATAACGGAACCCCTTCAGGATTCGAAAATATTTGCGAAGATGAGGAAGGGATAACCAAGCCCTATGTGTTGCATGCAGAGGCTAATGCTATTACAAAAATTGCATGTTCCAACAACAGCAGTAAAGATGCAACTATGTATGTCACCGCTTCTCCTTGTATAGAATGCGCCAAATTGATCATCCAGTCCGGAATCAAAAGAGTTGTGTATTCCCAGCAATATCGCTTGGATGATGGTGTCAGGTTGCTTGAAAAAGCAAAAATCGAAGTCGTATTTATAGATATGGAAAGCGTATAATTATCAATACATCAATGAAATCTTCAAAGAAAACAATTGTCATTTTAATAGGATCTTTATTTCTACTAATCATCGGATTCATTGCCGGAACCTATTTTTCAGGAAGATCTTTTGGTAGGGGCATTTTCATGTCTGCCGGAAATAAAATGGATGTGATATTAGATATTATCAACGAACAATATGTTGATACCGTAAATGTCAGAGATTTGGTAGAAGAAGCTATCCCCAAATTAATCAGCGAGTTAGACCCTCACTCAGCTTATATTCCCGCAGAAGATTTAAAAACAGTAAATGAAGGTATGGAAGGTCATTTCAGTGGAATCGGTGTTTCTTTCAGTATAAAAAACGATACGATTTTAGTAATGACTGTCATATCCGGAGGTCCATCCGAAAAAGCGGGGTTACAACCCGGAGACCGCATCATAACCGTCAATGATTCTGTATTTGCCGGTAAGAACATTACTCAGGATAAAGTGATGAAAAACCTGAGGGGAGAAAAAGGAAGCAAAGTAAAAGTAGGTATTAAACGAAACAGCCATAAGAATTTATTGACTTACGAAATAATCAGGGATGATGTCCCTGTTAATAGTGTGGACATTGCTTATGAGGTTTCCAAAGGTATAGGTTTTATTAAAATTAATACTTTCGGAAGAACAACCTATGATGAATTTATCAATGCAATCGGTCTATTAAAGAAAGAAGGCTGTAATTCTTTTATCATTGATTTAAGACAAAATTCAGGAGGTTTAATGAATATTGCCGTTGAAATTGTAAACGAATTTCTACCTAAAGGCCGCCTCATTGTATATACACAAGGAAGAGCATTTTCCCGGAAAAATGCCATAGCCAACGGATCCGGAACTTGTCAGCAAAATCCTGTCGTGATATTAATGGATGATTGGTCTGCTTCTGCCAGCGAAATTGTGGCTGGAGCTATCCAGGATAATGACAGAGGTCTAATCATCGGACGCCGTTCTTTCGGAAAAGGTTTAGTACAAACTCAGGAAGAATTGTCTGACGGATCTGCTTTACGTTTGACTATTGCCCGCTATTATACACCTTCAGGAAGATGTATCCAAAAAGATTACCAATTGGGTAATGTAAAAGATTATGAACAAGGATTTATCGATCGTTTCAAACATGGTGAACTGGATTCCAAAGATAGTATTAAGCAAAATGAAAAATTGAGATTTACTACACTCGGAGGGAGAACAGTTTATGGAGGCGGAGGAATCATGCCTGATGTCTTCATCCCAAGAGATACTGTCGGTATAACTTCATATTATTCTACATTGGTATCCAAAGGAATTATATACGAATATGCTGTTCAATATACCGATCAAAACAGGGAAAGATTAACAAAATTCAAAGATTACAAGAGTTTGTGGAATTATTTGAAAGGACAACCTTTATTGGAGGGAGTTGTAAGTTATGCCGAAACAAAAAATATTCGCAGACGCCCCTTGTTGATTGATATTTCTGCCAATTTGATTGAAAATGTTACTCAGGCATATATTATCCGTAATATTATTGGGGATCAAGGTTTTTATCCTGTATTTTTAGACAAAGATCCGGTGATTGCAGCTGCGGTTGAAAAAATAAATAAGAAACAAGCGTTTCCTACCACCGAACCGGCAAAATAAGGTAGAGCTTTATCCTGAAATTATAATATCCTCAATGACAGTGCTTCCGGCATTTTCATTGAGGTTTTTTATTAAGCGTTCACGACACATCATCAGTTCGCTACGCAAAACAGCCGAAGATATTTTTACATACAGTATTCTATTCCTGATATAAATACCTGTAGTGTATTTTTGAGTCAACGGACCCAATATATTCGCCCAGGCATTAATAACCCGTACCTCAGCGATCTTCCGGTCTACTTGAGGATTTTCATTCAAAAAATCCTTCAATATTTCTGATAATGGCTGTGCGTTTGTTCGTTTCACTCTTAATTCTTAATTATTTCAACGTTTCCATTCTCCACATAAAACAAGGTATAATCGTGATTCATTTTGCGAAGGATCTCATCCAAATACTTTCGATTAGTGTCAGTAATAAAAATTTGACCAAATTTGTCATCCGCAACCAGTTTGATGATCTGTTCGACCCTGCGGGCATCTAATTTATCAAAAATATCATCTAACAACAAAATCGGACGATTGGAACCCATACGAACAAGAAAATCAAACTGAGCTAATTTCAAAGCAATCAGATAAGTCTTACTTTGTCCCTGGGAACCCACTTTTTTCATTAAATAGCCACCCAGCATGAAATTAAAATCATCTTTATGGATACCTTGAGTGCTGTATCCCAATATTTTATCTCTTTCCCGTTTATTCGGCAATAATTCAGACAAATCGGCGGAATCCAGTTGGGATTCATAAATCAGATCGACCTCCTCCCCCATTTCACAAATAAATTGATGGAAATGTTGAAAAATCGGTATAAATTCTTTCAGGAAAAGATTTCTTTTTTCATGAATCATATTGCCGGCTTCAACCATTTGTTCTTCCCATATTTCAAAAAGAGAATCATCAGCCAATGTGTTGTTTTTCAACAAAGCATTCCTTTGTTCCAACGCTTTATTGTAGCGGATCAAAGCATGCAGATAATCTTTATCGTATTGGGAGATAACCATATCCACAAATTTTCTCCGGTCTTCACTACCTCCTTGAATCAGATCTGTATCCGAAGGAGAAACCATGACCAAGGGTAAAAAACCTATATGATCCGAAAGTTTTTCATATTCTTTTTTATTCCTTTTGAATTGTTTTCGTTGCTTCTTTTTGATTCCACAATAAAACTCTTCAGGTTGTCCACCAATTGTATAAAATCCCTGTAGCATGCAAAAATCACTTTCATGCCTGATAATCTGTGAATCAGGTAGATTTGTATAACTTTTACAAAAGGACAAATAGAAAAGAGCATCCAGTAAATTAGTTTTCCCCATCCCATTGTTTCCAAAAAAACAATTCATTTTAGGAGAAAAACTCAAATCTACCTGTTCAATGTTTTTGAAATTTAATATGGAAAGCTTTTCTATTATTACCATGAAATTTGCGTTAAAAGCATTCGAATGGGATGCGTCAATTCCCCACTCAAGAAAGGCAAAAATACAAAAATACCGCCAGCTTTTTTGAGCTTGCTGAAAGTATTTTGAAAATCACACTTCAATTTATTGGGACATTCAATACTTTACATAAAAAAAGTGGAGAATTATGTATGACAAAATTCTCCACTTTTAGAAAATATCAGGTCTGAAATTATTTTTTCAAACTATAAACAATGGAAATTCTTTGATTTAATCCGGAAGAACCACTTTCATTCAAATAATCATATGTTCCTGTATATTCAAATGTATGAGTTTTTGTTGATGCATTATATGCTCCTCCGGTAGATGTTAATTTCAGATTCTTGACTTCTTTTACATCAGGATGGAGAGTTTTGAAAAAACCTGGCAGTGTATTTCCTGACATGACTGCTACATTTTTAGGACTTACACTATAAGTAACGGTTGCTCCTTCATCTTTACTAATAAAACCAGAAAACATTACATCATCAAAATCAAGTGCATCTTGTCCGCTAGGATAAGGATATCCTAATGCTACCTTAAGTTGATTATTCATTGTTATTATATTCGTTGGATAAGCCTTATTAGTTTCTCCCGTTACAACACGGTCTTCCGCTTTTATACTTCTTGTACCATTAGTAAAGGCTCCTGCCAAATTAGTAATATTACTGTAAGTATAGTCGGGATCATCGTCACCTCCGCAAGATACAAAACCAACCGATAACATTGCAATAAAAAGTACACTCAGAAATTTCATCCTCATAGTTGTATATTTTAAAAGATTATTATTCTTAAATATAAATTTACAAATAACATGCCAAGCAAAAAGCTAAAGGACAAATCTAAATAAAATATTCATAAATCCTATTTTTTTTAACATACATTTTTAAAATTTCAATGACAGGTTTACCAATACATTTGTTCCTGCTTGCGGGAAAAACCCTGAATATTCGCCTCTTACCAGACTTCCGTCACCAGATGCAGAAGGTGCATAATAAGACTCAACCCACGCATTACTTTCATATTTTCCATTAAACAAATTATTGATCAACAAGCTTATTCCCAAAGATTTGAAAGATTTTAATTTAAATTCATAACCAAGCCTCAGGTTATTTACAAAATAAGGATCCAGTTTCCGTTCTTCGTTGCTTGTATTGTCAATATACTGCTTTCCTACATAAGAAGATTGCAATGCGGCATTCCAGTTGTTATAATTGAAGGAAAAAATACTATTGGCTATGATGCCGGGTGAAAATGAAATGGATGTGGTTCCCAATTTATTTTCTATTTGTTCTCCGGTAGGTTCCCAATTTTCATCCAATACATTAACGAATTCCGAATAATCTTTGATTTTGTTCCGGCTGAGAGTTAAGTTTCCGTTCCAATGCAACCAGGAAGTTATTTTGGAGCCCAACAACATTTCAACTCCCATGCGGTAACTATCCGGGACATTGGAAGTAAGCATTTCTCCTATTTCATTTACTTTTCCGGTTAAAACCAATTGATTATTGTATTTCATATAATAAAAATTCAGGCCGGCGGAAAAAGTTTTATTCCTGAAAGTATATCCGGCTTCATAATCATACAATGTTTCGTATGTAGGATTTTCATTTTCAGCGGCATTCGTGTAATTTTTGCGATTCGGTTCACGATGTCCTACGGCAAAAGAAGCATAAAAATTATTGTATGCATTCAGGTTGAAAAATACTCCGGCTTTGGGATTGAAAAAATTGAATGTTTTATGAATATCCAATGATTGGGGAACATTTGTGCGCCAATCCCACACATCATTTTTCCCTTCAATCCGGTAATCAATGAAACGATATTGGATATCTCCGTAAATACTGAGTTTATCGAAGGCGGCATAATTAGCTTTTAAATAAATGTTTGCATCCGATTTTTGAGCATCATTCCTGTAATATTCATGGTCAGGAAGGAAATTCCGGTCTTCGGCATAATTTTTTATCCAGATCACTTTTCCGAAATGATTTCCCCAATATTTATTTGCAGCGCCACCTAAAGAAGCATCCCATTTATCTTTTTTATAATTCAAAGAAAATACAAAACCTCCAAAATCATTGTCCAGCCATTTTTGACGGACAAGATCGCTTTTTTCAACAGTTTTTCCATCATAAATAAAAGGAATCAGGCCATACTGAATCAAGGTTCTTTTGGTTTTATATTCTTCATAATATCCTTCCCCATTGGTATAATGCAAAGTTGCATTCAAATTTAGATACGGATTAAATACATGTAGCAACATCAATTGATAGTTCGTTTGCAAGTAATTATCAGTTTGATCTTTGTAGTACATAGGATTTCCGTTTGCATCATTACCCATGTATCCGCAAGAATTGTAGGTTCGGTTTGTTTTCAGTGAATCTTTGGGTAAGCCGTCCCAGGCATGGTAAGTTTTTTCTTTTCCTCCGAAAACGATGAATTTCAATAATGTATTTTCCTGAAAATATCCAGCCTGAAAAAAGTAGGATTTTAAATCGGTTGTTGCCCTGTCGATATATCCGTCCGAATGAATATCCGATAAACGGGCGTCAAAAGCCCAATGATCTCCCAGAATACCGGTACCCAACTTGGCTGTTGTTTTGTAAGTATTGAATGAGCCGTAAGAAGCATTCAGTTCTCCATATGCTTGGGACGGAATATTTTCGGTCTTCATATTGATACTGGCGCCAAAAGCCCCGGCCCCATTGGTAGATGTACCTACACCGCGCTGAACCTGCAAATCTTCGATGGACGAAGCAAAGTCAGGCATATTTACCCAAAAAACACTTTGAGATTCGGCATCGTTTAATGGAACACCGTTGGCAGTAATGTTGATGCGATTATCATCCGTACCACGAACACGGAATTTTGTATAACCGATACCCGCTCCGGCATCTGATGTTGCAACAACAGAAGGAGTTAATGTTAACAGAAAAGGAATATCTTTTCCAAAATTAGCTTTTTCGATTTCTTTTTTATCAACATTTGAATATGCTACCGGCGTTTTTTCGGTTGCACGGATAGAAGTTACCCTGACTTCCTGTAATTGAAAAGAACGAATACTGTCATTTTTTTCTTCCGAAAAACATTTGAAACTTGCCATACCAATCATGGCGAACAATAAAAAAACCTTTTTCATTTAGTAATTTGTTTATTGTTTAAAGTTTATAGTGAAAGGTGAAAAGCGACCTTCACCTTTCACTATAAACTTTAAACAAGTTATGAATAAATAAAAAAGGGGATTTTAATAAAGATAAGCACTTTGAATTCTCCCTACGCCGGCATTACCCGTATCAGGTTCAAAGGGTATAATCTCAGCCTTTTTTTGAAAGGCACCCCCATATAAATCAAAAATTAAAAATTGAGCGGTAAATGGGATTCGAACCCACGACCTGAAGCTTGGGAAGCTTCCGCTCTGCCAACTGAGCTATTACCGCGATTATGGTGCAAAAGTAAATATTTTTTGTAAAAATATATTTGAAATTTTGAAAAACTTTTAGAGTCTTTGGCTATCGATTCATTGTTAATTCAAAGAAGAATACTATTTTTGTCTTATAAAACTTATTTGATCAAAACTGCAATATGAAAATTTTACTTAAAGGAAAATATATTAATCCATATACTGATTTTGGATTTAAACAATTGTTTGCAAGAGAGCTAAGTAAAGAGTTACTCATTGATTTTCTAAATGAATTAATTGTTGACCGGGGCAAAATCACAGATTTAAAGTATCTGAAAACCGAACAACAAGGAAAAACATCCAAAGATCGGAAAATAGTCTTTGATGTTTTCTGTGAAAACCAGGATGGAGAAAAGTTTATTGTGGAAATGCAGGTTGCAAGTCAGGAATATTTCAAAGACCGGAGCCTTTATTACACAACATTTCCGATTCAGGAACAAGGTGAGCAAGGTTGTTGGGATTATTCTTTACAAGCTATTTACTTCATAGGTATTTTGGATTTTGTGTTTGATGAAACCAAAGAAGATAAATTACATTATCATCACAAGGTCAAACTAATGGATGTTGATAAGTTAACCGTATTTTATGACAAGTTAACTTTTATTTTTTTGGAAATGCCCAAGTTTAATAAACGGGAAGAAGACTTGATTACTCATTTTGACAGGTGGTTGTATTTATTAAAAAATCTGGGTAAAATGAAAAAACGCCCTGCCGGATTTCAAGAACTTGTTTTTGACCACTTGTTTAAGATAGCAGAAGTTTCCCAACTAACACCGGAAGAAATGACAAAATACGAATTAGAACTAAAAATAATGCGGGATAATTATGCTGCAAGAAAATTCGAATTGAAAAAAAGGAGAATTGCTCTTGAGGAAGCCAAATCCAAAGCAAAAGCAACCGGATGGGCTAAAGGCATGCGAGAAGGAAAACAGGAAGGGAAAAAAGTGGGAAGAGAAGAAGGAATTAAAGAAGGAATTAAAGAAAGCACTTCTCAAATCGCTCTAAAAATGCTTCATGGTGGCATATCTATCCACGAAATCTCAAAATTTACAGGACTAACTGAAACTGAAATTTCGAAATTAAATAAAAAAAGTACATAAATTCAACAATATATGAAGTCTGAAGACTTACCCGAAGATACTCAAAACGAAGATCTAGCCGGAAAAAATTCCGGCATGGAAAACGAAGATCTAGATTCATCTGCGAAACATTCTGATTACAAAGTTCCTGCAACAAGCGATGTGATAACTAAATATCATCTGTCTGGAATGTATCAGAACTGGTTCCTCGATTATGCCTCCTATGTTATCCTGGAAAGAGCAGTTCCCCATATCAACGATGGACTGAAACCTGTTCAACGCCGTATTTTGCACACAATGAGGCGTTTGGAAGATGGTCGGTATAATAAAGTTGCCAATATTGTGGGTGATACAATGAAATTTCACCCTCATGGTGATGCTTCTATCGGTGACGCTTTGGTGCAATTAGGACAAAAAGATCTGTTGATAGATTGCCAGGGAAACTGGGGAAATATCCTGACAGGCGACGGAGCTGCTGCTTCACGTTATATTGAAGCCCGCCTTTCCAAATTCGCACTGGATGTTGTTTTCAATCCCAAAACCACAGAATGGAAAGCCTCTTACGACGGCCGAAATAAAGAGCCGATCACACTTCCGGTTAAGTTCCCATTGCTCTTGGCTCAAGGTGCAGAAGGAATTGCTGTAGGACTTTCTTCCAAAATCCTACCTCATAATTTTAATGAATTGTTAGATGCCTCAGTTTCATATCTTAAAGGTGAAGATTTTGAGCTTTATCCCGATTTTCAAACCGGAGGTTCTATCGATGTCAGTAAATATAATGACGGAGAACGTGGAGGTTCTGTAAAAGTCCGCGCTAAAATCAATAAAGTAGACAATAAAACCCTGGTAATTACAGAAATTCCTTACGGAAAAACAACTGTAACCCTGACAGAATCTATTCTCAAAGCCAACGAAAAAGGAAAAATAAAAATCCGGAAAGTAGATGATATTACCGCTAAAAATGTGGAAATACTGGTTCACCTTGCACCCGGAGTATCTTCCGACAAAACCATTGATGCATTATATGCTTTTACGGATTGTGAAATCAGCATTTCACCCAATTGTTGTATTATTGAGGATGATAAACCTCATTTCCTGAAAGTTAGCGAAGTTTTAAGGCATAATGCAGACAATACGCTTCGTTTACTAAGAACTGAACTGGAAATTCAAAAAAATGAATTGCAGGAAAGTTTACTTTTTGCCTCTTTGGAAAAAATCTTTATCGAAGAACGTATTTATAAGGATAAAGAATTTGAAAATGCAGCCAATATGGATGATGCTATTGATCACATCGATAAGCGGTTAACTCCATTCAAGCCTTCATTTATCCGTGAAATAACCCGTGATGACATCCTTCGGTTGATGGAAATCAAGATGGGACGCATCCTTAAATTCAACAAAGAAAAAGCCGACGAAGCCATTGCCGGTTATAAAAGCCAGATTGAAAAAATCAATTACAATCTGGAACATATTGTGCAATTTACCATTGATTGGATTCTGCAAATCAAAGATAAATACGGGAAAGATTATCCTCGCCGGACGGAAATCCGCAGTTTCGATACCATTGAAGCAACCAAAGTAGTTGAAGCCAACGAAAAATTATACATCAACCGGGAAGAAGGATTTATTGGCTACGGATTGAAAAAAGACGAATTTATTTGCAACTGTTCCGATATAGACGACGTTATCGTCTTTTTCCGTGATGGAAAATATAAAGTCGTGAAAATCAGTGAAAAAATGTTCGTTGGAAAAAATATCCTGTACGTCAATGTTTTCAAACGGAATGATAATCGTACGATATACAACGTAATTTATAGAGACGGAAAAATCGCCCCTCACTATATCAAACGGTTCGCTGTTACCGGAGTTACACGTGATAAGGAATATGATGTAACACAAGGAACTCCAGGTTCCCGCATTGTATATTTTTCAGCCAATCCGAACGGAGAAGCCGAAACGATCAAAATAATATTGAAGCCCAAACCAAGGCAAAAATTATTGATGTTCGACAAAGATTTCAGCGATATCACTATCAAAGGCCGTCAATCGATGGGAAACATCCTTACCAAAGCAGAAATTCACAAAATATCTTTGAAACAAAAAGGAGGATCGACTTTGGGTGGCCGGCAGGTATGGTTTGATCGCGATGTATTGCGTCTGAATTACGATGCCAGAGGAGAATATCTCGGCGAATTCTTAGCGAACGATCAGATTTTGGTTATCTCCCGTAACGGCGATTTTTATACCACAAATTTCGATTTGAGTAATCATTATGACGGAGATATTTTGATTATCGAAAAATATAATTCCAATAAAATATGGTCGGTTGCACTATTTGATGCCGAACAACAAAATTATCCGTATCTCAAACGCTTTAATCTGGAAAGTTCCAGTAAAAAGCAAAGCTTCTTAGGAGAAAACCAGGATTCTCGCTTAGTTCTTTTAACTGATGAAGTTTATCCGCGAATTGAAATTATCTTTGGCGGACATGATAATTTCCGGGAAGCATTAGTTGTTGACGTAGATGAGTTTATCGCTGTAAAAAGCTTCAAAGCCAAAGGAAAACGTCTCACAACTTATGCAGTGGAAACGATCAACGAATTGGAACCTACCCGCTTCCCTGAACCGGAAGAAACTACTACTCAGGAAATTGAAACAGAAGGGGAACCTGAGGAAGAAAAAAATCCATCAGATCTTCTGGATGAAATCACCGGACAAATGAAATTATTTGATTGATACGATATGAAGACACAAAGGAATATGACTGTTATTCCGCGCCTGACGCACAATTCCATGAAAGAATATGACCTAATCAGGGGATTTCGCGTCAAACGCGTGATGACGGTCATATATTTCCTTTGTGTCTTCGTGTCATTGTGTTTTTCCCAGGAAAAAGAACAAAATCTTACTTATCGTACAACTCTTTTTGGCGCAGGAACTTATGACGTATATGATACTTATCTTTCCCCGCTTAATTATTCAGGTTGGGGACTTCGTATCATGGATGAGCAAATGAAAATGACAAAAATGTTGGAAGGAAATATTTCCATCCAACAAATTACCAGTCTCGATTTTTCATCCACAAAAAATCCGGCGGAAACAGCCAAAGAATATTCTCTTTTCCTTGATTATAGTTATGGATTGCACTATCGTTTCAAACCGCTTTCGAATCTGAATGTATTCGCTGGGACACAGGTCAATGCAACTCTGGGAGCCATCTATAATTCAAGAAACGGGAATAATCCGGTTTCTGCAAAACTGGGAACCACATTAAACTTTTCAGCCATAGGATCTTATCAATTCCGGGTCAAATCGCAACCGTTTACTTTTCGTTATCAGTTGGATATGCCGTTTGCAGGAATCCTGTTTTCTCCCAGGTACGGAGAATCTTATTATGAAATTTCTTTAGGAAACGATGAAGATATCTTTCATTTAACATCTTTCGGAAATCAGTTTGTAATGAAAAATTACCTGACCCTTGAAATTCCATTCAATTCGTTCACTTTGAGGCTTACTTATCTGAACAATCTTTATAATACAGATGTTAGTAATCTGCAAACCAAAATTACATCCAACACATGGATGATTGGTTTATCTAAGGAGATTTTCAGTATTTCAGGAAAAAAACAAACAAAAGGAAATTACCGGCGTGTCTTTGAATATTAAACATATACTACTCTTACTCATTTTTCTTTTTCCTCTAACCGCTTGCGTAGAAATAGAAGAATTTGACGATACTCCACAAGGAAACTTTGAAGCTTTGTGGAAAATCATGGATGAACATTATTGTTTTTTTGAAAGCAAAAATGTGGATTGGAACCGGGTGCATGATAAATATGCCCAAAAGATAAAACCAAACATGGATCGTTACGAATTATTTTCGGTACTCGATTCAATGCTTCAGGAAGTCAGAGACGGGCATGTGAACCTGATCACTCCTTTCAATCTGGGCAGGTATTGGAAATGGTATGAAGATTATCCGCGGGCATTCGATCCTACCATTGTCGAAGACTATTTAGGTTTTGACTACCTGATTTCCGGTGGATTGAAATATAAAGTATTAGATGATAATATCGGTTACATCTTTTATGAAAGTTTTTCAAATAATATAGGAGAAAGTTCATTAGATGAAATGATCAATAAACTCTCTCTCTGCAAAGGAATTATTATTGATGTGAGAGATAACGGCGGAGGCTCGCTGATGAATGTGGATATTTTTGCTTCCAGATTCACCAATGAAAAAACATTAGTCGGCTACATTATACATAAAACGGGTAAAGGACACTATGATTTCTCAGAACCCTACCCCCGATACATTGAACCTTCCACCCGTTTGAGATATCAAAAACCGGTAATTGTACTCACCAATCGTAAATGTTACAGCGCAACCAACGACTTTGTAAATACCATGCGTTTATTCCCACAGGTAACTATACTTGGAGATAAAACAGGCGGTGGTGGCGGATTGCCATTTTCTTCCGAAATCCCTAATGGTTGGTCTGTTCGTTTTTCTGCCAGTCCCATTCTGGATATTAACAAACAAAGCATAGAAGAAGGGATCGATCCTGATATCTCTGTTCCATTTTCAACGCAAGGCAAAAAAGATTCTTTTATCGAAACTGCAAGAGACTTGATTAAATAAGTGAAAAACTCAATTACCAATGGCATATGCGATCAGTGTGGCATAAATGTTAATGAAATGTTTAACGAAGTATTGGATTTATATGACGAAAGATTTTTATTTTGATCTAAAGAAAAAGAAAATTTCTTTGATTCTGAAAAAAGTATTACCTTTGCACCGCTTTTAAAGACACATCGTGTGATGGGAAATTATAGGCAAAGTCTTAATTTTGAGTAACACAAATAACAAAAAAATGAAAACATTCAGTTTAACAGGTACATTAAGAAATGATTTCGGGAAAAAAGCTGCAAAAAAATTCCGCAAAGAATCAGCTATTCCCTGCGTATTGTATGGAGGAGAGTCAACAACACATTTCTCTGTTGGGAAAGAAAGTGTCCGCAAATTAATTTATACTCCCGATATACATATTGTAAATCTTACGGTTGAAGGAAAAACCTGCACAGCCATATTAAAAGAGTTACAATTTCATCCGGTATCTGAAGAAGTTTTACACATAGATTTCCTGGAAGTATTCCCGGAAAAACCCGTAGTAATGAACGTTCCCGTTGTCCTCGAAGGATTGGCGGAAGGTGTAAAAGCAGGGGGAAAACTTGCTTTGGAAATGAGATTGTTAAAAGTGAAAGCTATCTATACCGATATTCCTGAAAAACTTTTCATCAATGTTGAAAACTTAGGTTTGGGAAAAACAATACAAGTCGGAGAGCTATCTTTTGACAAATTAGAATTATTGAATGCAAAAAATGCTGTTGTTTGCGCTGTTAAATTGACACGTGCAGCCAGAGGTCTTGCTGCTGCAGCCGGAAAATAATTTAAATAAATGAAATACCTGATAGCAGGGTTGGGAAATATTGGTCCTGAGTATCAATGTACCCGGCACAATATAGGATTTATGATGTTGGACGCTTTAGCTAAAGCGTCCAATGTTGTTTTTATGGACAAAAGATATGGTGCTGTTACGGAGTTGAAACTCAAAGGCAGAACAATCATTTTGTTGAAACCCTCCACTTACGTGAATTTAAGCGGAAATGCCATCCGTTATTGGATGCAACAGGAAAAAATAGAATTGGAAAATTTACTTGTTGTATTGGATGACCTGGCCTTACCTTTCGGGACTTTAAGACTTAAAACAAAAGGAAGTGATGCAGGGCACAATGGTTTAAAACATATTCAGGAAACTCTGGGAACACAAAATTATAATCGTCTTCGTTTCGGGATAGGAAATGATTTTCCCAGAGGGATGCAAATTGATTTTGTGTTAAACGATTTTTCGCCCGAAGAAAAAACAGTATTACCTCAAAGACTAGAAGTGGCCGGAGAAATTATTAAAAGTTTTTGCCTGGCTGGAGTCGCAAATACAATGAATTTATATAATAATAAGTGAAGGGTGTAAAGGTCGCGTTGCTCCCTTGTGAAGTTCACTTCGTTCACAGTGAAACTTCACTACGAGTGTAGCGAGTTCACAAGCGAAGCTTCACAGGAGCGAAGCGACCTTCATCTTTCACCTTTCACTCAGATTGGATAATTCTTTCTGAAGACAGCCAATCTTTCTTCCAACAATTGGTATTGATTTTCTTTGATAAAAGAAGTACAAGCTCTAAGACCTTCCTGATC